>NZ_WQAG01000039.1:0-1006 GCF_013031565.1 Ruegeria sp. HKCCD7255 | reverse complement strand
TTTCTGCGCATTGCCGTCGTTAGCGCGGGCTGCAGCATCTGGCACTTTGGGCTCGACGGGCTCACACCGTGGGAGTATCACCAACGGTCAAGAGAGGACCAAACACTGAACGGAGCTAACTAGGAAACGCGGGCTCCAAGGGGTGCAGGTTACAAATATTGAAGACATCGTAGGCGTCGTGAGCGGATGCAAGCCGAAGTCATTATGTGTCCGCCGATCCACCTTCTTTATGGCCTTTTGTCAAAGCTCGTTCCGCATGACCGACTACTTGCTTCCGCACTTTGTTCAAGCCGCGGGTGTTCAACCATTTCGACCATTTGCGCAGAGGTACAAGCTGTTTGCAGCCAAAACTGTCTATCCAAACAAATCTACCAAAGCCATCTTTTTGCTTTTGGAACACTATATTGCTTAGGTTCTTGTTACTAAGCACGACATGGTTTTTGATCAACGTATCGAAAAACTCATTCAGCAATTTCAAGTGCAGAGGTTCCAGACGGCCTGATTGGATCATTTCATGAAGTGTTGGTGGTAAATTTCCGTCGGAATCAGAAATGCGACCATAAACCAGCCCTAAACCCAGATCAGTTGGCGTCGTACCATGCACTTCGCAGATCGGTAAAAGTGCTCCAGGTTCTTGTAGACGAGCTTTCAGTTCAAGGTACTCGCGGAACTCTCTCAGGAAGCCACTGTACATGGTCGCTCGGCGAATTTTTCGTTCGATCCAACCTGTGTTTGGGAGATGGCCTTGAGCGTCAAATGTGCCCGGCTGCGGCACTTTGACCAGAAGAGTTGAGTCGTAGGGGTGCGCATAGACATGCTGACGATTGCCTTTGGCTATCACAGGCTTATCGATAAGTTCCAGCATCACTCATTTCATCGATTTGCGATTTCGTCATGCATATGACAGTTTTGTGACTGGAGCAATGAGCTTTATGCCAGTAGATACCGCCGTTTTTCATTCCAGCATTATGATAGCAGCGACCTTAGCAAACTAAATTTTGAAGTA
>NZ_WQAG01000011.1:0-147501 GCF_013031565.1 Ruegeria sp. HKCCD7255 | reverse complement strand
TTCTCACCCGCAGAGAAGTTCCAAGAGTGTGTTGCGGCGATCAGTTGAATCGGCAGGACAAAGCAGACATTTAGCTATTTCGTTTGGCTAATTGCCGCTTGACGAAAGGCGACTAATTTCCCGATCAAGAAAATATGCAAGCAGAATCCTGATAAGAACGATCACGCCAAGTACACCAAGTTCCTCAAGAGACCGATGGGCGATGCTGTGCAATATGTCCGAGACAATCAGAAACTCAAGCGCAAGCAAAATCAGTTGGCCTAGGTTGAGCCTCAATTTCACGAAAATGGCTTCTCGGCCTGTACCATTGATCCATGATTTGACGCATTGGGCGAGCAGGAAGCCAAGACCGCCTATTAGAAGGACGATAACACCTGCGTCGACGATACCAGCGACTAGCTTTGCTGTATTTTCGATCATTGTCATGATTGCGACCACTACCTTGTGAGGCTTCAAAACCCACCGAGGAAAGTGCCAAGCAAGATGATCGCGATCAATGCAATCATCGGTACCAGAACAGCAACTACGAATATATCACCATAGGCTTCTCGATGAGTCAGTCCACAAATCCCGAGCACCGTGATTACCGCACCGTTGTGGGGCAAGGCGTCGAGGGCGCCCGAAGCGACAGATGTGACGCGATGCATGGCTTCCAAAGAGGTATTGGTTGCGGCGGCAAGTTCGACAAATTCTGAACCTAATGCATCAAGAGCGATACTCATACCGCCAGATGCAGAACCCGTGATTGCTGAGAGCGTCGTAACAGAAACCGCCACGGCAACAAGTGGATTGCCCTCACTCAACCCGAGCATGGCATTTGTGATCGCCTGAAAAACCGGTAGTGCCGCTATAACGGCACCAAAACCCACGAGACTGGCTGTATTGAAGATCGGCAATACGGCCGCATCAGCCCCCTTGTTGAGGCTCGTTTTGACGCTTGCCAGACGGGTCCAATTTGTTGCGAGCAGGAACAGGATCGAAGTGGTGAGTGCGACAATGATTGACCAAACCCCACGTACGGCCTCAATGGTTGTCTGTCCAAACAACGGTTCGGCAAGGTAACTGGTGTCAAAACGCGGAACGGCCACCTGGATGAAGAGGAAGTTAACCACGACCACAAGCACTACCGGGGTGATCGCCAGCGCGAAGCTTGGTTCACTCGTATGAGGCATATTGGTTGGTTCAATTTCGTTCAAGTCGAAGCCTTCGCCTTGGGATCGCGCGCGCATCTCACTGTCCAGTTCGGGAAGCACCTCATCGTGTTGTCCATATCCTTCACCGGCAACTTCTGCACGGGACGCGCGGCGGTTGAGCCACGCCATTCCTAGGCCAGCCATGATGGCGGCCGCGATGATCCCGAGACCCGGTGCGGCGAAGGCTGTGGTTCCGAAGAATGGCATCGGGATGGCGTTCTGAATCGCAGGAGTACCAGGTAGAGCCGACATCGTGAAAGTGAACGCGCCAAGCGCGAGCGCTCCGGGAATAAGCCGTTTGGGAATATCCGCGTCACGGAAGAGAGCGGCTGCGATCGGATAGATTGCGAATGCCACCACGAAGAGCGAGACTCCACCGTAGGTTAGTACGCCACAGCACAAGACGACCGCCAGAATGGCTTTGTCAGCGCCAAGCTTTGCAATCACCCAATGTGCGATCGAACGCGCCGAGCCGCTGTCATCCATTAACTTGCCGAAGATCGCACCAAGAAAGAACAGCGGAAAAAATGAAATTATAAAATCGCCTGTATTCGTCATAAAAATCTGCGTGAAGCTGGCCAGCAGTGGTAGTGCGCCCGTCAAAGCAGCAGCCAGCAAAGCTAGAAGTGGTGCCAATATCAGCAGCGTGACACCCCGGAACGCAAAATACATGAGCAACAAGAGCGCGAGTAGAACAGAAGCAATATCCATCATTTCTTAGGCTCCCGACTGGTGCCTTCAGCTAGATGCGCCGGCTGGAGGCTTTCTTCAAAAATCTCTCTTGGCCGCCACGTTGCGGTCTTTCCAACTTCTGGCCACTCTGAGTTCACCCACTCGCTTGCAGTTCTACGCCCGATTTCGAAAAGGTGGTCCAGAAAGGCCATCTCGGCGTTCATCTTGCTGGAAACGCCGAGGTCACACATAGCCCCAGATGCATGGATCCTGTGCAAGCGCCCATCGCGGTAAGCCGCGCGATCCAGATTGTCGTGTTCTATAATCTCCCAGAGGAATCCCAGAGAGCGTAATTCTTTCATCAAGCTTGCGTTGAATGTAATTTCGTTAAGGCGATTTTCGATCTCATAGGGCGTTGTGGGAATTTCCGCGCGTTCGAACGGATTAATTTGAACTATGACAATGTCTCGCGCCTCGGTCTCGTCTACCAAAGGGAAGAGCGGTGGATTACCCATGTATCCGCCATCCCAGTACGCCTCTCCGTCGATTTCCACAGCTTTGAAGACATGCGGAAGGCATGCCGACGCCATGACCGCATCTGCACTCAGATCGGGTTGGCGAAAGACTTTGGGGCGCCCGGTCCGCACATTTGTTGCGGATAGAAAGATGCGCGGCCCTTCTGCTGAATTGATAGCTTCAAAATCGAAGCATTCCCGCACAAGGTCCCGCAAGGGATTAATGTTGAGCGGATTGAACTGATACGGTGACGCCATTTGACGTGTAAACTGGGAAATGATGAAACCGGGAGAATGCTCCAGGCTCCAATCGCCTCGCAACCTGTTCCACAGAGTTCTTTTGTATGGACTCGCCCTGCTGGCCCGACTCACCTGTGTCCAATAGTGCCTAAGCAAGTTGCGAGCGCCCTCAGGCCCAGCCTGTGTTAGGCCCTGTGCTAGGGCGACGGCATTCATTGCCCCGGCACTGGTGCCAGAAATGCCGACTATTTCAATGTCTTCAAGCTGTAGCAATTGATCCAGAACACCCCAAGTGAACGCACCATGCGATCCACCACCCTGAAGAGCGATATCAATTTTTTTCTTAGGCACTACCGAAGCTCCAAGAGGCTTTTTCGCACATGCACCATCATTATGCCGCATTGCAGCTATTCCTTAAAGCAAAAGAAACGGAATGCTATATTTGTCGCATTTCAGTGACCGCTTTGGAAACGATGCGGCCGTTCAGTTGTGTAAGTACGGTCAATGCAATTGGCGATGCTTCTGCTCAACTGAAGTCTTCACGAGTATATACTCAATAGCAATTGAGCTTGTTTCGCTACTCTTGCGGTTTCTTACCAGACTGTTCTTCTAGGCACAGGAAGCTTGCGGTAAGAATTGTATCCGCAACTCACAACGTGCAGAGGTAACTTGTGTGATCAAGGGCATTCCGAAACGGACCATCATCGCCGGCTTGTTGGGTGTGACGGCGGCAATCATCGCCGGTGTTATTTGGTTCATAATGTATGGACCGGGGTCTTGGACCGACAACATATCCAATCGCGACTTTATTGATGCGACGGCAGATGCTGACCTGCCTAGAGAAGTTAACGGCCAATCCGCTAAACTCCTCTCGGCCTTCCACGGCCTTGACGCACTTCCGCGCGTCTCAAATGTGATTTGCAGAGGGTCTGAGGGCAACACCGGAATGCCCGTGATCTTTTCTACTGAGATAGACATCGCGACTATGCAGGCCGGGGATTTTAAAGTCACAACTCGGTCAGGCGCGTCGGGGAAGATGCACTGCGCGTCCGTGCTCCCAGCTACAGACCCTGGGGAGTTGCGCACGGTTCTTTTGATAGGGCAATTGGGACCCGCCGAAAGCGACCCACCGGTTAGGGTTGACGTTGTCGGGCATTTGCATTCGATCGATGGCATGCTTGATTTTCAGGGAGTGAGTGCGTCGGTGATACCCTTAGAAGACGGGCCATCGATTGTTTTGGCCGAAGTCGTGGAGGACTGGACACTAGTCGGCAATTTGGGCCCGCGTCGCGTCAGGGGCAGCCTCTGCCCGACGGAAGGTGTCGTTCAGGCGGTTCGAGTGACGTGGGAAGGGGGTGTGACGCTTAAGGATGGCAGCGAACCAGGTGAGGCAGAACGCGATCTATATACTATCACCGTCGAGGCACTTGATGAGACCCGTCGTGAAGTGAAGCCGCTCGCGCTCGCCAACCTAGGTGACGGGGATAACAATCATATGCTTTGCATGGACACGTCAGATCGGCCTATCTCAGTGTCCTTTCCAGAAGGCATCTTGACGGACCCGAATGACGATTTAAACCCAGCTACAAAGACTAACGTAACTCCACATCGCTGAACTTACTGGCATAACCACTCCGCAGACTTAGGGTATATGGACACATCGTCTCGTGCAGGTGCGTTGTGAGGTACAATAGGTTTGAGCGATGGAAGCAGAACAGAAGGTCCGCTTTGGGCTCAAAGCAGTCGTTTGCTGCAATCTGTGTGAGTGTCTGTTATATTACGTCTTACCGGTCGTTGTATCATGCTCGAACCTGAGGCTTTGAAACGCCAGATTCTATGTTCAGTGGGGTATATTTAGTGGTATGTGTATTATGGCTAATTTTTTTATTAAAATTAGACAAATAATTACAAAAAATATATAGTTGCTCCTCGGTCCGCCACTTTCCTTTGAATGCATTGGAAGAAATGGCGGTTGTCGCGAGCTAACGGGAAAATCGTGCTCTGCAGACAGTTATATCGTCTTGGTTCATTCTCATTTGAAACCTCATTCGCATGTAGGTCTTGTGATCTGCGACGAGTTTGACCTGAAATCCTCAGACCTTTTCAATTAGGCGCACGGTTTCTGCGGTCGTAGCCCGAGCGCGTGACTAATCGCGAGGTTTGGAACGTCGTAAGATCAGGCTGGCCGCTATCGGTGCGCCGATGATTATCAGTACAATTCTGGTAAGATGGTGTATGATCACAAAGCCAAGATCGGCACCTGAAACGATTGCCAAAACGGTCATTTCGGCCTGGCCTCCAGGGGCGAAGGCCAGAAAGGCCTCGACCGGCTGACCAAATCCCAACGTCGTAATAGCAGCAGTGAAACCGGCGGCCAGTGCTGCGAGAACAATGACATAGGCAACGCCTGCTGCCACGATTCTGCGCAATTCGACCCAGGTAATACCCAAAAACTGTACACCGATCCCGCAGCCAACGAAAAACTGCGCTATCAAAATCGCTTCTCGGGGTGGTCGGGTGTGTATCAAGTCACCGAGTGAGAGTGCAGCGGTCACGATCATGGGGCCAAGGATGGACGCACCGAACAATCCGATCCGTTCTCCGCCTTTCCAGCCAACAAAAGCCGCCAAAACCATTAGACCCAACTCGTGAATCGGCAGATCAAGCGCGGGTTCCCCGATTGGATTTGTGAGCTTCGCGTCGTAAAAAACTGTCAGAAACAGCGGGGCAAGCGTGACAATTATCAGCACACGCGTTCCATGGATCAGGGACAAAGTGCGCGGATTGGCCCCGGCCTCAGAGCCGAATATGATCATGTCCTGCAACCCGCCGGGCATGGCTGCGTAAAACGCGGTGGTCGTATCAAAGCCCCAAACCTTGCGAAAGAATGGCACCCCGACCAACGCAATAAGCAAAATGAAGAATGGAACAAGAGCAACGGATGCTGCCATTTTTGGTAATTCGACGAATAGTGACGGGGTGATCGACGCGCCAACCGCCACCCCGAGGATGGTGCGAGCGGCAATGGAAACTTGCCCAAAACCCTCCATCGGGGCGTGGGCTAGGGCCGCAATCAGACACGCGCTCATCGGACCAAATAGGAATGGCAGCGGCAAGCCCAACACCCAGAAAACCGCCGTCCCCAAAAGCGCCAGACCCAAAGTGACGGCGCGTTTCATGGCCAGAGAATGTTCGTTGGTTCGGAAGGGCAAAACGAGCGTTCCAGAGTTATTGACCCATATTGTATTCATTTGTATGCAATAGGACACACGCGCGCAAGAGGTCTTAAGATGACGTTTCAAGACGACCCAGTTCAGAACGGCCCGCAGGGGAATTCGGTCTATCAACGCCTGCTGGACGAAATCCGAAGTGGCAGCCTTTCGCCGGGTGAACGTCTTCGCGAGATAGAGCTTTCGGAGAGACTGGGTGTCAGTCGTACACCGATACGCGAGGCAATCCGTCAACTGGAGGCTGACGGGTTGGTTTCGCATGTTCCCAGGCAGGGCGCGACGGTGCGTTTTCTGGATTATGCCGAGGTCATGGAGCTCTATGAGATGCGCGCGGTTTTGGAAGGAACCGCAGCGCGGTTGGCTGCGCGGGCGGCGTCAGATGTTGAACTGGACGAGCTCGAAACCCTAAACGAACACCTGGCCGACGCGGGTACTGGCCCCGAGGCAATTCGGATTAATCGTATTTTCCACGCTACACTACTGGACGCGGCGAAGAACCGGTTTCTGGCTAAATCCATGTTGTCTTTGCAAAAAGCGCTGCTGATCCTCGGGCCATCACAGTTGTTGGACAGCGAAAGATCCGAGGCCGCTGTCACAGAACACCAACGTATCATGGCAGCGTTGAAGAAACGAAACGGTGCAGCAGCTGAAACGGAAATGCGAGCTCATATTGAAGCGGCTCAAAGAATGCGTATTCGCGCGTTGCAACAACGTGACCGTTCGTCGGATGAGAACCACCAAGCGTAAGCGCGGTGACCGCTCGGACCGAAGAGTACGACCTCAGACTAATTGGTGTTGGCAACGCTCACAGATCCGCAGCGATAACCACCGCTGATACCAAAGCACGCGTTTTGATCGCGGAAACAACGCCTAACCCGTATTGGATTCGTGGCTCGCGCCGTTGGAATCGTGTTCGCCTGCTGAGAGTGCGCAGCATGATCTTCGGTCGCGAACTCTATTGGATCGAAGCAGAACCAATAACGGTATATTCAGCGATCGCTGTGCGGCACCCACGCCCCCAGATGAGGGTCAACCAGCGCGCAAACGCTTTGGCAAAGCCTTGCTGCTGGGTCATGTCGCCAAAGTTTTGCGTTTTCCTGATCCAGAGTTCAGGGTTGGCTTTCGCGGCCCGAGCGGTCTGATGTAGGTCTTCCCATTGAGGGTCATTGGCTTCGATTTCCGAGCCGTTTTCACGAACCCCTGCGCACATCCGACACCAGAATGCTTCGGCCAGTGCCAAGCCTGACAAGGAAGATCCAGCCGCAATTGCGTCGTTCAAAGACGGATGCAAGAACCCCGGATGCCGTGATGAGCCGTCAAAGGCCACGCGGCGGGTGGTGTCATGGATTGCGGTATTCGCAAATCGCTGTTCGACCAAACTTAGGTATTCCTGCGCTGTTGTTCCCGGGACCGATTGGACATGGGGCAGAATTTCTTCTGTCTGAACCTTTCTGAAAAACGCAGCGATATCGGGATCCTGCATACAGTCGGCAATTGTGGGAACGTTCAGAACTTCACCCACATTCGCAAGCAATTGATGCCCACCGTTCAGAATACGCAGCTTCATGGTCTCATAGCTGTGCACATCGCGGGTCAGCGTTACACCAACCCGTTCAAAAGGGGGGCGCCCGGCGCAGAAATCGTCTTCTACCACCCATTGGCGAAAGTTTTCGTGGGAAACGGGTGCCTGATCATCAAGGCCAAGCGCATGGCATTGAGATACCACCTGGTCCGTTGTCGCCGGGACGATGCAATCGACCATCGAATTTGGAAACGCGCCGTTCTGGTCAATCCAGCGGGCCAGATCAGGGTTGGACATTTGCGCCAATCCGACAACGCAGCTTCGCAGGATCGAACCATTGCCTTGAAGGTTGTCGCAGCTGAGCGCCGTGAACGGTTGAGCCCCGTTCAGGCGACGTTGATCAAGCGCTGCCACCAGAGCGCCAAAGGCCGTGCGGGGCTGGTCGGGGTAGGTGGCATCATGCTTCAGATCGGGGTGGTCGGTGTCAAAGGCACCAGTATTTGCATCCAGGAAATAGCCACCTTCCGTCACGGTCAGAGACACAATGCGGATGGCTGGGTCGGCCATCTTTTGGATCAAGGCTGCATTATTTCGCTCGATCGGTAGATAGTCGATCATTGGGCCGATCACCTCGGCAGAAATCCCCTTTGGGTCAAGCTCTATCAATGTTGTCAGGCAGTCCTGTGCAATAAGCGTCTTGCGCATCGCGGCGTCGTAATCTCTTACCCCGGCACCTATGATGGCCCAGTCATGGGCCAGCCCGTTTTGCATCATTTGGTGAATGTACCAAGCTTGATGAGCGCGGTGAAAATTCCCCACGCCGATATGAACGATGCCGGGTGTCAGATCTGATCTGCGATAGGTCGGAGCGCTCACACCAGCCGGCAAAGCGGCAAACCGGTCGCGGTGCAGTTTTGTCAGGGGGATTGCAGTCGCCTCGGGATCCATCAGCTCATCCAGTTTCCACCGTCAACATTGTAGGTTTGAGCCACGATGTACTTGGCCTCGTCCGACGCCAGAAACACCGCCATGCCCGTCAGGTCCTCGGCGCGTCCCATGCGGCCGTAGGGAACGGCGGCTGCAACCTCTCGTTTCTTTTGGCCGGGGGGTTTGCCTTCGTGTTTCGCAAAGAACGCATCGACCCCGTCCCAGTGTTCGCCGTCCACGACTCCGGGAGCAATCGCGTTGACGTTGATCCCGTGTGAGATCAGGTTGAGGCCCGCAGATTGGGTCAGCGAGATGACCGCTGCCTTGCTGGCGCAATAGACGGCCACAAGCGGTTCGCCCCGGCGTCCGGCTTGGGACGCCATGTTTATGATCCGGCCCTTGGTGCCATGTTCGATCATGTGGCGCGCCACGGCCTGCATTGTGAACAGCGCACCCGCTACGTTGATGGCGAACACGCGGTCATAATCGGCGCGCTCAATCTCGGTGATCGGTGCGGCGGTGAAGATGGCCGCGTTGTTGATCAGGATGTCGATGGGGCCGAAGTGTTCTATGGTCTTGTCGACGGCGTTGTCGATGCTTGATTGGCGTGTCACGTCCATTTCGACAGCCAATGCGGCCGCGCCAATCTCTTCGGCAGCTTCCTTTGCGCGTTGGACGTCAATGTCAGCGATGGCAACACGCGCGCCTTCGGCCACATATGCTTTGGCAAAGGCCAGCCCGATGCCCCGTGCGGCCCCGGTGATGAGGGCGGTTTTTCCGGCCAGACGTGTCATTCGATCCGCAGGCCCTTGGCGTCAAACTTGTGGATCACATCCGCGCGTGGGGTCAGGTGAATCCGGTCCCCGTGGCGAAAACCGACCTCGCCATCGGCACGCACAGTTATCGTCTCGGCCAGCCCGGTCTCGTGGACGTGGAAGAACGTGTCTGACCCCAGATGTTCGGAAACACTGACAACCCCCGACCAGTCCCCTTGGCTTTCTGACACAGCGATGTGTTCGGGCCGAATGCCGATTGTGTGGGCACCATGTTTTGCGGCCTCTTCCCCTTCGATGAAGTTCATCTTGGGAGAGCCGATAAAGCCCGCCACAAACAGGTTGCGCGGTGTGCGATACAGATCCAGCGGACTGCCGACCTGTTCGATCACACCAGCCTGAAGCACCACGATCTTGTCGGCCATGGTCATCGCTTCGACCTGGTCATGGGTTACATAGATCATTGTGGTGGCCAGACGTTCGTGCAGCTCGCTGATCTCAAGTCGCATCCCTACGCGCAAGGCAGCGTCGAGGTTGGACAGTGGTTCATCAAACAGGAACGCGGCAGGCTCTCGCACGATCGCGCGACCAATGGCAACGCGTTGACGTTGACCGCCAGACAATTGCCCGGGGCGGCGGTCCAGATAGTCGGTCAGGTTCAACACGCTTGCCGCCCCTTCAACCCGCTTGTCGATCTCAGCCTGATCCAGCTTGGCCATGCGCAGCGGAAAAGCGATGTTCTTGCGTACAGTCATATGCGGGTAGAGCGCATAGGACTGGAACACCATCGCCAACCCGCGTTTGGCGGGCGGTACGTCGGTGGCATCCGCGCCATCGATGTCGATGGAGCCCGAGGTGATATCCTCCAACCCCGCGATCAGGCGCAGAAGGGTGGATTTACCGCAGCCCGAGGGGCCGACGAATACGGTGAACTCACCATCTTCGATGGTCAGATTCAGCGGCGGAATGACCTGCACGTCGCCGAAGCTTTTGGTCACAGACTTGAGTTGGATACGTCCCATACGTCGTGTTCCTTATTTCACTGCGCCGAAGGTCAGGCCGCGGACAAGTTGTTTCTGGCTGAACCAGCCCAGGATCAGGATCGGTGCAATCGCCATGGTCGAGGCCGCGCTGAGCTTGGCAAAGAACAGGCCTTCTGGGCTGGAATAGCTGGCGATAAAGGCGGTCAGCGGGGCCGCGTCTACGGCGGTGAGGTTCAGGGTCCAGAATGCTTCGTTCCAGGCCAGGATGAAGTTCAGCAATACGGTCGAGGCGATGCCGGGCACGGCCATGGGCGTCAGGACATAGAGGATTTCCTCTTTCAACGTTGCACCGTCCATCCGGGCGGCTTCGAGGATTTCGCCGGGAATTTCGCGGAAATAGGTGTAAAGCATCCAAACGATGATTGGCAGGTTGATCAGCATCAGCACCACAACCAGCCCGCCGCGCGTGTCCAGCAGACCCAGTTGGATGAACAGCAGGTAGATCGGGTACAGAACCCCCACCGCAGGCAGCATCTTGGTGGACAGCATCCACAGCAAGATATCCTTGGTGCGCTTGGATGGCACAAAGGCCATGGCCCAGGCCGCAGGCACCGCGATGATCACACCCAGGATGGTCGAGCCCCCCGCGATGATGACCGAGTTCCACAAGAACCGCATATAATCCGAGCGCTCCTGTACGACGGCATAGTTTTCAAGCGTCCAGTCGAAATTCAGGAACAGCGGCGGGCTGGCGATCGCCTGTGCCTCGGTCTTGAAGCTGGTCAGGATGGTCCAGAGTATCGGGAAAAAGATCAGCAGTCCAACGGCCCAGGCAAGGGCGGTGTTCAGTGTTTTGCGGCGGGATGTGACAGCGCGGGCCATGGTCTTACCTCCTCACGCGTCCAGGTTTTTGCCGACGATGCGCATCAGGAAGATGGCAACGATATTGGCAAGGATGATGGCATAGACCCCTCCGGCAGATCCGAGGCCGACGTTCTGGCTTTCCAGCACGCGCTGGAAGATCAGGTAGGTGAGGGTGCGGGTGCCGAACGCGCCGCCGGTGGTCACAAAGATCTCGGCGAAGATCGACAGAAGAAAGATCGTCTGGATCAGGATCACGATCGTAATCGCGCGGCTGAGGTGCGGCAGAATGATGTGGTAAAAGCGTTTCAATGGCGGTGCACCATCCATCTCGGCGGCTTCCAGCTGTTCACTGTCCAGCGACTGGATCGCGGTCAACAGGATCAGCGTAGCAAAGGGCAGCCACTGCCATGAGACGATCATGATGATCGAGGTCATCGACGCCTCGGACAGCCACGAGACCGGCTCGGCCCCAAAAAAGCGCCACAGATGCGCCAGCAGGCCATTGACGGGATCCATGAACATGTTCTTCCAGACTAGAGCGGATACCGTCGGCATTACGAAAAAGGGTGCGATGACCAGAATGCGGACGACGCCTTGGCCCCACATCGGTTGATCCAACAGCATCGCCAGCAAGACGCCGAGGATGACCGTGATGATCAGAACTCCGCCGACGATTGTCAGGGTCGCCTGGACCGCAGGCCAGAATGAACTGGATGAGACAAAACGGATGTAGTTGTCAAACCCGACCCAACCCAGATCCCCTCCGCGCAGCGGCAGGTATTTCTTGAAGGAAAAGTACAGCGTCATCGTCAGCGGTACGAGCATCCAGCCAAGTAGCAGGACCACAGCGGGTGCCATCATCAGCCGAGCGACGGATCGGGAGTGTTGAGTAGCCATAACGCAAACCCTCTCTGTTCAGGCGGTAGATCCAGCCTGCGAGAAAAACGCGAGTTGGGGAAGGGTGGTGCGGGGGGCAAGACACTGCCCGCCCGCTGGGAGTGTGCCGTCAGTAGCCTGCGGCTTCCATTTCTTCCTCGGTGAAGGCCTGCGCCTTGGCCAGGGCTTCATCCACAGTTTGCTGTCCGGCATAAACCGCCGAGAATTCCTGGCTCACCTGGGTGGCGATACCTGCGAACTCGGGGATCGCGACGAACTGGATGCCGGTATAGGGCGTTGGCTGAGCGCAGCAGTTCTGCGGATCAGCGGCCAAGATCGATTCCAGCGTCATTGCGGCAAATGGGACGTCTTTGTAGTTCGGGTTTTCGTACAAGGATGTCCGGGCGCCGGGTGGAACGTTAGCCCAACCCTCGTTCTCGGCAACCAATTCGATGTAGTCTTTCGAGGTCGCCCATTCGATGAACTTTTTGGCCGCATCTTCTTGCTGCGTCCCTGCTGGGATTGCCAGCGCCCAAGCCCACAACCAATTTGAACGTTTTTCAACGCCTTCCGAGTTCGGAGCCAAGGCAAACCCAACCTGGTCGGCCACTGTCGAGTCATTCGGGTTGGTTACAAAAGAGGCCGCAACTGTGGCGTCGATCCACATGCCACATTTGCCCTGCTGAAACAGCGACAAGTTTTCATTGAACCCGTTGGTCGCATATCCCGCCGGACCAGATTCATTCATCATGTCGACAAAGAAGGTCAAAGCCTCTTTCCATTCGGGTTGGTCGAACTGAGGTTTCCACTCTTCGTCAAACCAGCGGGCACCAAATGAGTTTGCGGTCACTGTGATAAACGCACCGCCTTCACCCCAACCGGCCTTGCCGCGCAGGCAAATACCGTTGATGTCGTTGTCTCGGTCGGTCATGGCCGCCGCCGCCTCGCGGATGAACTGCCAGGTCGGCGCCTCGGGCATCTCCATTCCCGCTTTTTCCATCAGGTCGGTGCGATACATGATCATCGAGCTTTCGCCGTAGAAAGGCGCGGCATAAAGCGTGCCTTCATGGCTCAGACCACCGGCCATTGCAGGCAACAGGTCGCCTACATCATACTCTTCCGACATGCCGTCCAGCGGAACCAGCCAGCCATTTGCACCCCAGATGGGTGTCTCGTACATACCGATGGTCATGATGTCGAACTGACCACCTTTGGTGGTGATGTCTGTGGTCACGCGTTGACGCAGTACGTTCTCTTCCAGCGTTACCCATTCGACATCAATGCCGGTCGCTTCGGTAAAGTTGTCGGTATAGCCCTGCATCCGGATCATGTCGCCGTTGTTCACGGTGGCGATTGTGATCGTCTGTGCCTGAGCCGCGGCGGTGGCGACGAAAGTCAGCGCAGTCGCCGCACGAAGTGCGTTCTTTAGATACATCCCTGTCCTCCCTGAGCTTGGATGTCGTGCAGGGAGGGTAGATCGTAAATTGTCGCGCCGTCAATAAAAACTTTACGCGCGTTAAGAAAATAGCTTACGCGGAGTCCCTTAATACAAGTCGTGTCGGGAAAAGCGTCTCGGTTCGATTCTCGAATTTCCCACCGTTTTCAATGAGTTCAAACAAGGTTTCCACGGCCCGCGTGGCCACGTTGTCATAGTCGTGGGCCGCTGTGGTAAGCGACGGGCAGGTGAACTTTGCGAAGGGATGATCATCGTTCGACGCCAAGCGCAATGTGCAATCCTCTTTGCGACCGACCCGAATCCCCTGTTCGAAACATGCTGCCAAAAAGCCGATGGCAAGCCGGTCATTGCTGCACAGGACGGAATCCGTTTTTAACCCACGCTCTTCCAGAACTTTCAGCGCACCCTTGTGCCCAATTTCTTCAAACGCCCAGCCTTTGCCATCAACTTTGATGATATGAGGTTCGAACCCCAGACCTTCCATCACTTCAACATAGGCTTTTCTGCGCTTGTTGGCGTTGGGGTTGGCAGGGGTGCGCATTTCAAAGAACGAGGGTGGTTCACCGGTGCGGGTCATATATTCCACGGTCTGCGATACAAAGCTGTGATTGTCAGATCCGATAAACGCAGCGCCCAGGCCGTCGAGGTTGCTGTCGAACAGAACAGTCGGCACATTGGCGCAAAATTTCTCGATCGCGGATCTGTCAGAGATCCGACCCAACGGGGCCAACAGAACTCCGGCAGGTTTCATGGATAGAAGCCCGTCCAGAATTTCGTTCTCCAATTTTTGCTCACCATGCGCACTGAAAAGAGATGGGCGATACCCTGCGGCAATACAGCTTTGCTCTAGATAGCGGGCTATCTCGGCAAAGAAGGGATCGGCCAGATAAGGTACAACAATACCGATATTCTTGGTCAATTTCCTGTTCTGATTCACCGCATACATATTCGGGCGATAGTCGAACCGTTCCAGAGCGTCTTCGATGCGTGCCCGGGTCGTTGCACGAACACTGTCAGGATCTTGGAAGTATTTAGAAACTGTGGGTCGCGAGATGCCGCTCAGGGTCGCGAACTCTTCCATGTTTTTTATTTTTGTCATGCCGTTCAGCCTGCGGGTCCTGGCCATCGTAGTCTTATCATAACTTTACATATTCTTTGCGCGCGCCAAAAAAAGCAATAGCTGGGCTGGTACACGCGTGACAACGATTTGTTGATGTGATCGGGCTTAAGAGGGGGCTAATTCGAGAGGTAGATCCGCTTGATAAGTTTACGGCAGCCCATGCTGTGTAAGCTACGCATATCGAGGACCTACGGTTCAGTTCAGCTTTGCATCGTTTGTTTGCCGTTCTGGGAATTGACCAAAAAAAATACGGGCGCGTGTTCGCGGTCTCTTGGCGTAAGCCTCTGCTTTTCAATATAAAATATGCGAAGGCACCAGCTGTACGAGTTCGCAGGTCAGGGACGCCCTTGTCACGCTGCTAGGTCGAATAGGTCAGATGCCGGCATTGGTCGAGGGTCAAAGCCTTCGTGGGCCGCCTACCATGCTGTTACATGATCAACACATGGAGTAGCGTCAGTTGTATATACTTGTTTTATACATATTGCATCAAGTGTATGTTTAAAGCATGTCGAAATTACATACCTCACTTATCGGTCTTTTTTGCACGTTGGCGCTGTCAACATCAGCCTCGGCGCTTCCGGCGACGTCTTCGGCAAGGGCAGAGCTATTTGCTATCTGTTCCGGCAGGCTAGAAGCTTTGGCGACCCGACAGCGCGCCCTGGAAAGCAAGGATCTGGACAGTACGATCGCAATGCAGGAGCAGTTTGACCTGCTGCTGGAGACGGTCTTGCCCTCGGCCCTTATGGAGGGCGTAGATACACAAGAACCAAAACGGTGGCGCGTGCGCGGTTGGGTTGAGATCGCCTATTTATTGGCAGACGTGGATTACAGTTTTGATGCGCGGATCACTCAGGTCGCCAATCGGCAACTCGGCCATCGCATTGCCGAATGCCGGAAGGTTGTGCTTTAGACCTCAGCTAGTTTGATGGGAAAACGCGGCTGGCCCTATGGCCAAGGGGTCTGAATGGCTCTAGGTTGTCCGGAAAGAACAGCGCCGGACCCGCAGCCGATGAACAAGCCCAACGACAACCCCGCAGATCCGTTCAAGAAAGCCTTGGCCGAAGCGACCAAGGTTATGGCGGATGATCCCGAGTTGAACGTGACCTATACGGTGGATCCGTCGGGCATGACGGGTGAGTCCATGCGGCTGCCACAGGTGTCGCGCCGGATGACCCGAGAAGAGGTTCTTCTGGCGCGGGGAACTGCGGATGCTCTGGCGCTGCAGCGAAAGTATCACGATGATTCCACCCATGCACGCTATGCGCCTCCGGGGGATATGGCGCGGGATCTCTATGAGGCGATGGAAGTCGCGCGATGCGAGGCGATGGGCGCACGCGACATGCCGGGCACGGCCAGCAATATCGACGTCAAGATCGGGCATGAGGCGATCCGGCGCGGGTATGACCAGTGCAAACAGCCCGCCGATGCGCCCCTGTCGGTTGCCGCGGGTTATCTGATCCGGCATTTGGCCACAGGGCGCGACCTGCCGCCTGCCGCAGACAATATCATGAACCTGTGGCGTGGTTTTATCGAAGAACAGGCCGGTGGCCTGCTTGAAAATCTTGACGATGTGATCTCGGATCAGGCGGAGTTTGCCAAATTCGCCCGTCAGATGATCAAGGATCTGGGCTATGGAGACCAACTGGGTGACGACCCGGATGAGCTGGACGAAGAACAGGAAGATCAGGCCGAAGAAGACGCCGAAGAACAGCCCGATCCCGACAGCACGGGTCAGGACGATCAAGACGAACAGGACGCCGACGCCAACCCCGAACAGTCTCAGGAAGAGCAGCAGGACCAATCCCAGGCCCAGGTCTCGATGGATGAGATGGCCGAAGAGGAGATGGGCGATGAGGCGGAGATGCCCGAGGGCGAGGCTCCGCTGGAACCGCCTGCGCCGCCGCCCGCATCCGAGGCCGACCCCGACTACAAGGTCTATCTGGACACTCACGACGAGGAAATCGCCGCCGAAGATTTGGCCGAACCGGCCGAGCTTGAACGGCTGCGCGCCTATCTGGACCAACAGCTGGAACCTTTGAAAGGTGCCGTGAGCCGATTGGCCAACAAGCTGCAACGCCGCTTGCAGGCGCAGCAGAATCGGTCGTGGGAATTTGACCGCGAAGAAGGCATTCTGGATGCCGGTCGTCTGGCACGTGTTGTGGCCAACCCGACCACGCCGCTCAGCTTCAAGGTCGAAAAAGATACCGAGTTCCGCGACACGGTTGTAACTCTGCTGCTGGACAATTCGGGCTCGATGCGCGGTCGTCCGATCTCTATTGCCGCGATCTGTGCGGATGTTTTGGCGCGGACGCTGGAACGTTGCAACGTGAAGGTCGAGATCCTGGGCTTTACCACGCGCGCCTGGAAAGGCGGTCAAGCGCGTGAGGCCTGGTTGAACGATGGCCGCCCGCAGCAACCGGGCCGTCTGAACGACCTGCGCCATATCATCTATAAAGGCGCTGATGCCCCATGGCGACGCGCGCGGCCCAATCTGGGCCTGATGATGAAAGAGGGTCTGCTGAAAGAAAACATCGACGGCGAGGCGCTGGAATGGGCCCATCGTCGCATGCTGGCCCGGCGCGAACAGCGCAAGATCCTGATGGTCATCTCCGACGGGGCGCCGGTTGATGATTCAACGCTCAGCGTGAATCCAGCCAATTATCTGGAAAAACACCTGCGTGACGTGATTGCGATGGTCGAAAAACGCAAGATGGTCGAGTTGCTGGCGATCGGGATTGGCCACGATGTGACCCGCTATTACGACCGCGCGGTGACGATCACCGATGTCGAGCAGCTTGCCGGTGCCATGACCGAACAGCTTGCCGCCCTGTTCGACAGCGACCCCCGCGCACGGGCGCGTGTTATGGGGATGAAGCGGGCCAGCTAGACGCGTCCTGCCTTCGTTTAGTTGGTTTTGAGAAGCTGTTGGTCGCGAGCATCGCGCATCGTTGCGACGATTTCATCCTCCGTTGAAAGTGCTCAGGGGAACTGCTTCTGGACATTTGGGGGTTTGCCCATCAGGTTCTCGTGAACCGCTAAAAACGAGGCCTGCCATGTTCCAATCATTCGAAGTGACCGCGCGACCAGAGCAGGGGCCGCCCAGGCTTGCGGCCTTGCGTGGCGAGTTGGAACGCGATGGGTTGGATGGGTTTCTGATCCCGCGTTCGGACGCGCATCAGGGCGAATATGTGGCTCCGCGTGATGAGCGTCTAGCCTGGTTGACCGGCTTCACGGGATCGGCTGGGTTCTGTGTCGCACTGCGAAATATCGCGGGGGTATTTGTCGATGGGCGATATCGCACACAGGTGAAGGCTCAGGTGGAGGCAGGCTACACGTCTGTTCCCTGGCCGGATGTCAGCCTGAGCGCCTGGTTGAAAGAGCAATTGCCAAACGGAGGTAACGTGGGCTTTGACCCTTGGCTGCATTCGCTGGGTCAGATCACCGAGACGAAGGCGCAGTTGCAAGGGACCGGGATCGAGCTGGTGCGCAGCGAAAACCTCGTGGATCGCATCTGGGAGGATCAGCCGGAACCGCCCATGAACCCGGTGAAACCCCATCCAATCGAATTTGCAGGGGAAGACGCCGCAAGCAAGATCAAGCGGCTGGCGCAGGTTTTGGACAAAGACGGGCACGCGGCGGCGGTGATCACCTTGCCCGATTCCATTATGTGGCTGCTGAACATCAGGGGCTCGGACATAGCCTATAACCCCGTGGCCCACGGCTTTGCCATTCTTCACAGCGACGGGCGGGTGGATCTGTTCATGTCCGCGGTCAAACTTGCGGGGCTGGACGAGCATTTGGGCCCGCAGGTCACGCAGCACGAGCCGGCCGCCTTTCTGTCTGCGCTTGAGGGCGTCCAAGGCAAGATCCAAGTGGATCCTGGAACCGTACCGCAGATCGTTGCCGACCGATTGGGCGACAAGCTGGTGAAAGGCAGCGACCCCTGTGCCTTGCCCAAGGCCTGCAAGAACGCGGCCGAGATTGAGGGCAGCGCGCAGGCCCATTTGCGCGATGCAGCTGCCGTGATCGAACTGCTCTGTTGGCTGGATGCGCAGAGTCCGGGCAGCGTGACCGAGACACAAGTGGTGACCCGTCTGGAAGAAAGCCGGCGCCGAGACAATGCATTGCAGGACATTTCATTCGACACGATCTCGGGAACCGGGCCCAACGGGGCAATCATTCATTACCGTGTCAGCGAAGAGACGGACTGTGTGCTGGAAAACGGCCATCTTCTAGTGCTCGACAGTGGTGGGCAATATCTGGACGGAACGACGGACATCACCCGGACCATCGCGATCGGAGAGGTAGGTGATAAAGAGAAAGCCTGTTTCACGCGCGTCCTGAAGGGCATGATTGCAATGTCGATGCTGCGCTGGCCGATGGGTCTGGCCGGGCGGGATATCGAATGCGTGGCGCGGGCGCCGTTATGGCAGGCGGGGCAGGATTTCAATCATGGTTTGGGCCATGGAGTTGGGGCGTATCTTAGCGTCCATGAAGGGCCCCAACGGCTATCGCGGGTCAGCCATGTCCCGCTCGAGCCGGGAATGATCCTGTCGAACGAGCCTGGATACTACCGCGAGGGTGCCTTTGGTATTCGGATTGAAAACCTTGTGGTCGTCCAAAACGCACCCACTTTACCCCAAGGCGATGCCGAAAGGGCCATGCTGCACTGGCGGACCTTGACTTATGTTCCTATTGACCGGCGCTTGATCAACGTCGATATGCTGACCGGGGCCGAACGCGAATGGTTGAACGCCTACCACCGTGAAGTCGCGCAAAAGACGCGCCATCGGGTGGGTGAGGCTGCGCAACTGTGGTTGGATGCCGCAACTGCCCCGATTTGACACCAAGTTGTTACATCTGGCAGGCACAGGAACAGCGCTGAAATACAAAGGACAACGGAATATGACCGATAAGATCACAATACGCAAAGCCACCGGTAAGTGGAGTGTTCGCTCGGGCGGCGCTATCTTGGGGGAAACGCTGCACGCGCTGGAATTGCTTGAAGGTGATCACGACCCGGTAATCTATTTCCCACGCGTTGATATCGCGATGGCCTTTTTGGACCAGACCGACAAGACAAGCCAGTGCTCGACCAAGGGAACGGCGACGCATTATTCGATTGTCAACAAATCCTCGGTGACCGAAAACGCTGCGTGGAGCTATGAAGACCCTTCAGATGCGGTATCGGAAATCAAAGGGTACCTCGCTTTCTATCCGTCCGACTCGGTCAAAGTCGAACAGTTGTAAGCGAATTCGCCAACTGCTTTCTGGGCCGGCCTCTGGTCGGCGCCACCCTCAGCCTTTTTGGAACTCTGCGAAATATTCGTCCAGGACCTGGCGTGTGAATCTGCCTATGCTCGCATAGTCATGTTCCGTCAGGTTCGCCAGCGACACACGCGCCGAGGGGTCCAAGACCTCAAACCCTTTGCCCGGTAACAGCACCACCCCCGTTTCCTTGGCCAGACGGAACAGAAAATCGGTCGCCTTGTCGTTGTCTTCGAACCACTTGGAAAACCGATCGCCATAAAGGTTTGAAGCAAGCTTTTTCAGGTCGATCAGGGAATAATAGGCGATATCGTTTTCCGTGCGGACCAGCGAAATACCCATATGGGCATAAAGCGTATCAAACCGATGCCGGACCAGTCGTTTTGCCGCCGCCTTGTAATCGCCGTTGATATCCATCAGCCCGTTCAGCGCAAACAAGGTCATCTGCAACTGCTGCGGCAGTGACAGTCCAGAGGTGTGGTTCAACGCAACGGCGCGGCTGTCTGCCACCAGACGGTCGATGAACCTGATCGCGCGTGGCTCGGTGGTCAGAGATGAATAACGGCGATCGAGTATTTGTTTGGTTTCTTCTGGCAGCGCTGCCAGCGCGTCGTCCAGCGCATTGTCTTCGTGCAGCCCGATGACACCCAATCGCCATCCCGTTGCACCAAAATACTTCGAGAAGGAATAGACGCACAGCGTATTGCGCGGGCAGCTTGCAAAGAGCGAGACAAAATCATCCGCGAAAGTGCCGTAGACGTCATCGGTGACGATGATCAGGTCTTTGCGTTCGGTATCGACCAGCTTCGCGATTTTCGCAAGCGATGCGTCAGACAGTTTGGCTGAGGGCGGGTTGCTGGGATTAACCACACAGAAAACCTTGATCAACGGGTCTTTGAGCTTGTCGATCTCGCTTTGAGGAAGCTGCCAGTCGTCTTCCTCATCCATACGGATATCGACCACTTCAAGGTCCAGCCCAGGAAGCGGTGGGATTTCCAGATAAGGCGAGAAGATGGGGGTTGCCAGCGCAACCTTGTCCCCTGGCTTGACCAATGCATTCACGCTGAGTGTCTGGAAAATATAGGTCATCGCCGCGGTACCGCCCTCGGTCGCAAACAGCGAAAAGTCACCGCGTCGCGGCATCTTTCCAAACATTTCCTGCGCGATATAGGCTTTGGTTATCTCTTCGGCATGGCGCAGCATGCGCGGTGGCACTGGATAGTTTGAACCCAAGAACGCCCCCACGGCCTCTGACAGAAACGCGGCCCGGTCCAATCCCAACTGGTCTTTGACGTAAGCTATGGCCGCCCGAATGAAGCCAATGCCCTTGTCATCGTTATGCGTGTTTGCAAAGGCTTCGAACCGACCGACGATGCCGTCAGTTTCCGGCAATCCCCCAAAGCCACTGTTCAGATAGGAGTAAGACCTTTCAGCCTCCTGTAACGCGAACTCTCCCATCTTTAGAAAGGCATGACGGGGTAGCGTGGCCAGAAAATTCGGGTTGCCACGACCCGCATTCAACATCATCAGTTCCGCATCGGAGCTGGCAATCTCGATCAGCTTGTCCTTCAGCTCGAACGGGCTGAGCGCGGCTAACTTGGCAGTATCGATATCACTCATGGATTGTCTCCGAGTTATGGTGTCGGGTTGGTTGTGACGACGCCGATAATGATCGGCCCCCACAGTGTCAGAAAGACGTTTGCAACCGCATAGGTCACCGTGAAGGACACAACAGGTGTAGCGTTTCCGGCTTTGGACAGAAGCGCCGCAAAACCCGGGTTTGCGCTGCGTCCACCGACAAGGCAGCCCAAAGCTTCAATCGGGTTCTGGATGCGCAAGACGTAATAGGAAAAGAAAAAGACCACGATCTGCGGCACGATTGTAACGAAGACGCCCAGAAAGAACAGCGTCAGCCCCGACTCTTTGAGCGTGGTCAGGGCTTGCGGTCCAGCTGAAATTCCAACGACGCCGACAAAGACAGCCAGCCCGAAATCCCTCAGGAAATTCGAAGCCCCAACGGGCAAAGCCGCAAAGCGTTTATGCGTGCTGTGTAGCCAGCCAAAGAACAGGCCGGACAGCAGGCATCCGCCGCCGGTTCCGATGCTGACGGGCACGCCACCTATCTTGAATTCGATCAAACCCAGCAAAAAGCCGATCACCAGCCCCAGGCCGAAAAACACAAAATCGGTCACGGCAGCAGCCGAAATCTTGTACCCGACCAGTTTTTCGATCCGGTCGAGATCCTTGGGCGCACCCGTGAAATGCAACTCGTCGCCGCGCCGTAGTTCCAGTTTCGGCGCGATATGAAGATCGTGACCCAGTCGTTTCGCGCTGGTCAGAAACACGCCATGACGGATGTCTGCCCCGATTTCGTCGTGCAACTGGCGCAGCTCTTTGCCGACCAAAGCGCGATTGGACAAAACGATCTCTCGGCCTTCCTGAACCAGTTCGAAACCCGCAGGTGCAATCACCTCTTCGCCAATCGACGGAGCACTTTTCTGAACCAAAGCCGTAGGGCCCGAAACTGCAATGACATCTCCTGCGGCGATCTCAAGCGCATCTGTCAGATCTAAAGCTTTTCCATCTCGAATGATTGCCTCAATCGCAGCATCACCGATCATTCCATCGGCGTCAGACCTCGACTTACCAACGACCGAGGCTGAAGAGCTGACCTCGAAGAACCGTGTCACTACGTCCCGGACCGCATTGAACTGTCCGGGTCCCAAAACCGTGCGCCCTCCGGACATCTGCTCCGCCAGCTTGATAGCCTCGGCGCGAATATCCCATTTCATAATCATGGGTATGAACCATGTTGCGATCAGAATTGGGCCAAGCGAGCCGAAGATATACGTCACCGCATATCCAACCGCGACATTGGTCTCCATCTCGCGCATCAGATCGGCCGAGACATCCAGTTTCGAAATGGCGCCCCCCGCCGTTCCGATGATCGCTGACTGCGTTAGACCTCCTGCTGCCAGCCCCGCAGCGGTTCCCCGGTCAAGATTGAAGACCAAAGCGGCAATGATCACACAGGCCAGACCCGCAACACACATGACAAATGCCGAAGCAAGCTGGTTCAACGAACGCAAGTTCAACGCATGGGCAAATTGAGGCCCGCCCTGATAACCAACCGCGTAGATAAAGAGCGCAAAGAAAACGGTTTTGACACTGGCATCCAGTTCGACGCCAAACTGCCCTATGACAACACCGACCAGCAAAGTGCCTGCGATCCCACCCAGGACAAAGCGGCCAATTGTTAGCTTTCCAACCAAGAACCCTAAGGCGATCGTCACAAAAAGGGCTGCAAACGGTGCAACTGTGAAAAGATGTTCAACAGCATCAATCATGGGCAACCCTATCAAATACAAATTCAACTATTGGGTTATTACAGCCACTTTCAGGTTACAAAACAAGCCCATCTTTGGGTCGTCTCGGCTTATATACGCAGCGCGCAAGCACAACGTGACGCGCGCGCCAGCGATTTTGAGTGTGCTTCGGACTGGCACAAACCAAGTCTGAGCGACTTGCCTGGTAAATTGTTCAAACCCAGGGAAGGTTTGCCAACCATTCTTTGACGGCAACAACCGATCTGCGCGAAGACTGATCGATATGAGACAACAGCCAAACTTCACGCGTCGGAAGGTTTGTCAGTTTGTCACCGGAAAGGCGTTTCAATCTTGGGTCATGCGCAGCGATGGCGTCCGGAAGAAGTGATGTGCCCAGATCTTTGGCCACAGCTTCTAGCGCGGTTTCCGCATCAGCAACCCTCAGGTTGGACCGCTTCCTTTCTGGATCCAGAACATGAGCTTCAAGCCAGCGCGCCTGTGGGAGTTTGGCATGAACATCATCATAGGTGATCCAGCATTGTGTATCGGCATGCTCAGCGGGGTACGAACTTGCCGAATATGCCCCAAAATCCAGTGTGCCGAGTTTCTGAGCCTTTGTGCGCAAACCCCCGCTTGAAGGACGCCCAAGGCGGACCGCAAGATCGGCTTCACGCTTTGAAAGGTCAAGGTTCTCTGACGTCGGAACCAGTTCGACCGTCAAGAGGGGATGGGTTTGCAACAACGGCCGAAGCTTGGGCACCAGAAAACGATTGACGATCAAAGGCACCGAACTGACGCGTACTTGCCCGACGATCTGATGCGGCTTTTGTCCGATGCTTTCGCTTAGGGCCAAATTTTCGCACTCGATTGCCTCTGCCCGAGGCAGGATCGCCAGTGCACTATCCGTGGGTTCATAGCGACCTTGTGGGCTGCGCAGAAAAAGAGAGGTACCCAGACTGAGTTCAAGCGCCTTGATCCTTCTGGATACGGTTGTTTCGCTTACGCCCAGCAATCGGCTCGCCTCTTTCAGTTTTCCCGTACGAAAGAGGGCCAGGGCGTATTTGAGATCGTTCCAATCATGAGGCTGCATAAATGCAGATTAGGTCGGCAAAATTTGCACCTCAATCTTCAAGTTTGCCGTGCGATGCATTGTGCGCACCAAACCAAGGAAATGAGCTATGAAATACATCATACTTTTCGAGGATAACCCTGACTCTGACCCGAACATCCGCAAAACTCATATGTCCCGGCACCTGGCCTTTCTGGAACAGAACAAGGGCAAGGTCGAGGCAGCGGGACCATTGGCCGACCCCGAAAACAAAGGCCGCGACGGCCTGTGGATCTTGGAAGCCGATTCTCAAGCCGAGATCGAAAAGCTTGTGCACGAGGACCCGTTTTGGCCGACGGGTCTGCGTCAGTCCTACGTAATCATCCCGTGGACCCAAGTGTTCGCGGGCTGCGTAAGCCGGTTCAAAGAAACATAGGGCCACCATGGGCTCGGCGCACAAGCACCCTAATGCAATGACCGCGCTTTATGCCGAGTTTCACATGTTGATTTTAGCCTGCGAAAATCAGATACGATGCGCGTGCGGGTCGTACGATTCTGGGCCGCCTTTGGGTATTGGAGTACGTTGATGATGTGGCATCATCTTCTGAATGCTGGACAGATAGAGCCCGCCTAGAACCGCGCTATTCCTCTGTCGCGTCGAAACTTCTATCCTCACCTCAATACTTAAAAAGGTATGTTCCCATGTCCGCTGAACAGCCCGTTTCCGACTCTGTTTACGGTATCGACCGTTGGGGCAAAGATCTGCTGTCTGTACTGCCCAATGGGGATGTGGCGCTGAAGGACCCGGCGCACCCTCAGGCGGCGCTGATCAGTCTGCCCGGTATTCTGGACGACTTGCGACAGCGCGGCATTGCCAGCCCGATGGTTCTGCGGGTCAAAAGCTTTCTTGAGGCTGAAATCCGTCATCTGAACGAAAGCTTCGCCGCAGCAATCGCAAAGTCGAATTACAAGGCCCCGTATCGCGGCGTTTTCCCGATCAAGGTGAACCAGCAAGCACAGGTGGTTGACCGGATCGTCGCCTTCGGGCGGCAGTATGATTATGGGTTGGAAGCCGGGTCAAAACCCGAACTGGTAATCGCCTTGGCACACCGTTTGGCCAAGGACGCGCTGATCGTGTGCAACGGGGTGAAAGATGCCGAATTCGTGCGTTTGGCAGTCCTGTCGCGTCGGTTGGGGTTCAATACGGTCATCGTCCTGGAAAGCCCCAAAGAGGCCGAGATTGTGGTCGAAGTGGCGCAAGAGCTGAACATCGATCCGCTTTTGGGCGTTCGGGTCAAGCTGACCAACCAGATCAGCGGCAAGTGGCAAAGCAGTTCGGGGGATCGGTCTGCGTTCGGCATGAACACCGATCAACTGCTGCGCGTCGTCGACCGTCTGCGCGGTGCAAACCTGTTGCACTGCCTCAAGCTCCAGCATTCGCATCTGGGCAGCCAGGTTCCAGACGTCAACGATGTGCGCCGCGCGGTCACCGAGGCCTGCCGCTATTTCACCGAGCTTACCAGCGACGGTGTACCACTGACCCATCTGGACCTTGGGGGTGGTTTGGGTGTGGACTACACCGGTGAGCAACGCGCAACCGAGAATTCGATCAACTATTCGGTGGCTGAATACTGCGCCAATATCGTAGAAACCGTGGCTTACGCGATGGACGAGGCCGGGATCGATCACCCTGTTCTGGTCACCGAAAGCGGGCGGGCGGTCTCGGCGACCTCGTCGATGCTGATCTTCGACGTTCTGGAAAGCACGCTTTACGATGCGCCAGATGCACCTTCGGTCGAACCCGATGATCACCATCTGGTTTCGGACCTTGCTGCCGTATCGGGCTATCTGGTTGAAGATCGGGCGCAAGAATGCTGGAACGACGCCCGGTTTTATAGGGACGAGCTGCGCGCCCTGTTCCGGCGCGGCTATGTCGATATACGTCAAATGGCCCGAGCCGAACGCATCTATCTGAACCTGATGGCCCGGATCAAGGATATCGCGCAGGGAAACCCGCAAAACGCCGAGCTGGACCGCGAACTGCAAAAAATCGCTGATGTCTACCACTGCAACTTTTCGGTCTTTCAGTCTCTCCCGGATGTCTGGGCCATCGATCAACTGCACCCGATTGTGCCGTTGCAAATGCTGAACCAAACGCCAGACAGGCGCGCGGTGCTGTCCGATATCACCTGTGACAGTGATGGAAAAATGGATCAGTTTATACTGGCCGGGGATATCGCGCCGTCTCTTCCGGTGCACTCACTGCCCGAAGATCAGCCCTATTACCTGGGCGTGTTCTTTGTGGGGGCCTATCAGGAAACCCTTGGTGATCTGCACAACCTGTTTGGCGACACGAATGTGGTGACAATCGACCTGCGCCCGGATGGCAAGTTCGACCTGCTGCACGAACAAGAGGGCGACACCATCGCTCAGGTCCTGTCCTACGTCGAATATGACCCAGCCGATTGCGTCGCCGCCTTCCGCAAAATCGTGGATGAAGCCATCTCGGCCGGTGCGATCCAGGCCAATGAACGGAAAACTCTGATCGGGGCGTATCGCGACTCGATGAATGGCTATACCTATTTTGAATGAGCTCGGTAAGGAGAAGACTTTGGGAAAGACACTTGTCGTAGGGGCTGGAGGGGTCAGCCACGCCGCCGTGCACAAGATGGCGATGAATTCGGACATCTTTACCGAAATCACTTTGGCCAGCCGCACCAAATCGAAATGCGACGCGATTGCCAAATCGGTCAAGGAACGTGTCGGCGTCGATATCGCAACCGCTGAACTGGATGCCTACAAGGTCGAAGATACGGTGGCGCTGATCCGCAAAACCGGGGCCGAGATCCTTGTGAACCTGGCGCTGCCCTATCAGGATCTGGTGCTGATGGACGCCTGCCTTGAGGCCGGGTGTCACTATCTCGACACCGCGAACTACGAGCCCGAAGATGAGGCCAAGTTCGAATACCACTGGCAATGGGCTTATCAGGAAAAATTCGAAGAGCTTGGTCTGACGGCCATTTTGGGGTCCGGCTTTGATCCCGGGGTTACATCCGTCTTCGCCAAATGGCTCAAGAAACACAAGCTTGAAACAATCCGCCAGATCGACGTGCTGGACGCCAATGGCGGCTCGAACGATCAGGAGTTTGCCACCAACTTCAACCCCGAGATCAACCTGCGTGAAGTGCTGGCCGAGGTGCGCCACTGGGAAGGGGGCAAATGGCACCACAGCCCGGCAATGACCCACAAGGTCGAATTCGACTTCCCCGCCATCGGTCCCAAGAACATGTACCTGATGTATCACGAGGAGTTGGAATCGCTTTCGACCCACTTCCCCGAGATCGAGCGCGCCCGGTTCTGGATGACCTTCGGCGACGCCTATATCACCCATGCCAAGGTGCTGCAGAATGTCGGCATGACGCGGATCGACCCGGTCATGCATGACGGTAAGGAAATCATACCGATCCAGTTTCTGAAAACCCTACTGCCCGATCCCGGCGATCTGGGGGCCGAAACCAAAGGCAAAGCCTGCATCGGCGATATCGCTACGGGTCAGGCCAAGGACGGCTCGGGCGAAAAGACCTTCTATATCTATAACATATGCGATCACGAGGAATGTTATGCCGAAGTCGGCAGCCAGGCCGTCAGCTACACCACCGGTGTTCCCGCCATGATCGGCGCGGCGCAGGTGCTGAAAGGCAATTGGCGTGATCCCGGCGTTTGGAACATGGAACAGCTCGACCCTGATGATTTCATGGATATGCTCAACACCCACGGTTTGCCCTGGCAGGTTCATGAACTCGACGGTCCCGTCGATTTCTAACTCCAGAACTTCTTCTGTTCAAAAATACCTCGGGGGGTCCGGGGGGCAGCGCCCCCCGGCTTCTCCAAGCAGCGGAGACGCCTGACATGTCCGATATGATGACCACCCGAGCCGGAGATGCCGGCGCCTTCCGCGAATTCGACCTTGCTCGCGTCCCATCCCCTTGTTTCGTGGTCGACGAAAAGGCGGTTGAGAGTAACTTGATGATACTGGCCGATATCGGCAACCGTTCCGGCGCGCATGTCCTCAGCGCGCTCAAGGCGTTTTCCATGTTCGCGCTGGCCCCGCTGGTGCGTCAACACCTCGACGGCACCTGTGCCAGCGGCATCTATGAGGCGCGTCTGGGCCGCGAGGAATATGGCGGCGAGGTCGCCACGTTTTGCGCGGGGTACAAAGACGGCGATATTGACGAAATCCTGTCGCTCTCTGACCACGTGATCTTCAACTCTCCGGCGCAAAAGGACCGTTTTCGGGCCAAAGCACAGGCCGCAGGCGTTCAGGTTGGGCTGCGGATCAATCCCGAACATTCCGAGGGCGAAATCCCTAAATACGACCCCTGTGCTCCGTGCTCGCGCTTGGGCACTCCGGTCAGCCAATTAGGCCCGGACATTCTGCAAGGTGTCGACGGGCTGCATATGCATACGCTCTGCGAACAGGGCTTCGCGCCACTACAGCGAACCTGGGCGGCAGTTGAGCCCAAACTCAAACCCTATCTGGGCCAGCTGAAATGGCTGAACTTTGGTGGCGGCCATCACATCACCCGCGATGACTATGACCGGGACGGGTTGGTCGCCTTTATCATTTCCATCCGAGAAACCTATGGTGTCGATGTCTATCTCGAACCCGGCGAAGCCGTGGCGCTGGACGCAGGTATTCTGGTGGGTGAAATCCTCGACCTGCCGCTGAATGGCATGAACCTCGCCATTACTGATATCTCGGCCACCTGTCATATGCCCGATGTGATCGAAGCACCTTACCGCCCTGCGCTGATGGATGAGGCCAAAGCAGGCCATACGTACCGTCTGGGTGGGCCGTCCTGTCTGGCGGGCGACGTGATCGGGGACTACACGTGGAACAGGCCGCTGGAAATCGGGCAACGCTTTGCTTTCCTTGATCAGGCGCATTATTCGATGGTCAAGACCAATACGTTCAACGGCGTACCCTTGCCGACGATTGCGCTGTGGAACAGCGAAACGGATGAACTGAAAATCGTTAGGCAGTTCGGCTATGACGACTTCAAGGACCGGCTATCATGAGCATTTTTCTAGACAGCGAATTGTCCGAAAGCGAACGACAGCAAAGCGCTCGCTTTCACGTCATTCCTGTGCCGTTGGAGCGCACCGTGTCATATGGGTCTGGCACCCAGGTGGGGCCATCGGCCATCATTGAAGCGTCGAACGAACTGGAGCGTTTGTGCAAGGGGATTGAGCCTTGTGCTGCGGGCATATTCACTCATGACGCCGTCGCCTGCGACGGACCTTTGCCCGAGGTCATGGAGCGTATCGCGGCCAAAACCGAAGCCGTTGTTAGAGCCGGCCAAATCCCGGTGGCTTTGGGTGGTGAGCATTCGCTGAGCTATGGCGCCGTTTCAGGCGTTGCGCGGGCTTTGGATGAACCTATCGGCATCGTGCAGATAGACGCTCATGCAGACCTGCGGATTGCGTATCAGGGTGAGGTCCATTCCCATGCTTCGGTCATGCACCTGCTCACCCAGCAAGGCATACGCCTTGCACAATTCGGTGTCCGTGCGCTCTGCCCGCAAGAGGCGGAAAGCCGTGTCGCGAACAACGTCTTTCACTTGGACGCCGAAGAGCTGGTGACCGGCAATATCCACTCGGTCACGCTGCCCAAGGATTTCCCGCAAAAGGTCTATGTCAGTTTTGATGTTGACGGTCTGGACCCCAGCCAGATGCCTGCAACCGGCACGCCTGTCCCCGGCGGATTGTCGTTCTATCAGGCGCTGCATTTGGTTGAGAACGCGTTGCAGGGGCGGCAATGTGTTGGGTTCGATGTGGTCGAACTGGCCCCAAATGGCGACGCCGCTTGGGATTTCACCGCTGCTCAGATCGTGTACCGGCTTATGGCAGCGTGCTGAATGGCCGGTCCCCTTGGTTTTGGGCGGTGCCCGAAAAATAGTCACGTCGCCCAAGGTAGCGACTTTCCTAAGATTGTCCCTCTTGCAAACCTCGGTGCGTTCGTCAAACTGACTCTATGAGTGAATATTTTGATGAGATGTTCACCGGCGAGGGGACGCTTCGGGGGCCCTACGAAGAAATCGGTCGGTGGTTCAATGCGGAAGATGCCTCGCGGCTGCGGGCGAAACAGCGCGAAGCGGAAGAGGTTTTCCGGCTTACGGGTATTACCTTTAACGTTTATGGCAAGGCCGAAGCCGAAGAACGATTAATTCCCTTCGACATCGTTCCACGCGTGATCTCGGGCCGGGAATGGCAGCGCCTGGAACGCGGCATCGAACAGCGGGTGCGGGCAATCAATGCCTTCCTCTATGACATCTATCATCGACAGGAAATCGTGCGGGCAGGGCGTGTTCCGGCCGAAATGATTGCGTCCAACGAGGCGTTTCTACCTCAGATGCTGGGTGTTGCCCCTCCGGGTCAGGTCTACACGCATATCGTTGGGATCGATTTGGTGCGGACCGGGCCTGACGAGTTCTTCGTGCTGGAAGACAATGCGCGCACGCCCTCCGGTGTCAGCTATATGCTGGAAAACCGGGAAACCATGCTCAAGATGTTCCCCGAACTGTTTAGCGCGACCAATGTGCGGAACGTCTCGGATTACCCGCGCAACCTGCGGCGGTCACTTGCGGCTTGCGCACCGGCGTGCGCCGAAGGTGAACCAACCGTGGCCGTGTTGACGCCGGGCATATACAATTCGGCCTATTACGAACACGCGTTTCTTGCCGATCAGATGGCCGTTGAACTTGTTGAAGGTCATGACCTGCGCGTGGTGGATGGTCGCGTCTGTATGCGAACCACGCGGGGCTACAAACCGATTGACGTGCTCTATCGCAGGGTGGATGACGACTTCCTTGATCCGTTGAATTTTGATCCCAGCAGTGCGCTGGGTGTGCCCGGTATCATGGACGTCTATCGCGCCGGAGGCATTACGATAGCAAACGCGCCGGGGACGGGGATCGCCGATGACAAGGCTATCTATTCCTACATGCCTGAAATCGTGGAGTTCTATACCGGCGAAAAGCCATTGTTGCAGAACGTCCCGACCTGGCGCTGTAGCGATCCGGACTCTTTGGCTTACGTCTTGGACAACCTTTCTGACCTCGTGGTGAAAGAGGTGCACGGATCGGGCGGGTACGGGATGTTGATCGGACCCACCGCCAGCAAAAAGGAAATTGCGGCCTTCCGGGCCAAGCTAAAAGCGCGCCCGGGGAATTACATCGCACAGCCGACCTTGTCCCTGTCTACCGTTCCGATTTTCGCCCGTTCCGGGCTTGCCCCGCGCCACGTGGACTTGCGGCCCTTTGTGCTGGTGTCACCAGAAGGTGTAAAAATCACGCCGGGTGGCCTGACGCGTGTGGCGCTGAAGAAAGGCTCTCTGGTTGTGAATTCCAGCCAAGGTGGCGGAACCAAAGACACCTGGGTTCTGGAGGACTAGGCCATGTTGGGAAAAACCGCAGGCGGATTGTTCTGGATGGCGCGATATCTGGAACGCGCAGAAAACTCCGCAAGGCTGTTGGAAACTGGTCAGCGAATGGCTTTGACCCGAACCCATAACTCGGTCGAGGAATGGGCTTCGGTGTTGAAGACCACGGGCGTGCTGGACGGATATCTGAGCAAATATGATGAGGTCACCAAAGACAACGCCATCGATTGGGTGTTGCGGGACATGGAAAACACCTCGTCAATCCGGTCGGTGATCAAACAGGCGCGCGACAATGCGCGACTTGTACGGACAGCGCTGACCCATGATGTCTGGAGCGCGGTAAACGCCACCTGGATGCGGGTCGATGCCACCATGAAACGCCGTGTCAGTGAACGCGATTTGCCTGGCGTGCTGGAAATGATCCGCCATCAGGCGGCTTTGGTGCGCGGCGCGAACCTGGGCACCATGCTGCGCAATGACATGTTCGACTTCACGCGCATCGGCACCTTTGTCGAACGCGCGGACAATACGGGCCGGATCTTGGACGTAAAGTACTATGTCCTGCTGCCCACCGCGTTTTCGGTTGGCTCATCGTTGGACAATATCCAATGGGAGAGCATTCTGCGCTCGGTGGGCGCGGGTGGCGGTTACCGCATTACCCATGGACAAAAGACAACGCCCTCCGATATCGCGCAGTTTCTGATCCTCGATCAGCGTATGCCGCGAAGCCTGCATTTCTGTTGCCGCAAGATTCAGGAAAACCTGGCCTATCTGAAAAAGGACTATGGTTTCGCCGGGTCTTCTTGCGAAGCCTCGAACACGTTATTCGACACGTATCTCGACAGAAGCATCGCGAATATTTTTGAGGCTGGCCTGCATGAATATATCGAGGACTTTCTGAGGGATCTCAATCAGTTAAGTCGGCAGATCGAAATTGACTATCGGTTCTATGAGTAAGCCATGAAACTACGGATCAAACATGAAACCCGATATGATTTTGACGCGCCGGTGCCGTTTGGGCTGCAGCAGCTGAGAAAGACGCCGAAATCCTTTCGCAATCAGCAGATCATCAACTGGACCACCGAGATCGAAGGTGGTCGAAAAGAGCTGAGCTTTGAAGACTATCACCGCAACACGGTTGAATTGATCAGCTTTGAACCCAACACGCAGACTGTTGTGTTGATCTCGGAAGGCGTGGTCGACGTCGAGGATACTCATGGTGTTCTGGGACGTCACGAAGGATCAACGCCCCTTTGGCTGTTTCAACGCGGCACCACACAGACCAAGCCGGGTCGGGGCTGTATGGAACTGGTCCGCTCGCTGCCCAAGCTCGAACCCTTGGAGCAGATGCACGCGCTTTCCGAGGCAATCCGGCAGGCGGTGACCTACAAGATCGGCAGTTCGAGCCCGGACTGGAGCGCCGAGGACGCCATCGAAGCTGGGTGCGGCGTCTGCCAGGACCATACCCACATCTTCATCACCTGTGCCCGTCACATGGGGCGGCCCGCACGCTATGTTTCGGGCTATCTGATGATGAACGAGACCGAGCTTCAGGATGCCACCCATGCCTGGGCCGAGGTTCATCTGGACGGGCTGGGCTGGGTCGGGTTCGACGTCTCGAACGGCATATCGCCCGACAATCGCTATGTGCGCGTTGCGACAGGGCTGGACTATATGCAGGCGGCCCCGGTAGTAGGCAGCAGGCTTGGGCATGCGGCCGAGCAACTGAGTGTTCAGTTGCAAGTTGCACAGCAGTGACGGAGACTTAGATGACCTACGCAGTGGGGATGCGTTTGAAGCGCGGATTGGTGTTCATGTCCGATACGCGCACGAATGCGGGGGTCGACAACGTCTCTACCTTCAACAAAATGTTCAATTGGACGGTCGAGGGTGAACGGGCGATCACCATTTTGACCGCAGGCAATCTGGCGACGACGCAAGCAACCATCAGCCTGCTCGAAGAACGCACCAAAGCCCCGGCAGATCGGTCCCCTTCGATCCTTGAAGCGCCAACGATGTTCCAGGTCGCGCAGATTGTCGCCGAAACACTGAACGACGTCATCGAACAACACGGGCGGTCGGGCCAAGAGGCTGACAGCGCCTTCCATGCCACCCTTATTCTGGGTGGTCAGATCAAAGGCGGGGAATCGCGTCTTTTCTTGATCTATCCCGAAGGAAACTTCATCGAAGCAGGCGACGATACACCGTTCTTTCAGATCGGCGAGACCAAATACGGCCGCCCCATACTGGTGCGCGCCTACGACCCTAATATGAGCTTTCCCGAAACGGTGAAACTGTTGCTGGTCAGTTTTGATTCGACGATCAAGGCCAATCTGTCGGTTGGTGCCCCGCTGGACTTGCTGCTTTACACCGAAGACAGTTTTGAAGCTGGTGAGAAATCCCGGTTTGAGGCCGACGACCCCTATTTCCGAACAATCTCGGATGGGTGGGGAGACGCTTTGAAATCGGCCCTGTCCAAGTTGCCCGAATATGAAACTTGAATTTCACCACATAAACTTCGTGGCCGATGATGTTGACCGCTTGCACGACTTCTATACGAATGTGTTGGGTCTTGATGACATCCCACAGCAGAATTTCCCCCGATCCGAGGCCAATGAAGATAAGGGCTATGATGGCAACATCCGGTTTGCCACCGATGGCCATATGCAGATGCATCTAGCCGAGCGCGACTTTGGTGTAGCCTTCAAAAACGGACACGTCATCAACCCCGTTGAACGCGGCCACATCGCCTTTCGCACCGATGATCTAAAAGGGTTCCTCAAGATGCTTGACGAAAAGGGCATCGCCTATTCCGACTACGGCACGACGTTTTCCAAGGAATGGCATCAGGTGTTCTTTCACGACCCCGAAGGCAACATCATTGAGGTTCACCAACAGGTCTCGACAATGATGTGATGCGGGCTCTACTTGTCGGTTTTCGACGCTGTTTTCGGTGCCACTAGGGTCAGATAAGATCATTCTGGCAAGCCAGCCAGACGCAAACCGTCTATGAGATGTTCCAGGTCACTCTTGTTTTTGTAAGGAAGCCGTTCAGAGATTTTCGTAAGTGAGTCTTCTGGTCTCAGTCTAAGATACTCTTGCGAATGCATACGAGCTGCGTCCAAAACATCTAGCTTCGCGTAGGTGGCTGATAATAGCTGGTGCAACCCGTCATGATCCGGATATTTTCCCAGTCCCTCTTCAAGCGCCGCGATAGCAGCGTCGTAGCTCTTGGTGAGGTATAGTGCCGTTCCCAACACTTCGTAATAGAAACCCATGGCAAATACCGGGTTATATCGCAAAGCGAGTTGCGCTTCTTTAACGGCCTCTTCGCTCGCGCCGGCCGCTATGAGATAGTAACCCAAAGCAAAATGAGCGTCGGCGTTACTGGGTTCCAATTCGACAGCTTTTCGCCCTTCTGCAACCGCAAGCGAGTGCCGTTTTGTCCAGCAATAAACGTCCCCAAGAACCATATGAGCCTTGCCCAGGCTGACGTCTAACTGCACCGCACGTTTTGCATGCTTCAAAGCCAGATCAAGCGAGACCTTGGGATCAGACCCCCACCGTTGGTTGGCGTCGTGCACCAAGGCCCATGCGAGCCCTGCATGTGCTGGTGCATATTCGGGATCCAGTTCGATGGCGCGGGAATAGTGTTCCATCGCTTTGGCGTTGTCGATCTTGGTGCTGCGCGCATGAAAAGCATTGCCTTGCAACACATAGTCGTAAGCCTTCAAGCTTTTGACCTCTTTTCGGAACGCACGATCTTGCTCTGCCTGAGTAAGAGTGACGGCCAATGTGGCAACAATGCTTTCGGCGATACGATCTTGAAACTCAAAGACTTCCGCCAAATCGCCGTCAAAACGGTCAGCCCAAAGTTGGATTGAATTGTCTGTATCGATCAGACTGGCGTTCACACGCACGCGACCGCTTCCCCTGCGAACAGTTCCTTGAAGAATGTAGCGAACGCCCAGTTCAACCGCTGCTTCCCCAACGGATTGGGATCGGTTTTTGTATTCTCGGGTCGCGTTACGGGCCACAACAAAGAGACCTGAAATTTTGGACAAGTCGGTAGCGATGTCATCCGCAACACCCTGGGAAAAGTATTCGTCATCCGGGTCACTCGACAGGTTCTCGAACGGTAAGATCGCGATAGATGGCTTATCCTGCTTTGCCTGTACCGCTCCTTTTTCAGGCCAGCGAAAAACCCGGATTGGGCGCTCCAGCCCCTTTATGTCGTGCTCACCGGCATCGACGAAACTCGCTTCGACCCTGTTTCCCACACTTTCGTGTACCAGCAACGATATGCAAATTCCGTCGGGCTCGGCCAAAGCTTCGAGCCGGGCAGCTACGTTCACGCCGTCACCAAAAATGTCATCATCATCGATTATGATGTCACCAAGATTGACGCCGATCCGAAGTCGGATCTTACCATTCACCTCGATGTTTCGCCGTTGTATCTTGAGCGCCGCCTCGACGGCATCAACCACACTGGAAAACTCCAAGAGCGCACCGTCGCCCATTTTCTTTACGATCCGTCCCCTTCGCTCGGCGACGATCGGATCAAAAATTTCAGCCCAAAACTGCTGCAACGCTGCCAGAGTGCCGGTCTCATCCTCTCGCATCAGACGCGAATATTCGACCACGTCTGCCATTAGTATCGCTGCTAGCCGTCGCGCCATTTCTGCTCCTATACACAGTTGAAGCTAACGAAACGCTTGTCGGAAATCCATTGGCGAAACAATTGCGAGGAAACATCTGAAGAGTTAACTCGAGCAATCTCTTCAGCGCGCAAAGCCCATTGGGCGCGATGTTTCTTTGAAACGTTTTGGGCAGGCTCGCACTCATCAATACATGTTGAAGGTGGGCCAGCTAGCGCAAGGCAGTGTCAAACAGACGATAGATGTCCAAACAAAAAAGGCCCGCCGATCACAGCGGGCCTGATCTCGTTTGATGATCGGCTTACTGAGGAATTTCGCCCTCAAGGCCTTCTACATAGAAGTTCATACCGGCCAGGGTGCCGTCATCCGCCACTTCGCCTTCTGCCAGCCAAACGCTTCCGTCCTGTTTGTTGATCGGTCCGGTAAAGGGATGGTATTCGCCCGCGGCCATGGCCGCTTTCATGGCCAGCGCCTCTTCTTTGACATCGGCAGGAACGCGGTCCGAGATCTCGCCGATTTCAACCATGCCTTCGCGGATACCGTCCCAGGTGTTCACCGTCTCCCACGATCCGTCCATGACGGCCTGGGTGCGGGCGATGTAGTAGGGTGCCCAGTTGTCGATGATCGAGGAGACGCGCGGGAAGGGTGCGTACTCGCTCATGTCCGAGGCTTGGCCAAAGGTCACAACATTGCCCGCCTCTTGCGCAGCAGCTTGCGGCGCGGTCGAGTCGGTATGTTGCAGGATAACGTCCGCGCCCTGTTCGATCAGAACGGTGGCCGCATCCGCCTCTTTTGCCGGATCAAACCAAGTATAGGCCCAGACGATCTTGAACTCGACATCCGGGTTGACGGCCTTGGCGTGCAGATAGGCCGAATTGATGCCACGGATCACTTCGGGGATCGGGTAAGAGCCGATATAGCCGATGATGTTGGACTCGGTCATCTTGCCCGCGATATGCCCCTGAACGGCGCGACCCTCATAGAAACGGGCGGAATAGACCGAAACGTTGTCGGCGGTCTTGTATCCGGTTGCGTGTTCGAATTTCACATTCGGGAACTTCTTGGCGACATTGATTGTCGGGTCCATATAACCGAACGACGTGGTAAAGATCAGATCCGCGCCGTCGAGCGCCATTTGGGTCATCACGCGTTCAGCGTCGGGCCCCTCGGGCACCGATTCAACAAACACGGTTTCGACCTTGTCGCCGAAATGCTCTTCAACGGCCAGACGGCCCTTGTCATGTTCATAGGTCCAGCCGCCGTCGCCCACGGGGCCGACATAGACAAAGCCGACCTTTGTTTTGTCTTCGGCCATGGCGCTTGTCGCCAGACCAAGCGCCATGGCGGCGCTTGCCAATAGAGTGGTGAATTTCATGTGTTACTCCCCAAGTTGGTTCATTTGGCCCCTAGTGTGAGGCATGGAAGGTTCGGCCCAGTGAGGCAGGTGCGCTGCTCTTGTCAGCCGAAAGGATCACAAGCACAAGGATCGTGATGATATAGGGCGACATTGCCAGATACTCGACGGGAATGGCAACGCCTGCCGCCTGCAGATTCAGTTGCAATACCGTGATACCGCCAAACAAATAGGCACCCAGCAGGGCTCGCCATGGCTTCCAACTGGCAAACACGACCAGGGCCAGCGCAATCCAGCCCACACCGGCGGTCATGCCCTCGGTCCACTGTGGCACACGGATCAGGCTGATATAGGCCCCGCCCAGCCCCGCGCAGGCCCCGCCGAACAAGATCGCCATGATGCGGATCTTGATGACTTTGTAGCCCAACGCATGCGCCGCATCGTGGTTTTCGCCCACAGCGCGCAGGATCAGCCCGACACGCGTGTATTTCAGCGTGGCCCAGACGGCGGCCGTCAGCGCGATGCCCAGATACAAGATCGGGTCGTGTTGAAACAGGATGGGGCCGATCACCGGGATATCACTGATCACCGGAATATGGATATCGGCCATATCGGGCGGTTTGATGCCCACATAGCCTTGCCCCATCAGCGCACTGAACCCCAGCCCGAACAGTGTCAGCGCCAGACCGCTCGCCACCTGATTGGCCAGCGCCACTTGCGTCAGCAGCACAAACAACAGCGACAGCACCGCACCACCAATTGCTGCGGCAATGAAGCCCAGCCAGGGTGAGCCGGTCTCGACCGAAATCGCAAAGCCGCTGATCGCGCCCACGATCATCATCCCCTCGACACCCAGGTTCAGAACGCCGGCTTTTTCGACGACCAACTCTCCGATGGCAGCCAGCAGCAGCGGTGTTGCCGCCACCATTAGCGAGGCGATCAATAGGACGGGATTGATTTCACCAAGATCCATATCACGCCACCTCGCTACGGGCCGCACGGATGCGGTAGTTGGTCAAAAGGTCAAAGGCCAGCAGGAAGAACAACAACATCCCCTGAAACACCTGAATGGCGGCGGCGGGCAGGCCCAGCTGAGATTGCGCGATTTCGCCGCCGATATAGGTCAACGCCATCAGGCCACCCGCCAACAGGATGCCCACCGGATGCAAGCGGCCCAGGAAAGCCACGATAATGGCCGTGAAGCCATAGCCGACGTTAAAATCGATGCTGACCACGCCGGATGGCCCCGAAACCTCGAACATCCCCGCCAGCCCGGCCAAAGCACCCGACAGGCCCAGACAGAACAGGACCAGCCGCGCCGGATTTACACCCGCAAACCTTGCCGCCCTCGGGGCCTCGCCGGTTAAACGTATGTGAAAGCCCAGCATGTGACGGTTTAGCAGCACATAGGCAAAGATCACTGCAATCAGTGCCGTTACGACACCCCAATGCATCCCTGATCCCGCGATCAACTCAGCATTGTAAGCGCTTTCATACTGTTGCAGGTTGCGCGAGCCGGGAAAGCCGAACCCTTCGGGGTTCTTCAGCAAGCCCAGCGAAACCGAGGCCAGCATCTGCTCGGCCACATAGACCAGCATCAGCGAGACAAGGATTTCATTGGTGCCAAACCGAACCTTCAAAACCGCTGGAATTGTCGCCCAAATCCAGCCGCCGAGCGCACCGGCCATGACCATGATCGGAAAGATGAACCACGCCTCAAGCGGATAAAAGGCCAGACCCGCCGCCGCGCCGAAAATCGCGCCCATGATATACTGCCCCTCGGCCCCGATATTCCAGATGCCAGCCCGAAACCCAAGTGACAGGCCAATTGCGATCAGTACCAAAGGCGCGCCTTTTACAAGCAATTGAGGGCGGTAATAGAAGGCGAACTCGCCAAACAGAGGCTCCCAAAAGATTGTACCAATCGCTTCAACCGGGTTCTTGCCCAGTAGGGCGAACAAAACGCCGCCGAACACCATCGTGGCAATGACCGCCACCAGCGGGGTCGCATAAGACCACATCTTGGACGGCTGTGGCCGTTTCTCCAACACAATCAACAGCTTACCCCCGCCACAGCTTCTTCTCGTTCCAAATACGGCCGCCGGAGGCGGTACAATGCGTCACACATGCGCCACCTCCATGCCATGGGCTCCGCCCATCATCAGGCCGATCTCATCCACAGTCAGCACCGCTGTCAGGCGCGGCGCGCTCAGCCGTCCTTCGTTGAGCGCTGCAAAACTGTCCGAGATTTCCATCAGTTCATCGAGATCCTGAGAAATGCAGATCACCGCTGTCCCCTCGGCCGCAAGGTCCAGTATGGCCTGCCGGATCGCCGCAGCCGCCGCCGCATCCACACCCCAAGTGGGCTGGTTGACGACCAGCACATCGGGGTTTTGCAATACCTCGCGACCAATGACGAATTTCTGCAGGTTGCCGCCTGAAAGCGACCGTGCCGCGTTTTCCGGCCCCGGAGTGCGCACGTCAAAAGCCTTGATGATCTTTTCCGCAAAGCGCGTGGTGTCGGACCATTTCAGAAACCCGCTGCTCACAAGGCCTTCGCGTACCGAGCCGGTGAGCAAGGCGTTTTCGGTCAGGCTCATATCCGGCGCCGCCGCATGGCCCAAACGCTCTTCTGGCGCGGTCAGAACCCCCAGCTTGCGACGCGCGGTGGGCCCCAGCTTGCCAATAGGTTGACCGTTGAACTTGATCGCGTCTGCCGAGGTCAGGATTTCCCCCGACAGCACACCCAGCAATTCGTCCTGTCCGTTCCCGGCCACACCTCCGATGCCCAGAACCTCGCCTTTGCGCACCGTCATGTGGATGTTCTTCAACGCGGTTCCGAATTCCGAGGGAGAGGGCACTGACAGGCCGCTCACATCCAAAGCAACCTCACCAAACTCACGGCCCGACCGTTCGGGCGTTTGCAGAGTTGCGCCGACCATCATCTCGGCCATATCCCGGGCCGAGGTCTCGGATGGCACGCATTCACCCACATTCTTGCCCAACCGCAGGATCGTGGCGTGATCGCATAGAGTGCGGATTTCCTCCAGCTTGTGCGAGATATAGAGGATCGAAGTGCCTTCGGAGCGCAGTTTGTTCAGCGTCTCAAACAGAATTTCAACCTCTTGCGGCGTCAAGACGCTGGTGGGTTCATCCATGATCAGCAGCTTGGGGTCTTGCAGCAGGCAGCGGATGATCTCGACCCGTTGCCGCTCCCCCGCCGACAGGTCGCCCACGGTGCGAAACGGGTCCAGCGGCAGGCCATAGGTTTCCGACACCTCGCGGATGCGTGCGGACAGATCACCCATCGGTGGTGGATTTTCCATGCCCAGCGCGATGTTCTCGGCCACGTTTAGCGCGTCGAACAGCGAGAAATGTTGAAACACCATCGCAATCCCGTCAGCCCGCGCTGCGCGCGGTTCTGGTGGAGCAAAGACCTGACCGCGCAGTTTCATCGTGCCGCTGTCTGGCTTCACCAACCCATAGATCATCTTGACCAGCGTGGATTTGCCTGCGCCGTTTTCGCCCAGCAGCGCATGCACCTCGCCTTCGCCGATGTCGAAGGACACCTGATCATTGGCCACTACGCCGGGGTAGGCTTTGGTGAGCCCTTGCAGGCTTAGAAGTGGAGTGGTCACGCGCTCAGGTCCTTCTTCAACTCGTTTTGTCGGGCTGGGCGCAAAAGCTGCGCGGCGACGCCCACGGCGATCATCTGCGGGTGCTTGCCCAAACCGGGGTCGCCGATGGGGCAGGTGATCCGGCTGATCCGTTCAGGAGAGTGTCCCAAAGCCGCCAGCCGCGACCGGAATCGCGCCCATTTCGTAGCCGAGCCAATCAGCCCCGCAAAGCGGAAATCGTGCAAAAGCAGCCTGTTGCACAGTTCCAGGTCCAGATTGTGTGAATAAGTCAGCACAAGATGCTCTGCATCTTTCGGCGCATGACGTACCAACTCGGCCGGATTGGCGGCGGGAATTCGGGTAACTGCGTGCGGGATAGTCTGGGGAAATCGCTCGGGCGCGGTATCGACCCAGGTGATCGCTAGGTCGGGCAGTGGATTCAGGACATCCACCAAGGCACGCCCCACATGGCCCGCCCCCCAAATCCAAAGCTTGCGGTTTGGTTTGTGCACAGGTTCAACCATCCAACCGTCGACAAGTTGGGATTCAGGCAGGATGCCCTGACCCCGGGCTTTGGCCAGCAGTCGTTTGACCGAAAGGGGCATGTCACCGCCCGACGGCGACCGTGCAATCACCGAGTCACCCAGAGCTTCAACTCTCTTTTGGTCATAGACCTCGGTCAGCAGTGAGACTGCCCCGCCGCAGCATTGGCCCAGCTCGGGTCCAAGCGAGTGATGTGTCAGGCGGGATTGGGTTGTCTGTCTTCGTGCGGCCTCTGCGGCTTGATGTTCCAGCGCGCCACCGCCAATCGTGCCAGACTGCCCTCCCGACCAGACCAGCATCGCCGCACCCACTTCGCGGGGGGACGAGCCCTTGATCGCAGCGATGACCACGCGTGCCACGCGCCCGTGGGTGTTGACGGCATTGCGCAATGCGTCGAGCTCAAACCCCATCAGCCCCTCCCTTCACGCGCTGGATGCTGTGCCAGATTTCCTCTGCTGTCGCGGGGGCATTCATCGCGGGATACCTATCGCCACAGGCCGAAACAGCGTTTGACAGAGCCAACCACGCCGAGATGCCCAGCATGAAGGGCGGCTCGCCGACCGCTTTCGAGCGATAGATCGTCTCTTCGCGGTTTTCGCCATCCCACAACGCCACGTTGAAGATGTCCGGTCGGTCAGAGCAGGCGGGGATCTTGTAGGTTGAGGGCGCATGCGTGCGCAGATTGCCTTTGTCGTCCCAGATCAGTTCCTCGGTCGTCAACCAACCCGCGCCTTGCACATAGCCGCCTTCAACCTGCCCGATATCCAAGGCGGGGTTCAGCGACGCCCCTGCATCGTGCAGAATATCGGTGCGCAGGATGCGGTTTTCACCGGTCAGTGTATCCACCGCAACCTCGGTGACAGAAGCGCCATAGGCGAAGTAGAAAAACGGACGCCCCCGACCTGCAATCCGGTCCCATTCGATCTTTGGGGTCTTATAGAACCCCGTGGCCGACAGGCTGATACGGCCTTGATAGGCGAGCGCCGCAGCTTCGGCGAAGGTATAACGTTCTGCGCCCACCGAAACATGCCCGTCGGCGAAGGTCACCGCGCTGGGGTCCGCCTGATGCCGCTCGGCCAGATACTCAGCCATCCGGTCGCGGATCGTGTCGCAGGCGGCCTTGACCGCCATGCCGTTCAGGTCGCTGCCCGAGGACGCCGCAGTGGCCGAGGTGTTGGGTACTTTGGCGGTGTCAGTGGCGGTGATCTTCACCATCTCCAGCGGGATACCAAACCGTGACGCGGCCACTTGCGCCACTTTCTGAAACAGGCCCTGACCCATTTCGGTGCCGCCGTGGTTCAGGTGGACTGACCCGTCCTGATACACATGCACCAGCGCCCCAGCCTGATTGAGGTGGGTCAGTGTAAAGGAAATCCCGAACTTGACCGGAGAGAAGGCGATACCCTTTTTGATCACGCTGTTCCGGGCATTCCATTCCGCTATGGCGGCCTTGCGCGCGGAGTAGTCGCTGGATTTCAGCAGGGCCTCGGTCATCCCGTGCAGTTCGAAGTCACTGACCTCCATCCCATAGGGCGTGGTGTTGCCTCCTGCGGGCAGAGGGCGAACCGGTGCGTCACCGGTCTCGACCGCGCCGCGACTGGTCAGGTCCTCATGCGGGTCGGGGTGACCCAAAGGCTTCTCGGACGGAGCGACCTCGGCTACCGCATGCGCCGGCTCATAGTAATTCCGGCGGCGCAGCTCCACCGGGTCAAGGCCCAGCACATGCGCGGCGTGGTCCATCACCCGTTCTATGCCGACCATCCCCTGCGGGCCACCAAAGCCGCGATAGGCGGTGGCAGATTGGGTATTGGTCTTTAGCCGATGGCTTTCAATCCGGGCATTGGGCAACAGATATGCGTTGTCGGAATGCAGCATCGCGCGGTCGGCCACCGGCAGCGACAGGTCCTGTGCCCAGCCGCAGATGGCGTAATGATGGAACGAGACGCCTTGAATATGGCCGTGCTCATCAAACCCGGCTTTGTATGCGATCCGAAACGCGTGTCGCTTGCCGGTGATGACCATATCATCGTCGCGGTCATAGCGCATTTTGCAGGCTTTGCCTGTTGCCCGTGCCGCTATGGCGCAGGCGACGGCCAGCGCGTTGCCCTGACTTTCCTTGCCACCAAAACCACCGCCCATGCGGCGGGTTTCGACCCGGACCGCGTGCATCGGCACAGCAAGCGCGTCGGCTACCTTGTGCTGAATCTCGGTCGGGTGCTGGGTTGAGCTGTGCACCAGCATGTCGCCGCCTTCATGGGGCAGGGCCAGAGCGGCCTGGCCTTCAAGATAAAAATGCTCCTGCCCACCCAGTTCGAAACATCCGTCGATCACGTGCTGCGCGCGGGCGATGGCCGCGTCGGCGTCACCCTTGGCATAGATGCGTGGGCCATCTTCGAACCGGCTGTCAGCGGCCAGTGCCTTTTCGACCGTCAGGATCGGCGTTTCTGCGGCATAGTCGATCTTGCCTAGTCGTGCTGCCTTGCGAGCGGCGAGATGACTGGTGGCGACAACCAGAAACACAGGCTGGCCGATATAGTGAACGATTCCGTCAGACAGCAGCGGTTCATCGTGGATCGAGGGAGACACATCATTGGCAAAGGGCAGATCTTTGGCGGTCATCACCGCCACGACGCCCGTGGCATTTTGCACTTCGGTCAGGTCCATCCCAGTGATCTTGCCCTTGGCAATCGAGCTGAGACCAAAGGCCAGATGGAGAGTGTCTTTGGGCGTGGGAATATCGTCCACATAACGCGCCGCGCCCGAGACATGCAGCGGTGCTGCGTCATGCGGCAGAGGTTTGGTCACGCTCATGCGGACACCTCCAACACATTTGTGATCTCGCCCTGATCTTCGCGGTAATAGCGTTCCAGCATCGCTTTGGCGGTTTGCAGGCGGTAAGTGGCGGAGGCGCGCATATCCGTGAGAGGGGAAAAATCGTCGGCGAAACAGGGCAGCGCGGCGTGGATCGTGTCGAGTGTCCAGGGATTGTCGATCAAGGCGGCTTCGACGTGGGTGGCGCGTTTCGGAATGCCCGCCATACCGCCAAAAGCGATACGTGCCTGCGTAACCGTGCCATCCGTTACGGTGATATTGAAGCAGCCGCAGACAGCCGAAATATCCTGATCGAACCGCTTGCTGAGCTTATAGGCTTTCAGCCGGTCCGGCTGGCGCGGAACAGTGACGGCCTCGACGAATTCACCGGGTACGCGATCCTGTTTGCCATAGTCGATGAAGAAGTTCTCAAGCGGGATCGACCGCCGCGCATCGCCCTTGCGCAGATGCAGGGTTGCCCCAAGCGCAATGAGGGCGGGAGGGTTGTCTCCGATAGGGGAGCCATTGGCGATATTGCCACCCAATGTGGCCGCGTGGCGTATTTGAACACTGGCGTAGCGGCGGATCATTTCCGCATAAGACGGGTGCAGGTCGGCCAGGGCGTCACCCAGCCGGTTCATATCGACCATGGCGCCAATGCGGATTTCTTCTTCGGTGAGTGTGATCTGTTTCAGGTCATCGCAGCGGTTGAGAAAGATGACCGGGCCCAGATCGCGCAACTGTTTGGTCACCCAAAGGCCCACATCGGTTGCCCCAGCGATCAGTGTCGCGTCGGGGTGTTGCACGTAGAGCTCTGCCAATTCATTGCTGTTTTCGGGCAGGTGGGAGGGGGGCTCTGCCCCCCGGCTTTCAGCCTCCCCCCGAGGTATTTGAGAACAGAAGAAGGACTGGTCAGCGGTGATCCAGTCGGGAACATCCCGGGTTTCAGCGGCCTTGGCGGCGCGGATGATCGGGGCATAACCGGTGCAGCGGCAAAGGTTGCCCGCAAGTTGGGTGTCATGGTCGGTCGCACCATTCGTGTGGCTGGCAACCATCGACATGATAAAGCCGGGCGTGCAGAACCCGCATTGTGAGCCGTGTAGATCAACCATCGCCTGTTGCACCGGGTGGGGTTCTTTATCTGGTCCGCTGGCACCTTCGACAGTGCGGATCGCCTTGCCGTGCAGTTGCGGCAGGAACAGGATGCAGGCATTCAGTGCCTTGGCGCTGTCCGCATCCGTCACCAAAACGGTGCAGGCCCCGCAATCGCCCTCGTTGCAGCCTTCTTTAGTGCCGGTCAGCCCGCGCTCTTCGCGCAGCCAATCCAACAGCGTTGTCGTCGGATTGACATTCGTCAGCTCCACTGTCTCTCCGTTCAGAAGAAACGTGATGTTCATTCGAGAAACCCGTCGCCTTACCCGGTTGCGCCCCTGTGGCCCTCCTTCGATGCGACGTAGAAAGAGTGGCGGGCGGTAGCTTGCCGTCAGATGTTAGAAACAGCGCGGCGGATCTGGCAAGAAAAACTGCCTGTTTTGTGCACAATTGTATGCGCCGCTCAACGATGGTTGCGCCGACGCAAGGTGTAAGGCTCTGGAAAGAAATAGATTTATGAGTGGACCGCCAGAAGATCCCGAAGCACCTTCAGGAAATCCCGAATAATCAGCGATGAATTGATAGGCAGTTTTTCTTGTCGGTTCCTTCTTTTGCCCGGGCACGGGCTGGGTTAGCGTTGCGCTATGAGCAGTTCCCCTCGATTCATTCACCTACGTGTTCACACCGAATATTCGCTGCTGGAAGGCGCTGTGCGGCTGAAAAAGCTGCCTGCCTTGTGCGCGCAGATGGAGATGCCCGCCGTTGCGGTGACGGATACCAACTCGATGTTTTCGGCACTGGAGTTTTCGGTGTCGGCCAGTGGTGCAGGTATTCAGCCCATTATGGGGTGTCAGGTCGATCTGACCTATGTTCAGGCACAGCCGGGTGAAAAGCCGAAAACACCTGCACCGTTGGTGCTACTGGCACAGTCTGAGACAGGGTATGAAAACCTGATGAAGCTCAGCTCGTGCCTCTATGTGGACAAGGGTGGGCAGTTGCCGCAGGTCACGCTGGAGGAATTGGCCGAGCGGTCAGCAGGCTTGATCTGCCTGACCGGAGGGCCGGACGGGCCGGTTGGCATGCTCCTGCAGCAAGGTCAGCGCCCTGCGGCCGAGGCTCTGGTGGATCGGTTGGCTGGGATGTTCCCGGATCGTCTTTACATCGAATTGCAGCGCCATCCGGGTGAGGATGGACAGCCCGAGGCCGAAAAGCGGACCGAGCGGGGTCACGTTGAAATGGCTTATGCCAAGGATCTGCCGCTGGTTGCCACCAATGATGTGTATTTCCCGACCTCGGACATGTATGAGGCGCATGATGCGCTGATCTGTATTGCCGAAGGCGCTTATGTCGATCAGCAGGAAGATCGCCGCCGCCTGACGGCGCAGCATTATTTCAAGTCGCAACAGGAAATGGCCACCCTGTTTGCCGATCTGCCCGAGGCGATTGAAAACACAGTTGAGATTGCCAGGCGCTGTGCTTTCATGGCCTATCGCCGCGATCCGATCCTGCCGAAATTTGCCGACGACGAGGTGGCCGAACTGCGCCGCATCGCCAATGAGGGCTTGCAGAAGCGTCTGGCCGTGATCCCCCATGCGGTGACGCCTGAGGAATACCAGGAGCGGCTGGATTTTGAGCTGGGCATCATCGAAGGCATGGGTTTTCCCGGCTATTTCCTTATCGTTGCCGACTTTATCCAATGGGCCAAGGATCACGACATTCCGGTAGGGCCGGGGCGCGGCTCGGGTGCAGGGTCGCTGGTGGCTTATGCGCTGACGATAACCGACCTTGACCCGCTGCGCTATTCGCTGCTGTTCGAACGGTTTTTGAATCCCGAACGGGTGTCGATGCCCGACTTCGATATCGACTTCTGTATGGACCGCCGCGAAGAGGTGATCCGCTATGTTCAGAAGAAATACGGGCGTGACAAGGTGGGGCAGATCATCACCTTTGGCGCGTTGCTGTCCAAGGCTGCGGTGCGCGATATCGGGCGGGTGTTGCAGATGCCTTACGGGCAAGTGGACCGCCTGTCCAAGATGATCCCGGTTGAAGGGGTTAAACCCGTCAGCATCGAAAAAGCGTTGAAAGACGAGCCGCGCCTGAGGGAAGAGGCGCGCAGCGAAGAGGTTGTCGAACGGCTGCTCAACTACGGTCAACAGGTCGAAGGTCTGTTGCGCAATGCCTCGACCCATGCGGCGGGTGTGGTGATCGGGGATCGACCCTTGGACGCGCTGGTGCCGATCTATCAGGATCCGCGCTCGGATATGCCTGCGACCCAATTCAACATGAAATGGGTTGAACAAGCGGGGCTGGTGAAGTTCGACTTTCTGGGTTTGAAAACACTGACCGTGATCCAGAACGCGATGGATCTGATTTTCAAGTCAGGCCGACCGCTTCATATCGCCGCCGATGGGACTGAGCTTTATGAGCCTGCCGAGGGGGCCGAGAACCAGATCAACGCGATTCCGCTGGATGATGAGGCAACCTATAAGCTCTATTCCGCAGCCAAGACAGTGGCCGTGTTCCAGGTGGAATCCAGCGGCATGATGGATGCGCTCAAGCGGATGAAGCCGGACTGTATCGAGGATATTATTGCGCTTGTTGCGCTGTACCGCCCGGGCCCGATGGAGAACATTCCAAAGTTCTGCGAGGTCAAGAACAATCTGAGCGAACGGGACACGCTACATCCTTCCATCGATCATATTCTGGACGAAACCCAGGGCATCATCGTCTATCAGGAACAGGTGATGCAGATCGCGCAGGAAATGGCGGGCTACAGCCTTGGTGGGGCGGACCTGTTGCGGCGCGCGATGGGTAAGAAAATCCAGGAGGCGATGGATGCCGAGCGGCCCAAGTTCCTCAAGGGCGCGGCCGAAAACAATGTGGATGAGGCCAAGGCAACCGAGGTCTGGAACCTGTTGGATAAATTCGCCAACTACGGCTTCAACAAATCGCACGCGGCGGCCTATGCGGTGGTCAGCTATCAGACCGGCTGGCTAAAGGCGAACCATCCGGTGGAGTTCATGGCAGGTGTCATGAACTGCGATATCCATCTGACCGATAAGCTGGCGGTTTACTTTGAAGAGGTCCGCAAAGGGTTGGAACTGCCCTATGTGCCGCCCTGCGTGAACCGGTCTTTGGCGACCTTCGACGTGGCGGACGGCCATTTGGTTTATGCGCTGGGCGCGCTCAAGAATGTGGGTGTCGAGGCGATGAACCTTGTGGTCGAAGGGCGACGCTCTGGGCACGCTCAGGGCGACCAGAACGATAAACCCTTCGTCAACCTGTTCGATTTTGCCCGCCGGGTCGATTTGAAGAAGGTCGGCAAACGTCCGCTGGAAATGCTGGCGCGGGCGGGGGCCTTTGATGAACTCGACAAGAACCGCCGCCGCGTGTTCGAAAGCCTTGATCCGCTGGTGCAATATTCGGCTGCGATTCACGAGCAGAAGAACTCGAACCAGGTGTCGTTGTTTGGTGAGGCAGGGGATGATCTGCCCGAGCCGCGCTTGTCCCCTTCACCGGATTGGCTGCCTGCTGAACGGTTAAGCGAAGAGTTCAAGGCTATCGGCTTTTACCTGTCGGGCCATCCGCTGGACGACTATATGCCCGCGCTGAAGCGCAAGCAGGTTCTCACGCTGGACGAGGTGACTGAAAAAGCGCGTTCGGGCCCGTTGATTGCCAAAATGGCCGGGGTTGTGGCTGGGCGGCAGGAACGGAAATCAGCGCGGGGCAACCGCTTTGCCTTTGCGCAGCTCTCTGACCCGACCGGGGCTTATGAGGTGACCTTGTTCTCGGACACGCTAGAGAAATGCCGCGAGTTTCTGGAAACCGGCGCACAAGTGGTGCTGACCGCTGAGGCCACGATGGAGGCTGACCAACTCAAGCTGCTGGGCCGATCCGTTGGCCCGGTGGATTCGGTCGTCGCCGAGGCCGGGGCCACCGGCCTGCGCATTTTTGTTGACGAGGCGCAAGCATTGCCCACCGTGGCCAAGGTTCTGGAAGACGCGGCAACAGCTACCAAAGGCGCAGCGCGCGGGCCGATCCAACTGCTGCTACTCGATCCGGGCCTGCCCGGCGATGTTGAAATGGATCTGGGTCAGGATTTCCCAATCACCCCACAGATCAAGGGGGCCATCAAATCTCTGGAAGGCGTGATGATGGTTGAGGAGATATAATTCGGTCAACCAAGTCGCGGACACTCCGGTCGGAGGCGGAGGCCGTTAAAGTAGAGGCGGGGGCCGTAAAAGTATATGTGGCTTGCACGCCTTTCTGAGAAGGACCTGGCGCGTACGGTCAGTAATGCGGCGGGCGTTCGTCGCCGAAGACAACACCGCCAGATCCTTCCTGCGACCGTTCGGCCTCGCGTTGCAGCAACATCTCGACCCGGCGCGTCAGGCGGTCGATTTCGGATTGCTGGCCGGTTACGACCGCATTCAACTCGTCAACGGTGCGGGTCAGGTGGGCGATCTGTTCTTCCAGATGCTGCATGGCGGTCTCCTTTGCGGGGGTCATACCGCCCCAGCGGCACCAAGGCCAGCGAAAGCGCGCCTTGCCCCGATGCGGGCCATGGGATAGACCGCGCGCGGAACATGACCGCGAAGGACGCCCCCGATGGCCAAGCCCAAGAAACAGCCCCGCCCCAAGGCCGTAACGCCAAAAGGGTTCCGTGACTATTTCGGCGAGGAAGTCACGCAGCGCACCGAGATGCTGCGGACGATTGCGGGTGTCTATCATCGTTATGGCTTTGACGCGTTGGAGAGCAGCGCGGTCGAAACCGTCGAAGCGCTGGGCAAGTTCCTGCCCGACGTCGACCGCCCGAATGAGGGCGTCTTTGCCTGGCAGGAGTTTGACGAGGGCGGAAACGGTGACTGGATGGCCCTGCGCTATGACCTGACCGCGCCTTTGGCCCGTGTCTATGCGCAACACCGCAACGATCTGCCCACACCTTATCGCCGTTATGCGATGGGTCCGGTCTGGCGCAACGAAAAGCCAGGGCCGGGGCGGTATCGTCAGTTTTATCAATGCGATGCGGATACGGTTGGTACGGCCTCGATGGCCGCAGATGCCGAGATTTGTGCGATGCTGTCGGATACTTTGGAGAACGTCGGCATTCCACGCGGCGACTATCTTGTGCGGGTCAACAACCGCAAGGTTCTGAATGGTGTTTTGGAGAGTGTATTTGGTGAAGTAGATTTTGTTGCGAATACGCTTCTGCCAGGAGCGGCTAGTGGTTCGGAAATGAAGGATGCCGTACTTCGAACGATTGATAAGTTTGACAAAGTCGGTGAAGCAGGTGTTCGCGAACTTCTGACTACGGGGCGCGAGGATGCTTCCGGCGCTTTTATTGACGGTGTGGGCTTGACTGAAATGCAAGCTGAGCCCGTTATTGCTTTTCTTACCTCCAGAAGCGGCGATACGGCAAAAACTCTACAAAATCTGCGGGCAGCGGTAGGAACCTCTATTGTTGGCAACCAAGGCATTCGAGAGTTGGAACAGATCGGCGACTTGCTGGCTGCAGGGGGCTATGGATCGGATCGGATCGAGATAGACCCCTCGGTCGTGCGCGGCTTGGGTTATTACACCGGACCGGTCTATGAGGCCGAACTCACCTTTGAAATCTTCGATGAAAAAGGCCGCAAGCGGCAGTTCGGCTCGGTCGCAGGCGGTGGTCGTTACGATGATCTGGTCAAGCGGTTTACCGGTCAGGAAGTGCCTGCGACCGGCATCTCGATCGGTGTCGATCGCCTGCTGGCCGCCCTGCGCGAAAAGGGTCGGATCAGCGCGCAGGCGAAGGGCCCCGTGGTTGTGACGGTGATGGACCGGGATCGGATGGCCGATTATCAGGCCATGGTGGCCGAGCTGCGCAATGCGGGTATCAGGGCCGAAGTTTATCTGGGCAACCCCAAGAATTTCGGCAATCAGCTGAAATACGCGGACAAGCGCAATTCGCCGGTCGCGGTGATCGAAGGCGGCGATGAAAAGGCCAAAGGGATCGTGCAGATCAAAGACCTGATCCTCGGTGCCAAGATCGCCGAAAGCGCCACGCTTGAGGAATGGAAGGAACGCCCCAGCCAGTTCGAAGTGCCGCGCGGTGATCTGGTCGCCAAGGTGCGCGAAATTCTGGACAGTCAGGACTGAGCCATGGCCAACCGTTCTCAGATACAGGCCCGCGCCGCGATGATGCGTGTCCGGTTCGAGGCCGCAGGCGCGCAGATCGTTGATCCGCCGCTGCTGCAACCGGCGGACACTCTGCTGGATCTCTACGGCGAAGATATCCGCGCGCGCGCCTATGTGACATCGGATGCATTGCGCGGTGAACAGATGCTGCGCCCGGATTTCACCTTGCCGGTGGTGCAGATGCATATGTCGGAAGGGGCAGAACCGGCGCGCTATACCTATTCTGGTGAGGTTTTTCGCCGACAGGAACACGACCCGGACCGGGCCAATGAATACATTCAGGTGGGGTATGAGGTCTTTGACCGCGTCGATCCCGCCGGTGCCGATGCCGAGGTGTTCTCCCTGATCGCATTACAGTTGCGAGGTCTGCCGCTGCGGGCGGCGACCGGTGACATCGGCATTCTGATCGCAGCGGTTGCAGGGCTTCAGACAACCGAGCGCCGTAAAGCCGCGTTGATGCGCCATCTCTGGCGTCCGCGCCGGTTCCGCCATTTGCTGGACCGTTTTGCGGGTCGTACCGCCGGGCCTGAAACCCGCGACGCTCTGCTGAATGCGGCGGACCCGTTGGCCGTTGACGCACCGATGATCGGCAAGCGCCGGGCCGCCGAGATCGAGGCGCGGATCGAAGCGCTGCGCGAAGATCGGGAAACAGCTCCGATTTCGGATTCCGAGCTGGCCGGGCTCGAAACCTTGCTGAATGTGCGCGAAACCATGCCTTTTGCGCTGGAACAGCTGCGCGACGTGGCAGTGGATCTGCCCCAGATCACCCCCGCCTTGGATCGGCTCGAGGCCCGCATTGCGGCACTTCAGGCGCGTGGCGTGGATGTGGAGCGGCTGGACTTTGAAGCCTCTTATGGCCGCACCTCGATGGAATATTATGACGGTTTTGTCTTTGGTTTCTACGCCGAAGGCCGCCCCGATTTGCCGCCTGTGGCAACGGGCGGTCGGTACGACGCGCTGACCCGGCAACTTGGTGGCGGGGCCGAGATCCCGGCGGTTGGGGGCGTAATTCGCCCGGACCTTATGCTGAGCGTTGAGGAGGCCGGGCAATGAGTTTGAAACTTGGTGTGCCCTCGAAGGGCCGTCTGATGGACAAGACGTTTTCCTGGTTCGAAAAACGCGGCATCACCCTGTCGCGCAGCGGGTCGGATCGGGAATATGCCGGTAAGGTCGAAGGGGTCGACGGGGTGTCGCTGATCCTGTTGTCCGCAGGGGAAATCCCGCGAGAGCTGGCGGCAGGGCGGATCAATCTGGGTGTCACCGGCATCGATCTTGTGCAGGAAAAACTGCCCCGTTGGGAGCAACAGGTGGAAGAGATCGCGCAGTTGGGCTTTGGCAAAGCTGATCTGATCATCGCGACCCCGGCTTGCTGGGTCGATGTGGATACGCTGGATGATCTGGATGCGGCTGCGGCGGCGTTTCGCAAAACACACGGGCACCGTCTGCGGATTGCCACCAAATACCACCGTCTGGTGCGGGAGTTTCTGACCAATGCGGGCGTGGCCGATTACACGCTGGTCGACAGTCAGGGCGCGACCGAAGGGACCGTCATGAACGAAACCGCCGAGGCGATTGCCGATATCACCTCGACGGGTGAAACGCTGCGGGCCAATCACCTCAAGATCCTGTCGGATGGGTTGATCCTGCAATCGCAGGCGACGCTTTGGCGCAGCCGGGTGGCCAAATGCAGCCCCGAAGACAAGGCTGTCCTGGCCGCGTTATTGGATCGTCTGAGCTGACTAAAGCACGCCGATTTCCGCAAGCGCGCGGTTCAGATCATCGGGCAGGGCATCATCTTGTTCGCGGTTTTTGGGTAGGTCGGCGGGCGTGTCCTCGGGTTTGAGGTAACGCCAGCCCTGAAACGGACGTTTCAGGGCGTTTTGGGTGCGATGCACCTGAGGGTCCAGCACGATGGCACAGCGTCGGATGCCATCCTCGCCGCGTACCTCGTCCAGTCGCAGGATCCGCTGGCGGCACTGGATCACACCCTTGATCACCCAATAGATTGATCCGCCGTTCAAAATCTCGGCCTCACGCTTGGGCCACATGCGGGTGACATGGCGTGGGCAGCCATCCTCATAGAGCGGCCTGCGGCTGTCCTGCCACGCCATCAGCGTGTCGACGCTTTCCGAGCCAACCGAGAGTTTGACGAGATTTACGTACTTATCCACAGTTTTCCCACAGAGTCGTCCCAAGAGCGGTCTCTATATTGTAGCTTGCAAAACGCAGTCATCAAGGTGTTGTGGTGAAGGCGTGAATTGAGATAGTCTGGATACCTCTTTCTAGTCAGGGAATCACCAATGAGCCGCTTTGCCGCCTCCATCGCCGAGCAGATCTGGGACATGAAATACCGCTTCAAGGAAGCGGATGGCACACCCATTGACCAGACGGTCGAGGACAGTTGGCGCCGCATCGCGCGCGATCTGGCGCGGGTCGAAAAAGACCCCGAGCATTGGGCCGGGAAATTCTATGAGGCGCTGGAGGATTTCAAATACCTGCCAGCGGGCCGTATCACCGCGGGTGCTGGCACGGCGCGGCAAGTGACTCTGTTCAACTGTTTTGTCATGGGCACGGTGCCTGACAGCATGGGCGGTATCTTTGATATGCTCAAAGAGGCCGCGCTGACCATGCAGCAGGGCGGAGGGATCGGTTATGACTTCTCGACCATTCGTCCACGCGGGGCGGATGTCAAAGGCGTGGCCGCCGATGCCTCGGGGCCGTTGAGTTTTATGGATGTCTGGGATGCCATGTGCCGGACCATTATGTCCGCCGGTTCTCGCAGAGGTGCGATGATGGCCACCATGCGCTGTGACCACCCCGATATCGAACAGTTCATCACTGCCAAATCCGACCCGGCGCGGTTGCGCATGTTCAACATGTCCGTGCTGGTCACCGACCCGTTCATGGAGGCCGTCAAGGCCGATGGCCCGTGGGAGCTGGTGTTTGACGGCAAGGTCTATCACACGGTTCAGGCGCGGGATCTGTGGAACAAGATCATGCAGGCCACCTATGACTATGCCGAGCCGGGCGTGATCTTTATCGACCGGATCAATCAGGCCAACAACCTGAGCTATGTCGAGACCATAGCCGCCACCAACCCCTGCGGAGAGCAGCCGCTCCCCCCTTATGGCGCGTGTTTGCTGGGGTCGATCAATCTGGCGCGTCTGGTGGCAGACCCGTTCGAAGAGGCCGCGCATCTGGACGAGGCCGCGCTGCAAGAACTGGTCGCTACGGCCGTTCGCATGATGGACAATGTGGTTGATGCATCGAAATTCCCGCTGCCCGAACAAGCGGCTGAGGCGCAAGCCAAACGGCGCATCGGATTGGGCGTGACTGGGCTGGCCGATGCGCTTTTGATGTTGGGTCTGCGCTATGGGTCAGACGAGGCGGCGCGTCAAACCGAGCGCTGGTTGCACGCAATCGCCCGCGCCGCGTATCTGGCGTCGGTCGATCTGGCAAAGGAAAAAGGGGCGTTTCCTTTGTTCGATGCCGAGAAGTTTCTGGCCAGCGGCACGATGCAGCAAATGGACGAGGATGTGCGCGCAGCGATCCGGGAACATGGCATCCGGAATGCGCTGCTGACATCGATCGCGCCAACGGGGACGATATCGCTTTATGCTGGCAATGTGTCCTCGGGGATCGAGCCGGTCTTTGCTTACGCCTACACCCGTAAGGTGCTGCAAAAGGATGGCTCACGCACTGAAGAAGAGGTTGTGGACTATGCGGTGCAGATGTGGCGCGATAAGTTCGGCGATACTGAATTGCCCGACTATTTCGTCAACGCCCAGACTCTGAGCCCGTCAGATCACGTCAAGATGCAGGCGGCGGCACAGAAATGGATCGACAGCTCGATTTCCAAGACGATCAACTGCCCGGAAGATATCAGCTTTGATGCGTTCAAAGACGTCTACATGCAGGCCTGGGATGAAGGCTGCAAAGGCTGCACGACCTACCGCCCGAATGATGTGACGGGTTCGGTCCTGACCGTATCTGAAAGCGACGACAAGGCGCCCGGTGAAAGCGCCAGTGCACCGCATGAGGTGGACGGCGGCGACGTGATCTATATGTCCGAGCCGCTGGATCGCCCGCAATCTCTGGAAGGATCGACCTATAAGCTGAAATGGCCTGATAGCGAACATGCGATCTATCTGACCATCAATGATATAGTGATCGGCCAACGCCGGCGACCTTTTGAAGTGTTCATCAACTCGAAGAACATGGAACACTATGCCTGGACGCTGGCATTGACCCGCATGATTTCGGCTGTGTTCCGGCGTGGCGGGGATGTGTCTTTTGTGGTGGAAGAGCTGAAGGCCGTCTTTGATCCGCGCGGTGGGGCCTGGGTGCAGGGCAAGTATATTCCGTCAATCCTGGCCGCCATCGGTGGCGTGATCGAACAGCATATGGTTGCCATCGGGTTCCTGGAAGGCGAGGGGATGGGTTTGAAATCCGACCCTCAGGCGCAGGTCGTCAACATGGACGCCCCGCGCGGCAAAGCCTGCCCGTCCTGCGGGCAATATGACATGGTGATGATCGAAGGCTGCATGACCTGCCGCAGCTGCGGACATTCCAAATGTGGGTAACCAGAGCCTGAGGGTTTCCTGAGCCGCAAACTGTTGCTTTTGTCGGATGCCCATAGGTCATGCGGCCATTTGTGAAATAGCCGATGGGCGTACGTGGCGTTGAGGGCCCGCAGCGACATATTGATGAAACATTCTAACGATATCTGACGGGGGCCGGGCACAGCGCTGGTGTTTTCGGACAAGATGCTTCATCAGTCTGAACAGTTAGACGAATTGCGACAACGCGTATTCAGTGTCGTGCGTGAAAGCGCCCCTGAATTCGGTTTGGGGAAATAGCCTCTCTTATGGATCACATCATCACTTTGAATGCGGGCTCTTCGTCCTTGAAATTTGGCCTGTTTGCTGCGTCGCAAAGCGATCCGGCGTTGATCTGTTCGGGGATCGTTGAAAATATCGGCAGTTCTTCGGCCCATATTCGTTTGCGTGATCGGGATGGAAAATCTCTGGCAGATGGTGTTTCGGACGCGTTGCGCGATCATGGGGCCGCTTTGGACAGCATTTTGAATCTGCTCCAGATCGAATTCCCACATGCGCGTATTGCGGCGGTCGGTCATCGCGTGGTGCATGGAGGTCCGAACAACGGAGGGCCCGTGGTTCTGACGCCGGACAGCCTTGAGAAACTGAGACAGCTCGAACCGTTCGCACCGTTGCATCAGCCCGTCAATCTGGACGGGGCGCAAGCTGCGATGAAGCGTTTCCCAGAAGCCAAGCAGGTTGCGTGTTTCGATACCGCATTTCACCGCAACCACCCCTGGGTCAACGACACCTTTGCGCTGCCGTCTGAGTTTTACGATATCGGCGTGCGGCGCTATGGCTTTCATGGGCTCAGTTATGAGTACGTCTCGGGCCATTTGAAAGAGACGGCAACGCTTATACATGGCGGGCGCGTGGTTGTTGCCCATCTGGGCAACGGGGCGTCGATGTGCGCGATGATTGATGGGCGGTCGGTGGGCTCCAGCATGGGGTTTTCGGCCATGGACGGCTTGCCCATGGGTACACGGTGCGGGCAGTTGGACCCGGGTGTTGTTCTGTATCTGATGGATCAGTGCAGCATGAGTGCAGACGAGATCTCGGATCTGCTGTACCGGAGATCCGGTCTGCTGGGCCTATCGGGCATGACCAGCGATATGCGGACGCTCGAAGCTTCGGACGCGCCAGGTGCACGCAATGCGATCAACTATTTCACCTTCCGAATTCGGCGCGAGTTGGGGGCGATGGCTGCTGTTCTGGGCGGGTTGGATGCGCTTGTGTTTACTGGAGGTATTGGCGAGAACTCGACCTATATCCGTGAACGCATCTGCACCGATATGGGCTGGCTGGGAATTGAGCTGGACCATGACGCCAATGCGGACAACCGCACCGTGATTTCGACCGATCTGTCGCGTGTGACGCTGATGGTTGTTCCTACCAACGAAGAATTGGTGATCGCACGGGCCGCGCTGCAACTGATGCAGGTGTAAGGCCGCTCGGTGGTAGGGTTTCGTTAAGAAAAAATTAACCACTACGGGAAACCCCCAATATCCCGATCTGTGTGGCTGGGGTATGACTGGTTTACCGCTTCAAGACCGTCCCCCCGCGGTCTTGTCACTTTCACAAAATTCCCCAATGAGGGGTCGGTATCAAACCCCCTCGACCGGCCCCTCTATTGGGGGTTTTGTGATTATCTCGATACAGTCTCTGGGTCCTGCTGCATAAGATCTTTTACAAGTTCGGGCAGATTCGAGCTGTGATTGTAGCTTGCGGAATGGGGCAGCTTTTCTATCGGCGATTTGCGATAGCCCTCGGTGAAGAGCAGGAACGGCACCCCGGCGCGTCGCCCGGTTTCGGCGTCCACCTCGCTGTCTCCGACAAAGATCAAGGGCCCCGATATGTCCATCGCATCATAGGTGGCAAGCAGGTGTTGCGGGTCCGGTTTGCGCGTGGGCAGCGTGTCACCCCCGGTGACCACGTCAAAGAAAGGCGACAGATTCAACGCTTCTAACACATGACGTGCCGGGGCCTCGGGCTTGTTGGTGCAGACGGCCAAAACATGTCCCATGTCACGCAATTGGGTCAAAGCGCCAGTCACACCCGGGTAGCATCTGGTGTGTTCGCAGGGCGCGGCATTGTAATGCGCCAAGGTGCTTTGGGTAAGCTCAACATGTCGATCCATCGGTATGGCGCAATGGGTCATCGCCCGTTCGACAAGTGTTGGCAGCCCGTTGCCAACAAACCCCTTGATGGTTTCATCTGGCAATGGGTCGTGGCCGACATCAGCCAGCATTCGGTTCACCGATTGCGCCAGATCGGCGAGGCTGTCGATCAATGTGCCGTCGAGGTCAAATACAACAGCTGCTTGCATGCGCCTTCCATCCTTTTCCACGGTATTTCGGGCCTAGCGCCCCTTGGTCTGGGATACAATGCCAAGCCGGGATGCGATCGAGAAAAGACAGGTCTTGACATATCCGACAAAAATAATCAGATTAAGCGCTATGCCGCGTAGCCAACCCAATTCCGGGTCAGCCAGATGACACAGTCCAAAACAGATACGGCTTGTTGCCCGACACCTTCTGGAGACGCCCTGATGAACGCTCAAAACCCGACCCCGACCCAAGGTTACCCGGTCTCACTGCTTCCGGCCCACAAGGCTGAAGACCTGACCAAAGGTGGTAATCTCGCTCACATCGAATTGGGTGACCAGCTATATACGCTACGCATTACCCGTGCCGGGAAACTGATCCTGACGAAATGAGCGTTAAGCCCTGAGTGGATGCCATCGAGAACCGTGCTCCTGGAAACCGCGGCTGCGAAGGCAGTGTTGGCGGAGCATTTTGGTAAATCTGTCTTGGAGACCCGTAAGACCCCCGTGCCGTGATTTGGTTCTCGCAACGCCCCGCTTGTGGCTCATTGATCGGCGCAGAAACCCCGGTTTCCACCGGGGTTTCTTTTAGCAGCAGCCGCACCCGGCTTGATGATGCGCGTGGCCGCAGGATGGGACAGGGGCAGGGGCGAAGTCGCCTACTTCGCATAATACACCGCGCAAAGCCCAGAGGATCATGTCCACATCGTCAGCTTCAATCGTCAGCGGTGGTCGGATCTTGAGCACGTTGTCTTTGGGCCCTTCGCTACCAATAAGAATACGATGATCACGCATTCGGTTTTTGACGTATCGACAGATCTCGGTGCCTTCTGAACCATCCGGATTGATCAATTCGACCCCCAGAAACAGCCCCATACCGCGCACATCGCCGACGCAGGCGAACTCGGCCTCGATCTCGCGCAGCCCGTCGATCAGACGCGCGCCCATCAGCTGGGCGTTTTCCTGCAAGCCTTCGTCATCAACAATATCCAAAACCTCTTTGCCGATCCGGCAAGACAGGGTTGAGCCGCCAAAGGTCGAAAAGAACTCGATCCCATTGTCAAAGCTTTCAGCGATGGCTTTGGTGGTCACAACTACCCCGATCGGGTGCCCGTTCCCGATGGGTTTGCCCAGAACAACGATATCCGGCAACGCGCCTTGTTGCTCAAAGCCAAAATAATGCGTTCCCAACCGTCCAAGCCCGGTCTGAACCTCATCTGCAATGCAGAGCCCTCCAGCCGCGCGGATCTTGTCGTAAACGGCGGGCAGGTACCCGTTGGGTGGAATAATCTGGCCCCCGACAGACGGGAAGGTTTCAGCGATAAACCCTGCCATTCCCTGACCCCGCTCTTTCAAGACCTGGATGGCGGGGTCCACTAAATCGGCATATTTTTGCGCCCGCTGGTCATCATCGCGTTTGTATCGCCCGCGATAGTCATCCGCGACCTCAACAAGCTCAACCCAATCGGCCTTGCCGACACCACCGGGCTTGTTGAACTTATAGGCCGAGATCGCCACCGCTGCGTTCGTGTTCCCATGATAGCCATGATCGGGCGTTACGATCCCTTTTGCGCCCGTATGCGCCCGCGCCAAACGCAGCGCCAGCTCATTGGCCTCGGTGCCCGAGTTGACAAAGAAGCAGACCTGAAGGTGATCGGGCAATTTCGACAGGAGTTTATCAGCAAATGCCGTTTGCGCGGGGTGGAGGTAGCGCGTGTTCGAGTTCACCCGCTTCAACTGATCCGCCGCCACGGCCTGAATGCGCGGATGCGCGTGGCCGACATGGGGGACATTGTTATACGCGTCAAGATAAGGCCTGCCCCACTCGTCAAACAGATGGTGCTTCCACCCGCGCACCAGCATCACTGGTACGTCATAGGTCAACGACAGGTTTCCAGCGAAATGGTCCTGACGATTCCGCAGCACCGCTTGCGCGTCGGTGGGTCGATAATAAACCTTCTCGTCTGGCAGGTTCAACAGCGCCGCTGGGTTCGGGCAAACAGCGTGCCACAGCTCCATCTCATCAGGGTCACCGACGCCGGGCCAGTCGGCCTCCATTCCGTCAGTGGTCAGCGCCAGTTGGAAATGCACATGCGGCGCCCATCCGCCATTCTGTCCAGGATCGCCCAGACGGGCAAACACGGCCCCGTGTTCTACCGGATCACCGGGTTTCAAACGGTCACAGCATTCAGGGTCCAGATGGCCGTAGAGTGTACAAAAGGGATCCCCCTTGGGCGTTTCATGTCGCAGGATGACCACACCGCCATAATCCAGGTGGTTGTCCCGGTTCTCGACCACTTCGACCCGCCCAGCCAATGGTGCGTGCAGTTCGGTTCCCGCAGGTGCGAAGACGTCTATTGCCAGATGCACGGTGCGCCGATCCGACGCTTTCCACGCCCCCTTGCGGAACCCGGGCTCGGCATAGATCAAGCGCGGTTCGTTGTAATAGCCCAGCCATAGGCCGTCACCAAACTCAGACCCCACGCGCGCGGCCTCGGATAAAGGCATATCAAACGGGTTTTGTGGCCAGGTCGAGTTCTCAACGGACAGCGATCCCAGAGGCAGGTCATTCAAATCCTGCCCGAACATGGGTGCGAACTGACTGCGTTGATCACGCAGAAACGCCATCACGCGTTCGGCACCATCGGCGACAGGCAAGCCACAGGCGGCCCGCAGTCGCGCGGCCATCAGCCCACCATTGACTGAAGGGTTCTCCAAAAACCGCCAGGCCGGAGCCTGCGAGATGGTCACGTAGGGGTCATCAGGGGTCTCTGCCGCCATCAGCGTTGAATTCACCACGGAAACCGCCAGGCGCATACGCAAAAGCGGCCAGATCAGATCCACTTCTTCCGTGCGCAACCGATTGGCCGCATTGTAGCCTTTGACCAGCGCTGTCAGCGCGCGTTCCGGCTTTGGGTGATCCAGCACCACATAAGCTCCGGCAATGGCCAGTTCACACACCCGTGGCGCGGCGCACATATCGCCAAGATCAATCAGACCAGAGATCCGGTGCTGCTCGCCCAATTCGCCTTCGACCAGAATGTTGTAGTCATTGGCATCGTTGTGAATGGCCTGTTTGGGCAAAGCCGCCAAACGCTGCGACACCGCGTGAAAGCCCTCGCAAATTTCACGCAGCAAAGTACGGCGTGCAGGGTCTGCGATCCGATCCAACTTGCTATCTATCCAGCCCGCCTGTGTCAGATCCCATTTGAAGGCAGCGCGGTGCAGCCCATTATGGTGAAAGCCTTCCAGCGCCCGATCCATTGCGCCCAAAACACGCCCAAGTTTCAGGATCAGAGCCTCGGACTTTGGAGCTGATTTCGCATAGACCGCACCGGGCAGCCGTTCCAGCAGCCAAACATGCCGCGTCTTGCCATCCGGGTCTGCGATCTCTGGCAACGCCCGGCCTTGCAGATCCGGGATTACCTTCGGTACCGGCAAGCCTGGCGCTGCGTTGGCAAGATGGGACAAGGCCTGGATTTGCAGATCCACAAGAGCGGGTGCGCATCCCGCTCGCATGACCTTGAGCACATAGTCCTGGCCATTGGTGGCCTGCACCAGAAAGTTCAGATCGTATTCACCATCCAGACGTGTCAGCCGTCCGTCTAACCCCCAGTGCTGACGCAGCGCATCTGACCAGAATGCTGAAATATCACTCATCTACACCTCTGCCATTCAACAGTCGGGCTCCGCCACATCTGGTGGAAAACAAATCGCGCTTGTCGCAACGGGGGCAGACAGCCCCCCATTGTCAGCTTAGCCCAGAGCGCGCAGGCGCTTGATCAGGGACGAGGTGTCCCACCGCCCCCCGCCCAGTTTTTGGACGTCCTTGTAGAACTGATCCACCAGAGCGGTCACAGGCAGGGATGCCCCGGTCTCATCGGCGGTGTCGAGGCAGATGCCCAGATCCTTGCGCATCCAGTCCACAGCAAACCCATGATCAAAGTGATCGTCCAGCATGGTTTCATAGCGGTTGGCCATCTGCCAGCTGCCCGCCGCGCCCTGGCTAATCACCTCAACCACGGCACGCCCGTCCAGCCCGGCCTTCTCGGCAAAATGGAGCGCTTCGCTCAGGCCCTGAACCAGACCGGCAATCGCGATCTGGTTGCACATTTTGGTCATCTGTCCGGCACCGCTCTCGCCGATGCGGCGGCAAATCTTAGAATAGACCTGCATCACCGGTTCGGCCGCATCAAATACAGGCTGATCGCCACCGCACATGATCGACAGTACGGCATTTTCCGCCCCTGCCTGACCGCCAGAGATCGGCGCGTCAACAAAGCCCAGACCTTTTGCCTGCGCTGCTTCATACAGCTCGCGCGTGACCTTGGCCGAAACGGTGGTGTGATCAACGAAAGTGGCTCCCGCTGTCATGCCATGAAACGCGCCGGACTCACCGGTGCAGACAGACCGCAGATCATCGTCATTGCCGACGCAGGCCATGACGAAATCCGCTCCTGTCGCGGCTTCTTTCGGTGTAGCGGCCATCGCGCCGCCATGCTGGTCCACCCAGGCCTCGGCCTTGCTTGCGGTGCGGTTATAGACGGTAACGTCATGACCTGCGGCCTGCAGGTGCCCAGCCATTGGATAGCCCATGACACCCAGGCCAAGGAACGCGACTTTTGCCATTTGTGAAATCCTCTCCACCTTCGTGGTCAGCAGCGCCCATAGGCGAGTGACCCGTGCTTTGAGCGAAGACAAAGCAAAGCTGGCCACAAAGGGCAACCCCGGCGTCAGCTTTTCCCACCCAGATCCTTCAGGATCGGGCAATCGGGGCGGGTGTCGCCTGCGCAGGCCTCGATCAAATGGCTGAGCGTGTCGCGCATCGCGCGCAGATCCGCAATCTTGGCCTCGATCTGAGACAGGTGATCACGGGCAATGCGTTTTACATCTGCACTGGCGCGGCTTTCATCTTCGTAAAGCGCAAGCAGGGCGCGGCAGTCTTCGATGGTGAACCCTAGCGTGCGTGCGCGGCCCAGAAAGGCCAGCTTGTGCACGTCCTGATCCCGAAACTGGCGATAGCCATTGGTGTCGCGCAGTGGTTTGATCAGATCGATCTCTTCGTAATAACGGATCGTCTTGGCTGGCAGGCCGGTCTTGTTGGCAACGTCTCCGATATTCATGCGTGAGTCTCCTGGCCCTGTGTTGCAAGGGATGTATCTGGCACGCTTGCCTGCACACGGCGCAGACGCAGCGCGTTCGAGACAACAAAGACGCTGGACAAGGCCATGGCCCCCGCCGCCAGCGCCGGTGACAGCAGATGACCGCCAACGGGATAGAGCGCCCCGGCGGCGACAGGGATCAGCAAAACGTTGTAGCCAAAGGCCCAGCCCAGGTTCTGACGGATATTGCGAAGGGTGCGGCGGCTGATCTCGACGGCGTTGGCCACACCGCGCAGATCGCCTGACATCAACACCACGTCTGCGGTCTCGACCGCGACATCCGTACCCGTACCGATGGCAAGGCCAATATCTGCTGTGGCCAAGGCCGGGGCGTCGTTTATCCCGTCACCAACATAGGCCAGCGTGCCATGCTGGCGTTTCAGCGCTTCGACCGCCTCGACCTTGCCAGAAGGTAACACCTCGGCGGTCACGATTTCGATGCCCAGAGTATCGGCCAAAGACCGAGCAGTCCGGGCATTGTCTCCGGTGATCATGGCCACTGTGACGCCCATCTGGCGCAACCGCACCAAAGCCTCGGATGTGCCCGGCTTGATCGGGTCAGCAACCGATAGTGCCGCAGCGGCGAGCCCGTCGATGGCCACATAGACCGGGGTCGCACCGCTATCGGCATAGCTTGCGGCGGCATCGGCCAGATCGGAAAGGTCGATGGCATTGTCATGCATCAGACGATCCGAGCCGATCAGAACTGTGTGGTCTTCGACCAGGGCACTCAAACCGCGTCCGGTCAGGGACTGGAACTCAGACACTTTGGGCAGCCTAGCAGGACCGGCGCGCGTGATGGCCTGCGAAATAGGATGCTCGGACTGCGCTTCCGCTGCCGCCGCCAGACGCAGCACATCAATTTTCTGGAACCCATTGGCCAGTGTCATCTCGACCAATTCCGGACGTCCTTGGGTTAGCGTGCCAGTCTTATCGAAGGCGATGAGTTTCGCCTGCTGCAAATGTTGCAGCGCATCGCCTTTGCGGAACAACACACCCAGTTCTGCCGCGCGCCCGGTGCCCACCATGATCGAAGTGGGTGTCGCCAGCCCCATTGCACAGGGGCAGGCGATGATCAGAACCGACACACCGGCCACCAGTGCCAAGGGCAGGGCCGGGGTAGGTCCCACAGCCAGCCAGATCAGTACCGTTGCGCAGGCGACAGCAATGACGGCGGGCACAAACCATAAGGTAATCCTGTCAACCACGCCCTGTATCGGCAGTTTAGCGCCCTGAGCCTGTTGCACCATCCTGATGATCTGCGCCAGAACCGTATCCGCGCCAACTTTGGTCGCGCGTATCTGCAAGGCTCCGGTGCCGTTCAGCGTACCACCGATAACCGCGTCGCCGGCCTTTTTGCCGATGGGAACGGGCTCGCCTGTGATCATGCTCTCGTCGACATAAGAGCGCCCATCCAGCACGTCGCCATCCACCGGAAGGCGCTCGCCCGGGCGGATCATCAGAACGTCCCCCACACCCACTTCGGTCAAAGGGAGTTCGACAAACGAGTCTCCGCGTTTGATCTGCACAGTATTGGGTCGCAATCCGATCAGCTTGCGGATCGCGGCACCGGTACGGCCCTTGGCCCGCGCCTCAAGGCTGCGCCCCAAAAGGATCAGCACCACAATCACTGCGGCCGCTTCGAAATAGACATTTGCGGTGCCTTCGGGCAGCCATTGCGGCGCGAAACAGGCGACAACAGAGTAGAGATAGGCAGCGCCAGTGCCCAAAGCGACCAAGGCGTTCATATCCGGCGTGCCCTTCAGCAGTGACGGAAGGCCCTTGGCATAAAAAATGCGGCCCGGGCCAATCAGCAGCACCGAGGTGAGCGCGAATTGGATCAATCGGCTGGTCTGCTCCCCGATGGCGGCGTGGATCCAATGATGGAAGGCAGGCACCATATGCCCGCCCATTTCGAGCACAAAGACTGGCAAGGCCAGCAACGCAGCAAGAATGGTAACCATTTTCAGTGATTGGTATTCGGCAGAATAGCTCTGGTCTGCCTCCTCGATGGTCGGGGACACTGTGCGCGCCGCATACCCTGTTTTTGTGACCCGCGCAGCCAGCGATGCAGGGTCAGTTGCGCCTTCCAGATAGGTTACCCGCGCCTGGCGTGATGCCAGATTGACATTGGCCTCTGTCACCCCCGGCACTGCCAGCAAGGCGCGCTCAATCCGCCCGACGCATGATGCGCAACTCATGCCCTCGATTGACAGATCCGCTTGAAGGCGTGTGGCCGGGTAGCCAGCGTCTTTCAGCGCGGTTTCTACTGCGGGCATGTCATCTACGTATTCGACCTTCGCCAAGTGGGTCGCAAAATTGACCGCAGCGTCGGTGACCCCCGGTACGGTACGCAAAGCAGCTTCTGCCCGGCCAACGCATGACGCGCAGCTGAGGCCGGAAACCTTGAACTCTATATGATGTTGCGCCGTCAAGAAAACTGTTCCGCTGTGCAATTTGGCCTGTATATGAGGGTTCCAGTCACGGGAAGGTCAAGGGCCGCAAGGCTAATTCTTCGCCCTAAAACACTGTTTCGTGCAAAAAAGGCGGGTTGGGTCCAGATCGCCTTCAGCAAAACGTGGCGTTTCGATATTCGCAAACGCTGCGTCACGCGGATTGGCGGGCGTCGATATGTCCGCTAGCTTTTGTCATGTTACGCATCACGGAGGCCGCCATGTCCCTTTTCACCAGTTCCGCCGCTTGGGTTACCGATGAACACAAGATGTTCGCCGAAATGGCGAGCCGGTTCATGGACGACGCCTTGGTGCCCAATGTCGAGACCTGGGTCGAAAACGGCGTCGTCGATCGTGATTTTTGGATTCAGGCGGGCGAAACAGGCCTGATGGCCGGATCGATTGACGAGGCCTTTGGAGGCGTTGGTGGCGGCATGGGCTTTGACGCTGTTACGCTCTATGAACAGGCCGCGCGCGGGGACGCGGGATGGGGCTATGGCATCCAGTCGATCGTGATCCACTATCTGACGGCTTATGGCAGCGAAGATCAGAAACAGAAATGGCTGCCCAAGCTGGCTTCGGGCGAAATGGTCGGTGCTCTGGCGATGACCGAGCCAGGCACCGGTTCGGACGTTCAGTCCGTGCGGACCACAGCCGAGAAAGACGGCAATTCCTATCGCATGAATGGATCAAAGATCTTCATCACCAATGGGCAGTCGGCAGATCTGGTGATTGTGGCCGCAAAGACCGACAAGTCACTCGGGGCCAAGGGTGTATCCCTTATTGCAGTTGAAACCGAAGGCACCGAAGGGTTTCGACGGGGGCGGAACCTGAAAAAGCTGGGTATGAAGGGCAACGACACAGCAGAGCTCTTCTTTGAAGATGTCAAAGTTCCGATGACCAACCTGTTGGGGCCGGAAGAGGGGCAGGGCTTTTATCAATTGATGAAGCAACTCCCGTGGGAGCGGTTGACGATTGGTATCATGGCGCTGGGTGCGATCGATTTTGCTATCGCTGAAACGGTGAAATATGTGCAAGAGCGCAAGGCGTTTGGTCAGCGTGTTATGGATTTCCAGAACACCCGCTTCAAGCTGGCTGAATGTAAGACAAAAGCCGAGGTGTTGCGTAGCTTTGTGAATGATTGCATCGCCAAGCTCGAGGCCGGCGAGCTGGATGCCGCCACTGCCTCGATGGTGAAATACTGGGGCTCGGAAGTGCAGAACGAGATCATGCACGAATGCCTGCAATTGTTCGGGGGCTATGGTTTTATGATGGAATACCCGATCGCTCGGCTTTACGCGGATGCGCGGGTGCAGATGATTTATGGCGGCACCAATGAGGTCATGAAAGAACTGATTGCGCGTTCTCTGGATGTCTGAACCTCTGATCTCGTAAAGCTCCCGCTCGTCGTCGATGTTCCAGTCGGAACATCTCCTCCCGTTGGGCCGGGCCCGCGCGAGCAATGCTCGCGCGGGCCCGGCCTCCCCTGCCGTCCGCAGGACGCAAGGCCGAAGGCCGCGCAGTTTTTTCTTGCGCTTTGACTCAATGAACTCAGCTGACTGGACGCGTTGAGCCTTCGAGCTGATCGGTCAACCAGGCGCGAAATGAACGCAGGGGTTCGGGGGTTGGGCGGCCCGTCGGCCAGACCAGATAGTAGTTCCCCAAGCTGACATCCGGGCCGTTCCAGGCCGGTACGAGGCGCCCGGCATGGATATCTTCCTGGATCAGATAGGACGGCAGAAGCGCGACGCCCAGTCCGTGAATAGTGGCCTGGATCATCGTTGCAAATTGATCAAACAGCATTCCAGTCAGCCCGCTGGCGACGTGGTTTTGCGCGCTGAACCAATGTTCCCAGGCGTCCGGGCGTGTCTCCATATGCAGCAGGGGCGCATTGGCGAGGGTCGCCAGGCTGGAGAACCCGGACGGGGCCAGGCTTGGTGCGCAGACGGGCAGAATGGTTTCCTGCATAATCGGCAGGTACTCAACACCGCTCCAATCCCGCCGTCCGAAATGGATTGCCGCGTCAAAGCTTTGGGTTGCAAAGTCGAAGGGGCGCAGGCGTGTGCCCAGGTTGACTGTCACCTCGGGGTGCTTGCGTGCAAAATCCAGCAAACGGGGGGCCAGCCAATGCATGCCAAATGCTGGCAGGATAGACAGGTTCAGCGATCCGCCCACCGGGTTGGCCTTGAGGTTTAGTGCGGCCTGAGCAAGGTCCTGCAGGGCCGATCTTGCCGTCGCGACATAGGTTTGTGCGGCTGGCGTCAGGTGCAGGCGCATCTGGCTGCGTTCGATCAGGGTCACGCCCAGTTGATCCTCCATCGTTTTCAACTGACGGCTGATCGCGCTTTGCGTCAGCGACAACTCTTGTGCTGCGGCTGACGCACTGCCCAGACGGTCAACTGCCTCCAGCGCGAGCAGAGACGAAACAGAGGGCAGAAAGCGGCGGGGGGCAATCATATGACATATCCTCATACCTTTCCGACGCAATAACACTGGTTTTTCCTTTGCGCCAGCGCGATGAGTGTCTGGCCGTCGAGGCTTGCACTGACCGCGCAGGCTGATTTTAAGTTGAGCAGTAAACAGAATGTCGTCTCCGGCCTGCACGGCTTGACGAAAAGAGGAAGGCCAATGGATCGCGCGCAGATCGTTCATGAGAATTTCCTGAAACGGGTCAGTGCCCGCGATCTGCCCGAAGGGCCGCCGCCGCGATCCGGTCTGTCCGATGCCGAGGCCGTATCGCTTTTTCGGTCGCAAGTGCTCAGCCGTGCGCTGGACCGGACCAGTCGGGCCATGCAGAAAGCGGGGCAGGGGTTCTATACCATTGGTTCCTCGGGGCATGAGGGGATGGCCGCCGTGGCCCATGCGTTGCGCCCGACGGATATCGCCTTTTTGCATTATCGCGATGCAGCCTTCCAGATCGCGCGGGCCGAACAGGTGCCTGGACAGCAGATCGCCTGGGATATGCTGCTGAGTTTTGCCTGCTCGAAAGAGGATCCAACCTCGGGCGGGCGGCACAAGGTGCTGGGCTCCAAGGCATTGGCTATCCCGCCTCAGACATCCACTATCGCCAGTCATTTGCCTAAGGCTGTGGGTGCAGCTTACAGCTTTGGCGCGGCGCGGCGACATGATCCAGAGCATCGCTGCCTGTCCGAAGACGGGATTGCGATGTGTTCTTTCGGCGATGCCTCGGCCAATCACTCAACCGCGCAAGGAGCGATCAATACTGCCGGGTGGACCAGCGTGCAATCGACCCCTCTGCCGCTGTTATTTGTCTGCGAGGACAACGGGATCGGGATTTCGGTCAAGACACCAAAAGGCTGGATCCAGGGGTCGATGGAGCATCGCCCCGGAATCCGCTATTTCCAGGCCAATGGTCTTGATCTTTATGAGACATTTGCCGTGGCGCAAGAGGCGGCGGACTATGTGCGCACGCGTCGGAAACCAGCGTTTCTGCATCTGAAAACCGTGCGCCTTTACGGTCATGCCGGTGCCGATGTGCCGACGACCTATATGTCGAAATCCGAGGTCGAGGCGGATGAAGCCAACGATCCCTTGTTGCATTCCGTACGCCTGCTGGATCAAGCGGGCGCGCTGACGCCGGATCAGGCGCTGCACATCTACACCGATACCTGTGCCCGCACAGACAGGGTGGCAGCAGAGGCCGCGCGCCGCCCGCATCTGGAAGTTGCCGCGCAGGTCATGGCCAGCCTGATCCCCCCGAAACGCCCGTGCATACCAACAAATGGCCCCAGCGCCGACGCGCGCGCGTCGGCCTTTGGCGGTGACATGCGCGCAATGGCAGAGCCGCAACCCATGAGCCGTCTGATCAACTGGGCACTCACCGACCTGATGCTGGAGCATGGTGAAGTGGTCTGCATGGGCGAGGATGTGGGTCGCAAGGGCGGCGTCTATGGCGTGACGCAAAAGCTGCAACAGCGCTTTGGCCCGGATCGGGTGATCGACACCTTGCTGGATGAACAGTCCATCTTGGGCCTCGCCATCGGCATGGCCCATAACGGTTTCGTTCCGGTCCCCGAGATCCAGTTTCTGGCCTATCTGCACAATGCCGAGGATCAGATCCGGGGCGAGGCCGCGACCTTGCCGTTCTTTTCGAACGGGCAGTTCACCAATCCGATGGTGGTGCGGATTGCAGGGCTTGGATATCAAAAGGGCTTTGGTGGGCATTTCCATAACGACAATTCTCTGGCCGTTCTCCGCGACATCCCCGGCGTGATCATCGCCTGCCCCTCAACCGGAGCGGACGCCGCGCAGATGCTGCGGGAATGCGTGCGGCTGGCGCGGGAGGAGCAGCGGGTGGTGATCTTCCTTGAGCCCATCGCGCTTTATCCCATGCGTGATCTGCACGCAGCGCAGGATGGGGGCTGGATGACGACATATCCCGCACCGGATCAGCGCATCGCGCTGGGCGAGGTCGGGGTGCATGGCGACGGAGACGATCTGGCCATCGTGACTTATGGCAATGGGCACTATTTGTCGAAACAGGCGCAGCCTGAGCTTGAAGCAGCAGGGCTGAAGACACGGATCATTGATATGCGCTGGTTGGCACCATTGCCCGCTGAGGCTCTGATTAGGGCCACCAAAGGGTGCAAACACATCCTGATCGTCGATGAATGCCGCCGCACCGGCAGCCAGTCCGAAGGGTTGATGACACTCTTTGCCGAAGAATGCCCTTCGATCCCAACCGCGCGCGTGGTGGCTGAGGACAGTTTCATCGCGACCGGCCCGGCCTACGCCGCGCCGCTACCGTCGAAAGAGAGCATCGTGACCGCTGCTCTCGACCTGACCGGAGGCCGCGCATGACCCGAACCGCCGTTGTGATCTGCCCCGGCAGGGGCACCTATAACAAGCCGGAATTGGGCTATCTGCACCGGCATCACGCTGACCGGATGCGGATGTTCCAAAGCTTTGACGTCATTCGTGCCGAGAATGGCCAGCAGCCCGTGATCGCTCTGGACAGCGCGGATCGATATGCGGTTAGCACATATTCACGCGGCGATGTGGCCTCGCCCCTGATCTATGCGGCCTCTCTGGCCGATGCGCAGGCATTGGCGGACGATATCGAAATGGTCGCTGTCACCGGAAACTCTATGGGCTGGTATATCGCTCTGGCAGCGGCAGGTGCGGTGTCGCCCGAAGAAGGGTTCCGTGTCGTCAATACGATGGGCAGTTTGATGCAAGATCATTTGATCGGCGGTCAATTGGTCTATCCCTTCACGGATGAAAGCTGGGCCGATAACCCCCTACGCAAGGCCGAGTTGCTGTCAGAGGTGGAACGGATCAACCAGATCGAAGGTCATGTTCTGGCGCTGTCCATCGACCTGGGTGGAATGCTGGTGCTTGCGGGTAACGCCGAGGGCCTTGCGGCGTTTGAGGCCTCTCAGCCTAAAGTGCAGGACCGGTTTCCCCTGCGGCTGGCGAACCACGCAGCGTTCCATACGGCGTTGCAGGCTCCGGTTGCGGCGGAAGGGCGCGCGCAGTTACCCGTGGAGATGTTCCATCAGCCAGACCGCCCGCTGATCGACGGACGCGGCAAGATTTGGTGGCCGGGCGCTGTCGAGACACGGGCGCTTTGGGAATACACTCTGGGACATCAGGTCACCGAAGCTTATGATTTCACGTGTGCAATCCAGACCGCCGCGCGCGAGTTTGCCCCTGATCTTTTCATCGTCACTGGCCCGGGTGCGACGCTGAGCGGGGCGGTGGCGCAGTCTCTGGTTCTGGCGAACTGGCGCGGTATGAGCGACAAGACGGCGTTTCAGGCGCAACAACAGGCGCATCCGTTCCTGATCGCCATGGGTCGCGCGGACCAGCGCGCTCTTGCAACCGGCTGATCCTGCGTTTTACTGGGCCCGGACACCGCAAGGAGGCGTAAGTGAGCGACCACGAACAGTCCTTTTGGCAGCACACCTGCCGCGAAGATGTGGACACGCCGCCTCTGACCCGCGACCTGACCGTTGATCTGGCGATCATTGGCGCAGGCTACACCGGCTGTTCTGCCGCTTTGACAGCGGCGCAGGCGGGGGCATCGGTCTGTTTGCTTGAGGCGCAGGAGGTTGGCCATGGCGGCTCGGGCCGCAATGTCGGGCTGGCCAATGCGGGCCTTTGGGTGCCGCCGGACGAGATCCGCGCGTATTTGGGCGAGGATGCAGGAGACCGCCTGATCGACCTTCTGGCCGCTGCGCCAGCCGAGGTGTTTGACTTGATCGACACCCATGAGATCGAGTGTGAGCCCGAGCGCAAGGGCACGCTGCATTGCGCGCACTCAGTGGCTGGTTTTCGTGATCTACAGACGCGTCACGCGCAACTCAGCGCCACGGGCGCACCGGTTGAACTTCTGTTACCTGATCAGACCGCCCATCGCACCGGCAGCGCCGCATTCCACGGCGCGCTATTTGATCCGCGTGCGGGTACTATCCAGCCGCTCAGCTATGTGCGCGGACTGGCGCGGGCGGCCAAAGCGGCAGGGGCGTATATCTTTGCGCACAGCCCGGTTCGATCCTTGGAACGGGACCGCGACATCTGGGTTCTGAAAACGCCGCAGGGAGCAGTGCGCGCACGGTCAGTGATCCAGGCCACCAACGCCTATCATCAGGATTTGCGCCAGACCGCGCCAGCCTATGTGCCAGTCTATTATTTCCAATACGCGACGGCCCCGTTGTCAGACAATCTACGGGCTAGCATCTTGCCGGGCAAAGAGGGCTGTTGGGATACAGGCCTGATCATGACGTCCTTTCGAATGGATCAGGAAGGGCGTTTCATTCTGGGGGCTATGGGCGATTTGGGCCATGCAGGCAGCGCATCGCACAAGGCTTGGATCAGGCGCAAAATGGCTGACCTGTTCCCGCAACTGGCGGATCAGCCCTTTCAGCAGGGCTGGCACGGGCGCATTGCGATGACGTCCGATCATCTGCCCAAAATCACGCAGCTTGGGCCAAACGCCCTTGCGATCCACGGCTATTCCGGGCGCGGCATCGGGCCGGGGACTGTGTTTGGCCGTTTGGCGGCGCAGAGCCTTCTGCGCGATGACCCCGCGCTTTTGCCTGTACCTGCAGTAGCAAAGCATACCGAGCGCTGGACCGGCCTGCGCCGCGCCTATTTCGAAACCGGCGCGGCGTTGACGCATCTGATCAAGGCACGGTTTTGAACTCAGACCGAACGGGTGATGCCGCCATCAACCCTTATGTTTTACCCGGTAATATACCCGCCGCCCTCATTGGCCAGCATTGCGACGATCGACGCGATCTCGTCATAGATGCGCCCATAGCGGCCCATCGGGATGGCCATTGTATCTGGAACGGTTGTGGGTTGAGGGCAAGGAAGCTCTGGTTGCCTCAGACCTGGCATAGGGAAGGTTGCTCAAAGCGTAGGGGCAGGCCATGATCAGTGATACGGGCTTTTACGTTGGGCCCCCGGAAAAACCACGGCAACCCAAACTTGTGGATCTGATGCGAGAGTGGCTGTTTGATCAGACCCGAACGGATGTGATCCACACGAAAGAGACGTGGACCGCGCCCGGAAACAGAAGGGTGAATTTTTGCCATTCCCCCCATGGACGCCGGGCGAGGCCTGAACTAACGTCCCCGCTGAACCCAATTTCCCCTGATATACAGGTACGAGGTAATTTCATGGATTATCACAGTCCCGCCAGTTTTGCCGAGGCTTCCGCTCTGGCTGCCAACGCGACGGGCACAACCCGGTTTTTGGCGGGTGGCACCGATGTGTTGGTGCAGCTGCGCTCGGACCTGGTGACGCCGGATACGCTGATCGACATCAAGAAAATCGAGGGTGTCAGCAACATCGAGCAGAATGCGGATGGCAGTTGGACCCTTGGCGTTGCTGTAACGGGCGCCGAGATGAGCGAACACACCACCTTGGGGCAGGACTGGCCCGGTGTGGTCGAGGCGATGGATCTGATCGGATCGACCCAGGTGCAAGGACGCGCGACGCTGACCGGCAATCTGTGTAACGGCTCGCCCGCTGCGGATTCGGTCCCGGCGATGGTTGCGGCAGGTGTGACGCTGACTGTGACCGGCCCGGATGGTGCGCGCACCGTGGCTGTCGAGGACATCCCCACCGGACCGGGCAAAACCAGCCTGGCCAAGGGTGAGGTGGTGTCCGCCGTGCATATCCCGGCGCGTGGCGAAAACGGAGGCGACGCCTATCTGCGGTTCATTCCGCGCACCGAAATGGACATTGCCGTTGTGGGTGTGGGCGTGAACCTGCGCCTTGACGGCGACACGATCACCGAAGCACGGGTCTGTCTGGGGGCCGTGGCCCCAACCGTTCTTTTGGTGGAAGACTGCGCCAAGGCGATCATCGGCAGCACGCTCGATGACACCGCTCTGGAGGCGCTGGCTGAGGCGGCCTCGGCGGCCTGCAACCCGATTGACGACAAGCGCGGCACTATCGCGTTCCGCACCGAGGTCGCCGGAGTTTTGGCCAAACGCGCGGCGAAAATCGCCTATGCCCGCGCGAAGGGAGAAAAAGCATGAGCAAGTTTCACGTAACAACTCAGGTCAATGGCGACGAGGTCGAGTTCCTGTGTGATCCCCGCGAAACGCTGCTGGACTGCCTGCGCGACAAGCTGAACCTGACCGGCGCTAAAGAAGGCTGCGGCACGGGTGATTGCGGCGCGTGCTCGGTCACTGTTGATGGGCGTCTGGTGTGTTCGTGCCTGATGCTGGGGGTCGAGGCTGAGGGCAAGCAGATCGAAACGGTCGAAGGCATCGCGGATGGCGACGTTTTGCACCCGCTGCAAAAGAAGATGATCGAATACGCTGCCCTGCAATGTGGTATCTGTACGCCGGGCATTCTGGTTGCGGCCAAGTCGCTGCTGGAAAAGAATCCTAACCCGACCGAAGAAGAAACCCGGTATTGGCTGGCAGGCAATCTCTGCCGCTGCACCGGCTATGACAAGATCATTCGCGCCGTGATGGACACGGCAGCTGACCTGCGGGAGGCATCGTAATGGCACTCGACGATCGCAAATCTGGTTTCACCTTTGTCGGCACGCGCCCTGACCGCCCCGATGGTCTGGACAAGGTGACAGGTCGTGCCAAGTTCGGTGCGGATATGTCGGCCCCTGGTATGCTGCACGGCGCCATTCTGCGCTCACCCCACGCCCATGCGCGGATTGTCCGCATCGATACATCGAAGGCCGAGGCACATAAGGACGTCAAAGCTGTCGTCACCCGTGCCGATTTCGCCGAGGTTCCCTTCAAGCCCGGGCTGGAAGGCGAATTCTGGAACGTATTGGAAAACGTCATGGCCGGGGAAAAGGCACTGTATGACGGGCACGCGGTTGCTGCCATTGCGGCCACGTCGGCTTTGGCTGCACGCGATGCGGTAAAGTTGATCGAGGTGGAATATGAGGTGCTGCCTCATGTCACTGATGTGGACAAAGCCATGGCCCCCGACGCGCCAGTGATCCGCGAAGGCGCCGCGGATTATTCGGTTCCAGAAGGGATGCACCCAAACGTCGTGCGGTACCACGAAAGCGGGCACGGAGATGTCGAGGCCGGGTTTGCCGAGGCGGATCTGGTCATCGAAGACAGTTTTGTGACCGAGGCGACCCATCAGGGCTATATCGAGCCACACGCCTGTCTGGGGCAGTTGGGTGCGGATGGCAAAGGTGAGTTGTGGTGCACCACTCAGGGCCATTGGATCGCGCAAAAGACCTGTGCCGCGCTGTTGGGGATCGAGACTTCGCAACTGCGGGTGACCGCTTCGGAAATTGGCGGTGGGTTTGGTGGCAAGACAACCGTATTCATCGAACCTGTCGCTCTGGCGCTGAGCCGCAAGGCCAACCGTCCGGTCAAGATCGTGATGTCCCGGTCCGAAGTGTTCCGCGCTACGGGGCCAACGGCCTCGGCGTCGATGGACGTCAAGATCGGCATGAAAAAGGATGGTACGATCACGGCGGCTGAAGGCATTTTTCGTCTGCAAGGCGGTGCGTTCCCGGGCGCACCGGGTGACATGACCGCCATGTGTGCTTTTGCACCTTATAACCTGACCAATGTGCGTCAGGTCGGCTATGACGTGATGGCCAACCGCCCGAAACAGGCGGCTTATCGCGCCCCGGGCGCGCCTATGGGGGCTTTTGCTGTTGAATCGGTGATCGACGAGCTGTGCAAGAAACTGGATCTTGATCCCATCGATGTCCGCCTGAAAAACGCAGCCCATGAGGGCACCAAGGCCAGCTATGGCCCGACCTATGAACAGATCGGTCTGGTTGAATCATTAGAGGCCGCGAAGGCGCATCCGCATTACTCGGCACCTCTGAAGCCGGGGCAGGGACGCGGGATTTCTTGCGGGTTCTGGTTCAACCATGGCGGCGAAACCAGTGTGTCGCTCGCCTTGTCCGAGGATGGTTCGGCTCAGGTCATGGTGGGCACGCCCGATATCGGCGGATCACGCGCGTCGATGGCGCTGATGGCGGCCGAGGTTCTGGGCATTCCCTACGAGAATATCCGGGTGACTATCGCGGATACCGCCACGCTTGGATACAATGATGTCAGCCACGGCTCACGCGTGACTTACGCGTCGGGTCTGGCGACCATCAAGGCAGCAAAACATGCGGTCGAAAAACTGTGCGAACGGGCAGCGGCCAAGTGGGGCATCCCGGTAGATGCAGTCAAATGGGAAAACGGCTGCGCGGTTCCGTCGGGCCCCAATGCGGGCGATTTCGATCCTTTGCCGCTGGCCGAGATCACGGCCAACATGGGTTCGACGGGCGGTCCAATATCGGGCCATTTCGAGGCGACACCCGAGGGTGCGGGCGTATCCTTTGGCATTCACATCGTTGACGCCGAGGTTGACCCCGAGACCGGCAAAACCAGCGTTTCTCGCTATACCGTTATCCAGGATGCGGGTAAGGCGATCCACCCGGCTTATGTGGAAGGCCAGTATCAGGGGGGCGCTGCGCAAGGTATCGGCTGGGCGCTGAACGAAGAGTATATCTACGGCGACGATGGTCGCCTGCAGAACTCGATCTTCCTGGACTACCGCATCCCTGTCGCCAGTGATCTTCCGATGATCGATACCGTGATTGTCGAGGTCCCGAACCCTGGCCACCCTTACGGAGTGCGCGGTGTCGGAGAAACCGGGATCGTGCCACCCTTGGCGGCCATCGCCAACGCGGTATCGCACGCAGCGGGTGTACGGATGCGCCAGCTGCCCATGTCACCGCCGCGTATTCTGGCGGCGCTGAAGCAGGATGGTTGAAGTCAACCTTTGGTCAGGTCTCCGGTCATTGACCGGGGGCCAGCAGGTTGTCGAAGTCGACGCCACGACGACGGGCGAAATATTGCGCGAGCTTGTGCGTCGCTACCCCCAATTGCAGGCGCCTATTGATGCGGGCGTCTCAATCGCGATCAATGGCCGGATCATCGCCTCGGGACTGTCCGAGCCAGTGCCCGAAGGCGCTGAAGTTTACTTGATGCAGCGCCTAAGGGGGGGCTAAACCGACCTTTCTGGCTTCAGCGGTAGCGGTACTGGGGCGCAAAAAAGTGCTGACTGCGAAATCCCTTGTGATGCACCTTGCCATGATGCTTGGGTTTCTTCTTGACCACATGTCCGCTATGGCCGCGGAACTTGCGAGGCTGGTACGGATTATAGCCATAATGTTTGAACAGGAACTTCTTCCCAACTGATTTTTTCTTGAGTGTCTTGACCTTTACAACCGGCGCCGCCGGTTTGGCCTTCGCCGCTTGCGCAACATAAGCATAGTGCTTGTGGACAGCTGGCGAAGAGAGCTGAGGCACATGAGCGTTACCTGCCTGAATGATCTTGTAGACCGCTCCTTGGGGATGGTGTGCGTCATTCGCGGTTGCCATATGCGGCCCGAAGCCGGCAACTAGCGCAACCAGGGCAGGAAGTAACTTGGAAATTGAACGTGTCATAACGTCTCCTTTCATCGGCCCAGTTTGGGGGCTTGATACAAAGGTGGGGATGACCCGCGCTGACGCCCAATAAACCCCGATCACGCTCTGGCGGGTTGTTGTGAGATCGGGTGGATCAAATTTTTGTGCCCTGTCGAATCCGGTTGACGCGTTTTGCGATCTCAGGCACTCAGATTGTGATGGTTCCTGCGGGTCCGCCCAAGGGATGAAAAGGGAACACGGTGCGGTGTACGAAGCCACCTAGTCCGTGACTGCCCCCGCAACTGTAAGCGGTGAGCAAAGCCAATCAGCCACTGATCCATCGGATCGGGAAGGACGGCCAAGCGATGACCCGCAAGTCAGGAGACCTGCCATCTTTGATGCAACCACACCGGGGCGGGGTGCCCTGGAAGGAGGTCAAGATGGCGCGTTCAGCGTGCAGCAATACGACTGATACCTTCCGTCCTCGTTTGGCAACAAGCGAGACGGCAAATGACTGCCAATCCTGATCACTTCATTCTGATCTGCTCGACCTGTGACGGTGGAGCTGCGGTAAGCGCCGAAATCGCTGCAGAGGTCAGCAGTTTGCCGAATGGATTCGCCATTCGGCACGTGTCTTGTATGGCTGGCTGTGAGCGGCCATGCACCGTCGGGTTTCAAGCCACAGACAAGGCGCAGTATCTCTTTGGTAGTATCCAAAGCGATGATGACATCGCCGCCCTGCTTACCTTTGCGCGGCAATATCATATCAGCGCAGATGGCTGGACGAAGGCCACCGACAGGCCCAAGGCGCTGCTACACAAAACGCTCGCCCGCCTACCCCGGATCGGAGAGGGGGTGCTGCAATGACACAACCCGCCTTTCTGGTTGCCGAGAACCTGGAATACTACGCGTTGAACGGTGATGTTTTGCTGCAGGACGTGACTTTTGCGCTTGAGGAAGGTGCCATCCTTGCCATTGCCGGACCAAACGGCGCCGGCAAGACCACATTGTTGAACTTGCTGTGCGGTGCGGTGCCTTTGGCATTGGGCGATGTGCATGTGAGCGGGCGCAGCCTCAAATCCATGACTGCGATGGATAGGGCGCGCAGCATTGCGGTTGTCGGCCAGCAAGAGCTGCCAGACGGGCGCTTGATGCTGCGCGATTACATTGCATTGGGTCAGATCCCGATCCGGGCGGATCGTTCTGCCGCAGAACATGCCGAAGACATCAACCGGATTCTGGATCTGACGGGGCTGGCAGGACAGGCGGAGAAACGCATGGCCATGCTGTCAGGCGGAGAACGTCAGCGAGCGCATATCGCGCGTGCCTTGGCGCAAAAGCCGTCGCTGCTGTTTCTGGATGAGCCCACCAACCATCTGGACCCAGACGCCAAGGGGCGCATGTTGTCTCTGGTGGCGCAGTTGGGCATCACGGTTGTCATGATCGTACATGACCTGGTGCTGATCCCGGAATTCGCCACTCATGTGGCACTGATGAAATCGACCCGCATGACCGGGTTTGGCCCTGTCGATCAGGTTCTGACCTCGGATCATGTTCAAGACACGTTTGGCGTGGATTACCTGAGTTTTCAGTACGAAGGCCGCGTGATCCCCGCGCTCGACATCCGTAAAACTACCATATCGAACAAAAGGACGAATTGATGAAACGACTGATCTGGTCGGCTTTTCTTGCAACCGGCATGGCCACCAGCGCGGTGGCGCAGGGTGTTACCGTCGACAATTGCGGTGAGCCGCTTGTCTTTGAGAAGCAACCCGAACGGCTGGTCGTGCATGACATGAACATGACCGATATGGCCTTTGCGCTTGGATTGCAGGACAAGATCGTGGGTCTGACTGGCATTACCGGTTGGTACAAGACCAGCCCCGATTTTGACGCGCAGCGCGGAGACATCCCCGAGCTTGCGCAAAAATACCCCACTGTCGAAAACCTTGTTGCGGCCGAGCCAGATCTGTTTTTCGCCGGTTGGTACTATGGCATGCGACCGGGTGGAGAGGTGACGCCTGACACTTTGGCGCCTTTTGGCATCAAGACCATGATTCTGACCGAAAGCTGTGTGCATCTGCACGACGATCGCCCGCAGGCCAGCATGGATCTGCTGTTTGACGATGTGCTGCGGCTTGGGCAGGTCATGCATGTCGAGGACAAGGCCGAGGCGCTGGTTTCAGACTGGAAAGACCAACTGGCCACCATCGAGTCGCAGACCGCCGACTTGGAAAAACCCCGTGTTTTCCTTTTGGACGGTCCTGCAGACGCACCGTTCACCGCCGGTAAATTCGCCATTCCTGACGCGATGATCACTGCTGCGGGTGGTGAAAACGTGACCCATGATCTGGACACCAGCTGGGGTCGCACCTCGTGGGAGGCGGTTGCTGCTTCGAATCCTGAATTTCTTGTGCTGTTGGACTATCAAACCGGTAACGGCGCCGAGGATACGTTCAAGTTTTTGCAGGACCATCCGGTCATGTCGCAGGTCGATGCGGTGAAAAACGCGCGTTGGATCGGCCTGCGTTATGAAGAGCTAACACCGGGACCAGCAAATATCGATGCGATCTCGAAAATGGCGAAGGCCATGCACCCGAGCCTGAACTGACATGACCCGCACGGGCCTTGTCTTTGCTTTGGGGGTGGTCTTATTGGCCGCCCTTTTGATGGTGTCTACGGCCTATGGCACCACGCCCATTCCTGTTTCCGAGGTTTGGGCGGCAATCCGGCAAGGTGCGGGACTTTCTGATTCAGAGATGTCGCCGACGCACCGTATTGTCTTTGACCTGCGCTTACCCCGCGCTTTGTTTGCCTCGGTCATAGGAGCTGGGCTTGGCATCGTGGGGGTAGTCCTTCAGACGACCACGCGTAACGATCTGGCCGATCCATTTCTGTTTGGTCTGTCTTCGGGTGCTGCGGCCGGTGCGGTGTTTGTCATCACTGTCACGGGCGACATTCTGGGTATCTGGACACTGCCTCTGGCTGCGTTCTGCGGCGGGCTTGTGGCCTCGGGCATTGTGTTGGCACTGGTCCATGGCCTACGCACCAGCGCTCCGGAAAAGTTGATCCTGGCGGGTCTGGCGGTGTCGTTTCTGTTTTCGGCAATCACCAACTATCTGATCTTTTCCGGCGACAACCGCGCGGCGCATTCAGTGATTTTCTGGATGCTGGGCGGGCTGGGACTGGCCCGGTGGGAAACGTTTCCTTTGGTTTGCGCGGGGCTGGGTCTGATCCTGGCCTATTCCCTCTATCGCAGCCGCTGGCTGGATGCGTTGCTGACCGGAGATCTGACCGCCGCCACATTGGGCGTGCCGGTGCAAGGGGTTCGGTTCAAGATGTTCTTTGTTGCCGCTTTGGCGACGGCAATGTTCGTCTCCGTTGCAGGTGTCATCGGGTTTGTGGGTCTTATGGTGCCCCATATCGCGCGGGGCATAGTGGGCCCGCTGCATCGCCAATTGCTGCCGACAGCAGCTTTGGTCGGCGCCATGTTGCTGACCGTATCAGATATCCTCAGCCGCCTTATGTTGTCTCCACAGGAATTGCCGGTCGGCATTGTCACGACCTCATTGGGGTCGGTCTTTGTATTTCTGTTGCTGTTCAAAAGCCGGAACACCATGCGCTGAACGCAAAAAAAGCCGGGCGCTGGGCCCGGCTTTCTGACTTTGGTTTCAGTTGCAGCGTTAGCTGAACACACGCCCCAGCGCCCCATCCACAGCGTCGGTGATCTGGTCGATATCATCTGCTGTCGCGATCAGTGCAGGCGAGAAACACAGCGTGTTGTTGCGGCCCGGGATCGAGCGGTTAGTGACGCCGATGATCACACCTTGCGCCATGCAATCCGCCACAACCGCCTGCGCCAGCTTTTCGTCCACAGGCTCACGGGTCGAACGATCTGCCACCAACTCGGCACCTTGGAACAGGCCTTTACCGCGCACATCGCCGATCACCGCGTGCTTTTCCATCAGGCCCTGAAGATTGCTCATCAGGCGTTCGCCCATTACGGTGCAATTCTGCAGCAGGTTTTCATCTTCGATGATCTTCAGGTTCTCGATCGCAGCGGTTGGTCCGGCGGTGCATCCGCCAAAGGTCGAGATGTCGCGGAAATAGTTCATCGGATCGTCCGCATTGTCTTTGAACATGTCAAAGATCTCTTCGGTGGTCACCAGACACGCAATCGCGGCATAGCCCGAGGCGACACCCTTGGCCATGGTCACAAAATCGGGCTCGATGCCATAGTGCTGATAGCCGAACCAGGTGCCGGTACGACCTACACCGCAAACAACCTCGTCGATATGCAACAAGATGTCATATTTCTTGCAGATCTCTTGCACACGCGGCCAATAGCCTTCGGGCGCTTCGATCACGCCTCCGCCCGCTGTCACCGGCTCGAGGCACAGGGCACCCACGGTGTCGGGGCCTTCGCGCAGGATGACCTCTTCGATTTGATCTGCCGCCCATTCGCCGAAGTTCTCTTCGGGTGCGCCGTCCAGCTCATGCTTGCGGTATTCCATGCAATGCGGAACGCGGACAAAATCGGGTGCGAAGGGGCCATATTGCGCGTTGCGCTCGTTCTGCCCACCTGCTGACATCGTGGCCAGGGTAGAGCCATGATAGTCGCGGTCGCGGTACAGGATCTTGGTTTTCTTGCCACCGTATTTCTTGTGCGCGATCTGGCGCACCATTTTGAAGGCTTTCTCATTCGCCTCAGAACCCGAGTTCATATAATAAACACGGCTCATTCCCGGCATTTTACTGATCAGCCGTTCTGCAAAGATCGAACCCGGAACCGACCCGGCCGACTGCGCGAAATAGCACAGCTTCATCATCTGTTCGTAGACGGCCTTGCAGATCGACTCGCGGCCATAGCCGACGTTGACGGTCCAGACACCGCCCGAGACCGCATCAAGATGTTCTTTGCCTTTCTGGTCCCATACGCGCATGCCCTTGCCTTCGACAATGATGCGCGGGTCGTTTGTTTCAAAGGGCTTGTGCTGGATCAGATGATGCCAGACATGGGCGCGGTCGGCTTCGACCACCCGCGAAATATCGTTTTCGTTGAACGTGCCGTCCATGACATGTCCTTTCTGGGTGTGGCGCGCGGGGAATCAACTGTTCCAAACGGGCGCGCGGTGACGTGATGACGCAGATCAACGCGAATGAGACTCGCGAAGTAGGGCCAGATTAATCCATAGAATATCGCCAGTGTAGCCAATTCACGTATTCCTACGCATTTCTTTTGGCGTAAGCTCTGTGCTCAATACGCAAGTCTGCCGCGTTTGGGAGGAATATCGGATGACCGCCACAAATATCTATGAACAGCATCTGGACAAAAGACCGGCAAATTACACCCCGCTTTCCCCGCTAAGCTATATCGAGAGGACAGCCGCAGTTTACCCCAACTATCCCTCTGTGGTTTACGGCGACCGCAGATACACATGGGCGCAAACCTATGACCGCTGCCGCCGCTTAGCTGGGGCACTTGCTGCACGTGGGATCGGTCGGGGCGATACGGTTTCGATCATCGCGGCCAACATCCCCGAACTCTATGAGGCGCATTTCGCAGTCCCCATGGCAGGGGCGGTGTTGAACGCGATCAACACAAGGCTCGATGCGGCGATCATTGCCTTTATCCTCAACCATGGCGAGGCCAAGGTTCTGCTGGTCGATCCGGAGTTCTCGTCTACCGTGAAAGCGGCTTTGACCCAGGTAGATCACGATATTCTGGTGATCGATATCGAAGACCCCAGCTTTGCGGGCGGCGAAACCCTCGGCGATCTGACCTATGAGGCGCTGCTGGCCGAGGGCGACCCCGAGTTCGACTGGTCGCTGCCGACAGATGAATGGGACGCGATCACGCTGAACTATACCTCGGGCACAACAGGAAATCCCAAGGGCGTGGTTTATCATCACCGGGGGGCGGCTCTCAACGCGACGTCAAACATCCTGACATGGGGGATGCCACAGCATTCGGTCTATCTTTGGACGCTGCCGATGTTTCATTGCAACGGCTGGTGCTTTCCATGGACCATGGCGGCCAATGCAGGCACATCCGTGTGCCTGCGGGCTGTGCGTGACGAACCTATTTATCAAGCCTTTAGGGAAGAAAACGTCAGCCATTTCTGCGGTGCGCCAATCGTGCTGAACATGCTGGCCAATGCGCCCGACCACCTCAAAGACTTCAAGCAGCAGATCAAGGTGATGACTGCCGGCGCCCCGCCCCCGGCCAAGGTGATCGAGGCGATGGAGGCGATGGGCGTTGACGTCACCCATGTCTATGGTCTGACCGAAACCTATGGCCCTTCGGTTGTCTGCGCCTGGAAAGACGAATGGAATGACAAAGACGCGCCGGAGCGCGCGGCGCTGAAAGTTCGTCAGGGGGTTAAATATGTGGCGCTTTCGGGCCTGATGGTCGCTGGCCCAAAGACCCTGAAACCGGTGCCAGCCGATGGCGAAACCATGGGTGAGATCTTCATGCAGGGCAATATCGTCATGAAGGGTTACCTTAAAAACCCCGCAGCGACCGACAAAGCCTTTGACGGCGGCTGGTTTGCCTCGGGCGATCTGGGTGTGATGCATCCCGATGGCTATATCGCGTTGAAAGACCGCTCCAAGGACATCATCATTTCGGGCGGCGAGAATATCTCATCCGTCGAGGTCGAAGATACGCTCTATAAACACCCCGCCGTGATGGAGGCCGCCGTGGTCGCGCGCCCGGATGACAAATGGGGCGAAACGCCCTGCGCCTTTGTCGAGCTCAAGCCACAAGCGCAGGCGGACGAGGCCGATATTATCGCCTTCTGCCGCGATCAACTGGCCCATTTCAAAGCCCCCAAAACGGTGGTCTTTGGCCCGCTTCCCAAAACCTCCACCGGTAAGATCCAGAAATTCCTGCTCCGCGACAAGGCCCGAGACCTGGCTTAGAGCGCACCCGCCAAGCTTCTTCTGTTCAAAAATACCTCGGGGGAGGCGCAGCTTGCTGCGACGGGGGCAGAGCCCCCAAATGGTCGTATATCCAAACGAAGCGCCCGCTTGATATGTGCTCTAATCGAAGATCGAAAGATCAAGCTCCAACATCTCTCCCATCCAGACCGAACGGTCGCGATGATCCGCGAGGTGGTCTCCGGTTTCAGGATGGGTGAAAACCGTCAGCCCTTTGCGGTTGAGGATAAGCCAGGGAAAGACCTGATCAAAGGCTTCGGCCGGAAATCCAAGTTGACAACTCCAACGCGGATGAGGGCCAACATTGCGCGTATGCAGGCGACCCATTTGAACCGAAGGAAACAGACGGGCGGCCTCTTCGCAGACCTGCTGTGCGGTTTCTTGTGTGTCAGCGTCGAAATAGACATGTGCGTGGTAGCCGGTAATCGTAGGCATATGCGCCCCCCTTTCGCAACTCGGTCAGACCATAGCTTCGGAAGGTTTTGCGCAAAACATATGCTACCACACAGGGTATGTGCATGGTCTGCGTGTATGGGGCTGCGCAAATACATGCCTGAGCTTTGGCTGCAGGTTGCAATCGGTATTCGTTCCCAGTGTCGACGCTATCGCAAAGGGTGTCGCGCACCCTGAGAAGCGGCCTCCAGCGCTTGTTTCAAAACCGTATTGTCTCCGACATGGTTGGCAAGCACCAGGATCAGCCGCGCATTCAACGCATCGCTTTCTTCTTTGTTCAGGCTTTCATGTGTTGCGACAAGCTCTGCATAAAAATCGTCAGGCTGCGGGATATTAGGTGTCAAAACTAGATCGGTCATGTCGCTACTCCTTCCCCGAAGCGCGGAGTATCGCTTGGCGGAACGCGTTTTCTTCATAGCTGTCTCGGCGGGCGGCAATATGCTGGTCCGGTCGGATCAGATAGACAGCGCTGGTGGCTTCGCTCAAGTATCGATGCTTCAACGCGAGCGATGGATCATCTTTGACCGAGAGGGCCACTCTTTTTACGGACACCCCGTCAACCTCAAGCTCATCAGGCGCATCGGCGTCGATGGTCAACAAATTGAATCCCCGGTTCAGTTTCGAAAGCAGAAAGCCATCGCCCACAGGCGCATCCGGGCAAGGGGCACCGGGACGGGTGTTACTTGGGCCGTTCAGTCCATCAGCTGAATTCAGCGGAGAGCCGTCGTAGATGCAAGGCGTGCTCAAACGACCGGAATTGACCAGCGGGCGGGCAAACTCGAATTGCGCACTAAGATCCAGCACTGCGTCTCGAAGCAAGCGCGACATATCGGATTTCGGCGTTATGAACTCAGTCGACCGGGTTGAGGCACTGATATTTTCATCCGCCGCTTGCGTTCTTTCACGATCATAGCTGTCCAGAATCGTTTCGGGGGCACGCCCGTCGATCACCATGCTAAGCTTCCAGCATAGGTTGTCGGTATCCTGAACACCCGAATTGGCGCCACGTGCACCAAATGGGCTGACCTGATGGGCGCTGTCGCCGGCAAAGATGACCCGGTCATGACGGAACCGCTCCATCCGGCGACATTGAAAGGTATAGATGCTGACCCAATCGATCTCAAAATCGATATCGTCGCCCAGCATCGCCTTTATGCGCGGTATAACATTCTCAGGCCGCTTCTCTTTGTCCTTGTCTATGTCCCAACCCAATTGCAGGTCGATGCGCCAAACGCCGTCGGGCTGTTTATGCAACAGGGCCGATTGGCCTCGATTGAAAGGGGGATCGAACCAGAACCAACGCTCGCTTGGAAGATCAGATTGCATCACCACATCAGCAATCAGGAAGTTGTCTTCGAAAACCCGACCATGGAAATCCTTGCCCAACATGGAACGCATTGAGGACCCGGCCCCGTCGCAGGCGATTACCCAATCGGCTTCAACGATATAAGGCCCTTCTGGCGTTTCCACTTCAAGCCGAACATGGTCGGGATGGGTTCCCACTGCCTCGACCTTGTTGCGCCCGCGGATTTCGATCGCAGCACCTTGTTGTTGCAACTCCCGCACGCGGTCCACGAGGAACTGCTCGAAATAGTATTGCTGCAGGTTGATAAAGGCTGGAAGGCGTTGACCCTTTTCTGGCTGCAGGTCAAAGCCATAAACCTGACGAGTGTCGAAAAACACCTTACCCTCGTGCCACTGGATACCCTTGTCCACCATCGGCTGACCACATCCCAGCCGATCCATGATCTCAAGCGGTCGTTGCGCGAAGCAAATCGCGCGGCTTCCAAAACTGACCTTGTCATTGTCATCCAGCACCAGAACTTCGACCCCTTGCTGGGCCAGATCGATTGCAGCGGCCAACCCGACGGGACCTGCGCCGACAACAATGACCTGGTGCCGAACCGGCAAGGCTGAAGCCTGATCTGCGCTGCTTTCGTAGGCATAAAGCGGAACTTCAAAGATCTTGGTCATGGATGATCTCCTCTGTCGTCCCCGGGGTCAGGGTTCGGTTTCACGGCACCCAACGCAAGGCGCGTTGGGATATTGACAGACTGATCAGTTCGACAGGGCGCCACCACGATCTGGATCAAATAGAGGCAGGAAATGTTCTTGCGTTTTGGCTTTTGTTTCAGTTGGCGTCGCGAAGCGATTTAAGCCCCAGCAAAAGCGCTGCCAAAATCATGAACCCGCCCCCGATCCGGTCGAGCCAGAGCCGCGCCGGACCTTGTAGCCGCTTTGCCAGCCAACTGGCACTTGCGCCATAGACGGTCAGAAACAGCCCGTCGATCAAAAGATAGGTCGCGGACAAAATCGCAAATTGAGGCCAAAATGGCAGCGCACCATCTATGAACAATGGAAAAAGGGCCGCAAAAAACACAACGGCTTTGGGGTTCGCGGCAGAGGTCACAAAACCCTGCACCCACAGCGCCTTGGGGCTCGCCTTTGTTGCGCGATGTGTCGACGCGGCTTTTGCATTACGGACCTGTTTGACACCAAGAAAAACCAGATAGGCAACGCCCAACCACTTAATCAAAGCCAGAGCGGTACCTGAGCTGGCAATCACGGCAGCAAGGCCAAGCCCTGCCGCCAGCAATTGAAGGAAATTGGCAGTCAAGTCCCCGGCAGCCGTGAAAACGCCGCGTTTCAGACCGTTGGTTGCGCAGTTGGACAGCATCAGCAGCTGGCTTGGCCCGGGCGTACTCATCAACAAGAGAACTGTCGCCACATAGGTGATCCAGGTATCGGTGAAGCAGAACCTATCAGCGCTTGACTTCCAATCCACTGTCGCGCGACGGAATAGCGGAATTGGCCAAGCGACATGGCCGATCCGGCACTGGACATTGGCGGGGCGCGTCCCCAGATGAACAGCACCGCCGACACAGGAACGTGATATGAGCATATCGGGATCAGTAGACACCAAAATTCACAGCCTGTCCGAATGGCTGGTTGCGCAAGGATTGGAAGGGGCGGGCAAGGAACAACTGCTCGAGGGCTATTGTGACCGATTGATCGACATGGGTGTGCCTCTGATGCGGTTTCACGCAGCCCAATCAGCGCTGCATCCGGTTTACGGCGGCACCGGCTATAGCTGGTACAAGGATAAAGGTGGCGATTATCAAACCTTTGAATACAGCGAGATCCCGAGCGAAGCCTGGCGGCAAAGCCCTCTTTTCGCTCTGCTGGAAGAAGATGTCGACGAAATCCATGAACGCTTGGTCAACCAGAACGAAGCCAGCCGTTTTCCTTTTTTGAACGAACTGCGCGAAATCGGAGCAACCGATTATTACGCAACCGGTATTTCCTTTGACGTTCCGACACATAGCACGCCCCGAGACGCCAAAAAACCGGTGGACGGGGTTCTTATGTCTTGGACAAGCAACGCGCTGAGCGGTTTTGCAGATGAAGATATGGCGATAATCAAAGGGGTCATGCCACATCTGGGCCTGGCACTGAAATCTGCGTCGAACGCGCGGGTCTCGCATGATCTGATGCGGGTCTATCTGGGGCGTGATGCAGGCCAACGGGTGCTGTCGGGCGAAATTCGCCGAGGGTCATTACAGAAAATCGACGCGGTGATCTGGAACTTCGACCTCGAAGGCTTCACCACCCTGTCCGAGGAGTTGCCGGGCCCGGACATTATCGACATGCTGAACGACTATTTGTCCGTCGCTGTGGACGTGGTCCACGACTGCGAGGGCAGCATCCTCAAGTTTATGGGAGATGGGGTGATGGCGATGTTCGATGTCGGGGATATCGATGCTGATGCCAAGGCGGCTTTGGCGGCTGCTGCGCAGTTGCACACGAGGATCACAGAGTTGAACGCGCAACGTGCGCAGGCGGGACTACCACTGGTCAACTATACGCTCGCATTGCATGCAGGTGAGATCCTCTATGGCAATATCGGTGCCGATAGCCGCTTGGATTTCACTGTGATTGGCCCTGCCGTCAACCAAACCGCCCGCATCGCTGGCATGCACCGTTCACTGGGGCAACGCATATTGGTGTCCGACAACGTGGCGCAGGCCGCGCAAGATACGTCGCACGAACTGGTCTCGGTCGGCCGTTACATGCTGCGCGGTGTGCCCGAGCCCAAGGAGTTGTTTACGGTTTTGTATCAAGCGGGTTGATTGGTGGCGGTAGGCTACAGCTACGTGTGTACATTATCCGGCTCTCGTACCTATGGCAAAATTGAAGGCTTTTCACACTGAATATGAAGACATTCATCGAGCCGCGCTTTACCTCAGAGATTTTTGCGAGGCGCATTCTAGATGTCCCGCCTGACGCTACCATCGTAGACTGGGCCGAAAAAATGGTCGTTGCCGGCTTTCAATCTGAAAGCCTGTACGTGCTTTTGGGCGAATTGCCACCCTTCAATAAGCCCGAAATCGACGATTTACTTGCGCGGGTTCAGGTTGAATTGAATCTGCCGGAAATTCGCAGCCGCGAACAAGCTCTTGAAATAGTCGCAACGGCTCATGCTCGGAGACTTGTTCAAAGCGAGGGCGAAAGCGCGCGCACCCTGCGAGCCCTGAGTCAACTATATGCCGACGAAGGCCAAGCCGAATGCCTTCTTCAATTCTATCTTCTTTATTATGCGAAAGAGGATCTTGGGACAGAGAAACAGCAGCACTACTGGCCAAGTGCACATCGTGGAAACATAAACGATGTCATCCACGACTATTGCCAAAAATGGCTGGCCGAACATCCCTTTGAGGAATGGCGCGAATACGAGTGGAGTGGATCGGCCGAAGGGCTCCCGCGTTAATCGTGGGACTCGCAAGCCGTTCGCAAGACCTTAAAAATCGATCTCAACACCCGGCAAGCTCAACTCTTTCATCATGTCCCGCAATTCCTGGCGGGCGGCGATGTTCGAGATGTTGAGCTGTTTGACCCCGATATCCTTGAGGTCCAGCAGGGTCAGCCCGCGTGGGAACAGCTCGCGAAAGATCACGCGTTCGGAAAAGCCCGAGGCGACGCGGAAGCCGATGCGTTGGGACAGCATCTCGATCGCGCGTTGCATCTTTTCCTTGTTGACCATGCGCTGGGTGCCGACGCGATTGCGCACCACGACCCAGTCGATGGGCTTCAGACCTGCTTGGGCCCGCAATTGCCGCGCGTTCCAGACCATCTCGGAATAGACCGAGGGGCCAAGGATTTTCTCACCCTTGGAATCGATCCGCGCCAATAGGTCAAAGTCGATGAAACTGTCATTCAGCGGCGTCACCAGAGTGTCGGCCAGTGAATGGGCTACCTGGCTGAGACGCGTGTGCGAGCCGGGGCAGTCGATCAGAATAAAGTCGCTGTCACTTTCCAGCTCGGCCACGGCCGCAGACAAACGGTGGTCGTAAATATTTTCACCGGGTCTCAGCGTGCTGGGATCAATCTCGGGCAGGTCATGGTGGCGTGGGCTGGGCAGGTTCAATCCAGCGCTTTTCATGAAGTTTAAACGGTTCTCGAAATAGCGACCCAGGCTGCGTTGGCGCAAATCCAGATCCAGGGTGCTGACCTTGTGTCCCAGTCGTGCCAGCGCGGTGGCCACATGCATGGATACGGTTGATTTACCCGCGCCGCCCTTTTCATTCCCGACTACGATGATATGTGCCATGCCTGTATTCCCAGTGTCCCGCCGTGTTTATCCACACGTTGTTGCATGCCACTATATGTTGTGTGAGTGTCGAAGGGAAGGACTTCACACTGCGGTTTTGAGGTTCCGCGCGCGTTTTCCGGAAAATCCCGTGATGCGGGGGCGTTACAGGCCAAAGCTTGTCAAATTCCTGCCGCTCAACCACAGTCTGTGCAAGACATCAGCGCAAGAGGCTTTGGGTGGAGCACCTGTTTCTCAACGTTCTCAACGTGGTATTGCCCGTGCTGATCTGCGCCGGAATCGGCTATGGGCTGGCCGTGACCAAAGCGCCTTTCGACAACAAGGTGATCGGCGGCATTGTCTCGCGGGTGGGATACCCGACGCTGATCATCTCGCACCTGTCGGCTACGACCATTGCTGTCGGAACGTTCCTGGACGTCATGGCGGCCGCCGCGCTGGCGATCGCGGGCTTTGGTGTTCTGGGGTTTGTGGCGCTGCGGTTGATGCGTCTTCCGGTGCGCGCATTCCTGACGCCCTTGATGCACGGGAATGTCGGGAACATAGGTCTGCCGATCACGTTGCTGGCTCTGGGCAATGCGGGCATGGCCTATACGATGGGTTTTGTCGTCGTGGTCCTGATCAGCATATTTACCATCGGCATGTGGATCCCGGCTGGCGCGTTTTCCCCCAAGAAACTGGCGACGTCGCCGATCATCTATGCGGTTGCGCTGTCATTGGTGCTGATGGCGACGGGGACCAGCCTGCCGCAACCCATCGCCAAATCCTTTGACATACTGGGCGGGCTGTCGATCCCGCTGATGTTGCTGACACTGGGCCATACACTCGCGACGCTACAAATCCAAAGCCTTTGGCGCGCGGTGCTACTGACTGGGCTGCACCTCGCCATGGCCGTTGTGATCGCCAGTGCTTTGGTCTGGCTGTTCGGCTTTACGGGTGCGGAGCGCGGCGCGGTGATCCTGTGCTGCCTGATGCCCTCATCCGTGGCAACCTATCTTTTCATCGATCAGCATGTGCCGGAATACGGGCCCGACGTGGCGGGCTTTATTCTGGTCTCGACCCTGGCCACAATCCTGGTTCTGCCTGTGGCGCTGTCGGTTTGGGTCTAAGCCTGCGGCGGTGGGCGCTAGACCATTGTCGACAACGAGGTCTGAGCCTCACCGCTATTTTCGATCAGCAATGACAGCGGAAAATCCGGAGTGAACGGTCCCCAAAGGGGCATCCCATCCACCAGATATTCATCCTGCGGGGTCAACTCTGTGCTTTGGTCGGCAGGGCCAGCGATAGCGGCTTGCGACAACAGGGCCACGGTTGCGGTGGCGGCGAGCAATTTGGTGGGCGATAGCATTGCACTCTCCTGGGGTAACGCTCTGGTCAACTTTAGATGTGCGCGCAACCTGCGGCCCGGATGGGCAAAAGATTACGATTTCTTAATCCACCGCTCAGCTGACCCAAACGAAAAAGGCCGCCCCAAACAGGCGGCCTTTCGCATTCGAAATAGGTTTGGCTTAGAAGCCCAGACCTTCGTATTTCTTCTTGAACTTCGACACACGGCCGCCTGCGTCCATCAGACGGGTGCCGCCACCGGTCCACGCAGGGTGCGAGGAGGGGTCGATTTCCAAAGCCAGCTGGTCGCCCTCGGCGCCCCAGGTGGATTTCATCTGAACCACGGTGCCATCGGTCATTTTGACGTTGATGACGTGATAATCGGGATGGATGTCTTTTTTCATCTTTCCGCTCCTTACGCCTCGGCGCCAGCCTTGGGCTTGTAGTTGGTGACTTCTGCGATACGTGCGGATTTACCACGACGGGTGCGCAGATAGTACAGTTTGGCGCGACGAACGCGGCCACGGCGGACAACGGTGATGCTGTCGATATTGGTCGAATAGAGCGGGAACACACGTTCCACACCTTCGCCAAAGGAAATCTTGCGAACGGTGAACGAGCCGGCGATGCCTTCGCCGTTCTTGCGCGCGATGCAGACGCCTTCATAGTTCTGCACACGGGTGCGCGACCCTTCGGTCACCTTATAGCCGACACGGATGGTGTCACCGGCTTTGAAATCGGGGATGTCTTTCCCCAGGGCGGCAATTTGCTCCGCCTCAAGCTGTGCGATCAGGTCCATCGCAGGTACTCCTATCTGCTCGTGGTTGGTCCACGAAGTTTGAGCGCGCCCTCAGAGCTCTTGGTCTTCTACCGGGTCCTGCACCGCAGCCCGCCAGAGATCAGGTCGACTGTTCCTTTGGTCCGGTCTGCCATCAGCGCGCCTTGGGCCGAAGAAAGCGGGGCGCCACGCCAGAAGACAAACCAAAAACACCGGAGTCGCGAAAACGCGGCGCCGGATTGCGGTCGTTTAAGGAAAATAGGGGAGGGGATCAAGCCTAAAGTTCTATTCCTGGGCTGACGGGTTTTGCTGCAATAAGCTGTCACCTTCGGGATTTGGTTAAAAGAACATAATTGAACCGGTGATCCTTGGTTTAATTACTGTTGTTCTCCTCGCTCAAATCCAGGGCTTCGAAATCTGGCCGCTTCTTGCGCGGGGCAGCGGCGAACCCTGAAGTTTTGATGGCGCATTGTGGGTCAGGAATAAAAACCGCGTAGATAATGAAACGGATCGAAATGGCGTTTCGCCATTCGTCAATCTGACGATTGATGCTTCATAACAAGCAAAGTTCTGGTCTATGGTAACCTCGCTGCGGTGGTCGCCAAAAGTTTTGACCGGAAAGTGGCGCGGAAAAAACCAAGAGAAACAGTATGAAGACAATCCTGACATTCGTGATTTTGGTCCTGCTATCCGGTTTTGCCATGGCGCATTCGAAAGTAGAAACGACGACCCCAACCGATGGTGCAAAGATACCCAATCCACCGGGTGAAGTTGAGCTGACATTTGACCAGGAAATCAGGTTAACGCGAGTTGGATTGGCCTTTGAACAGGAGAAGGCTGTCAAACTCGAACTGGGTGACCAAACGAATTTCGAACAGAACTTTTCGATACCGTTGCCGAGCAAGGGCAGCGGTACATATGTAATCGAGTGGCGAGGTTTGGGTGTGGACGGTCACACGATGCAAGGCGAGTTTTCTTTTACTGTGGAATAGACATGCTGGACGTTTGGAATGTCGCCGCAATCCTTGCCAAGCTTGTACTTTACCTAAGCTTTATCGGTGCTACCGGGCTTGTGATCATCGGGTGCGTCTATTCTGGTTTGGTGGCGCGAATAAGCCCTGAGTTGAAGCGTCAGACCATCGTTCTGGCCTGTTCAGCGTTGATCGCGGCGGTTGTCGGTTTTTTGCTTCGCGGAGCTGCACTTACAGGCGAGATCGATGGTATGGTCGACCCCGAGATGCTTGGTTTGCTGTGGCAGACATCCGTGGGATACCTGCTTTTATGCCAAGTGCTAGCCGCCGTTTTGCTTCTTTTTGGATGCTTTGTCCCACGATTTGGCCGTTGGATTGCTCTTTGCGGAGGCCTCTTGGCGCTTTGGTCCTTTGCTCTGATCGGTCATGTGCCGGAACTTGGACGGTTTGGTTTTCAAGTTGTTCTTTTCCTACATCTGCTTTGCGCAGCGTTTTGGCTTGGCGTCTTTGCCCCACTTCGCAGAATGGCGCTTGAACCAGGGCAGCTTTCAGATGCGGCGGAGCTAGGGTACCGATTTGGCAAGGTGGGTGTACTTGTTGTGCCGCTCTTGGTCGCGGCGGGTCTGGTAATGGCTTGGGCGCTTGCCGGCAGCATTCAGGCACTCTTCGCAACCGGCTATGGTCGTGCGCTTTTGTTCAAAATCTTTCTTGTTGGCCTCTTGTTGATATTCGCAGCATTCAACAAGCTTCAGTTTGTTCCGGCCCTGCGAAGTGGAGATGCAAGGGCCGGGCAGCGCCTGACCCGTTCGATCGAGCTTGAGTTTTTGACAATGGTGGTGGTTTTGGCAACAACTGCGACGTTGACGAGCGTCCTGACACCGCCGAGCTAAAGACGTAAGGAAATCAAGCTCTTTTTGTCGTGGCGCTGCGTCGTGTTGCCATCGCTGTAAACCATGACCCCACGGGATTTTTGCCCGTTTCAGTTTTTCGGCAGTTTTCCACGCGACGGTTTCGCAATGCCGGTGGTTTCCCGAACTACAAGCTTTGCGGAAACTTCATGCGAAGAAACAGGCCGTTTCGGTTCTCGTATTCTTTCCAGCAAAACCTGAGCCAGCTGTTGACCAAGATTGTACGGCGAAACCGCCATCGTCGTTAATGGCGGTGCAGAAACTGCTGCATCCTGAATATCGTCAAAACCAATGACAGATACGTCCTTGCCAGGCGTGAGCCCCATGCGAACAAGAGCAAGACACGCACCAATCGCGATCATATCTCCGTTGCACACTACGCTTGTTACTTCTGGATGTGCCTCTTTGAGCCCAGCCATTGCTTTCATGCCAGAAAGCTTGTTGTCGGGGCATTCCCAGATCACCGGATGGTTCAAGCCATGTGCTTCCAGTACCGATCTATACCCGGCAATGCGCTGGTTTCGGACTTCGACATCGGCGATACCGCCGAGAAACGCTATTTTCTTGTGTTCTAGAGCCAAAAGATGTCGAGTAGCTGTTTGTGTCGCCTCAAAATTTTTGATCCCTACGTGATCAAATTCAGAGGTGTCTCCGCGGCGCAAGAACGAAACGGTTGGCGTTCGATGGGTGCGTAGCAGTTCCAGAGTAGACAGCGGAGTATTTCTGGCAGGGACCCAAAGCAAACCTCCGCGTGAACCGCGTATGAAGGTTTCCAGCTGGTTCCTCTGGCGTTTGGGATCGTCTTGCGAGTCAAGCACCGAGACGAGGAAGCCTTCGGTCTCAAGCAAATCGCTCACCCCACTGATAACCTCAGCGTTGAACGGGTTGGCAATTTGGTGAATCGTAAACCCGATCTCGCGGCTTTCGCCAGATCGCATCGACGCCGCGCGCCCATCTGGCACGTAGTTTAGAACGCGCGCGATTTCGAGCACCTTTGTCCTGGTTTTGTCCGATATTCGTCCGGTGCCGCGCATGACCTGGCTTGCCGTGGCAATGGAAACACCGGCCTTTTTCGCCACGGTTTCGAGCTTTGGTTTTTCAGCCATCGGTCTCACTTGGAAATACAACTGCGGCAGATTTTGAATTCAAGCAGGCGAGCTTGCAAGGCGTTCGGAGCGAGAACCTCGGCGAAGCAACCCTCCGGTCCATGGATTTGAGTTGACATCAGGTATAACGTTATATCAGTTTGCCCGTAAACTCACTCGGATCTGTAAGAAATATGCGTCAGGTGACTATGATTGTGCTTGCGATCCGATTGCAACGCACAGAGCCACGGATGGCTTAGTCCTATTACCTGGTTTTGAGCTTTGTTTGGGAGTAGCAATGCAACTCGAGGATACACTGTCGATTAGGTCTTGTTTGCACTTCGATCTCTCCCAGGGTTCTTCTAACGAACGCCCTGCGGGGTCTTGTGCTGATCACCTGCAAAGCAACATCAGCTTGAAACCTGAGTGAGCCTTTGGTTAGGGACTTGCGGTGTGGCGAGTAACGTCTGCAGTTTCATTCCAAAGAGTAACGTGAAGAGTGGTTCGAGGAGTAAGGTCGCTGGAACATCACAAAACAGGTGCTTTCGTTGGTTCGACCCACAGTCGCAATTTGCCGTGGCCTGATCGCCGGAGATAAAAATGAATAACGTCCTTTATGACCAAGCTGTCGAGATCTTGGAGCGCAATGACTTGGGCCATTACACGGTACCGACCCATGGGCTCTATCCGTTCCAGTGGAATTGGGACAGCGCCCTGTCCGCGTTGGGTCAGTATTACATCAACGAATCCCGCGCCTGGACGGAGATAGAAACTCTTTTCGAGCATCAGTGGGAAGACGGGATGGTGCCGCATATCATCTTCCACAAAGAAGATGACGGATACTTCCCTGGCCCCGAGGTTTGGGCGACCAATCGCAAGGTTCCGTCCTCGGGCATCACACAGCCGCCCGTCACCGGGTTTGCCATTCGCCGCCTATATGATCGGGCGCATGACAAGGATATGGCGCAGCGGCGAGCCAAGGCTTTGTTGCCCAAGATCGCGGCTTGGCACAATTGGTTCTTTGCCAACCGTGACCCGGATGGCACGGGGCTGGTGGCGATTATTCACCCTTGGGAATCCGGGCGCGACAATTCGATCGATTGGGATGATGCCTTTTCGCGCGTTCCGACAGAGGGTGTGGGAGAGTTCACCCGTCGCGACACGATGCACGCGGATCCGGCACATCGGCCGACGAAAGAGCAGTATCAGCGCTATATCTGGCTTGTGCAGCATTTCCGCAGTCTTAGTTGGGATAACTCGCTTTTGCATGATGCATCACCCTTCAGGGTGGTCGATCCTGGCTTTAACGCGATCCTGCTGAGGTCTTGCGCCGATCTCGCCGCTTTGGCGGAAGAGCTTGGCGATGATGTCCTGGCGACCGAGCAACGCCGTCTTGCAGAAAAAGGTCTTGCCGCGATGGAGACCCTGTGGAGCGACAAACATCAGCAGTACTTGTGTTTCGACCGCGCGGCCGAAGCTTTGATCGACAGCCCGTCCATCGGAGGACTCTTGCCCGTGTTCGCGCGGATCGAACAATCCCGCGCCGACGCGATTGCGGCACGCATTGATGACCTGGGGCGTCGGGTCAAGTATCTGATCCCCAGCCACGATCCCGATGTCGAAGGCTATGACGGTGCCCGCTATTGGCGCGGGCCGTCCTGGTTGATCGTGAATTACATGATCTCTGACGGGTTGCTACGGGATGGTCACAAAGATACCGCTGACCGTATCATCGCCGACAGCATGAAGCTGATCCATATCGGTGGCTTTGCCGAATATTTTGACCCGATGAATGGCGCCCCATGCGGTGGTCCACATTTCACATGGACGGCGGCGATGGTAATAGAGTTCTTGAAACTCACAGGAGAAGTCGCGTGAAGCGGTCCAGAGTCAATGAAATCATGGCCGAAGCTGACGAAATGATTCGTCACTTTGGCTTTACCTTGCCCCCCTTTGCCTATTGGACACCCGATGAGTTCAAGGCAAGACGCGCAGAGGCGCAGCATCTGATCGACGCGCGCTGCGGTTGGGATATTACCGACTATGGCGATGGGCGCTTTGATGAAATGGGACTGTTCCTGTTCACATTGCGAAATGGCCGTCTGGCTGATCTGCAGCAGGGTCGGGGCATGTGTTATGCCGAAAAGCTTTTGATCTCGCGTCAGGATCAGCTTTCGCCGATGCACACACATGTCATCAAGGCCGAAGACATCATCAACCGCGGTGGTGCCACGCTGGTGATCGAGCTTTTTGGCTCGAACGAGGATGGCTCTTTTGCGGCGGACCAGGGGGGAACGGTTTGGTGTGACGGCATCCGACGCTCGTATGGGCCGGGCGAGAAACTCAAACTGGCACCGGGCGAAAGCGTGACCTTGCAACCGGGTGACTGGCACGCGTTCTGGGGCGAAGGCGGCGATGTGTTGATCGGAGAGGTCTCAACCGTCAATGACGACGAGACTGACAACATCTTCCGCGAACCGATTGGTCGGTTCTCGAACGTCGAAGAAGACCAGGCGCCCACGCACTTGCTGGTCAGCGACTATGGCACCTGGCTTGAAGGCTGAGGCAAATTTCTAAGTCCAATACCCTGTCGCAACTGTGGGCAAATTGATAGAGTTAGATCATCTGAAGCTGCCGTTCGCTTGAAATGCTGGCTGGCGAGTGTGATCATAAGTCGTGCGACTATCTTATCGATAGTTCGATGAAACTCTGCGCCGTTTCTGGACGCAAACATCAAATCCAAGAGCTTTTGTTTGAACCGCAAACGTGAGTTTTGCTTACGAATGAGGTACGAACCTCAAAAATTCCTAGACTTGAGGTGCGTACCTCAAATAGCCTTGGACATATGCCGCGATTCGCACATCCTCGGTCGACGGCGCAAAAAGGGAGGAATGGATGACTTACACAAAACTGGCTTCGGCCAGCGCAATAGTCCTTGCCGCTACTACTCTTTCTACCAAGGCAAATGCTGACGATTTGACACTGTGTTGGGCGGCGTGGGATCCGGCCAACGCACTGGTTGAGCTTTCGAAGGAATTCGAATCCCAGTCTGGCCATACCATGAATTTCGAATTTGTGCCCTGGCCGAACTTTGCAGACCGGATGCTGAACGAGCTGAACTCGGGCGGTAAGCTTTGTGACTTGCTGATTGGTGACAGCCAATGGATCGGCGGCGGTGCCGAGAACGGGCATTACGTAAAGCTGAATGATTTCTTCGATGCAGAAGGGATCAGCATGGATGATTTCGCCCCGGCGACCGTCTACGCTTATTCGACTTGGCCAAAAGGTACGCCGAATTATTACGCCTTGCCTGCCATGGGTGATGCAAACGGGTGGTTCTATCGCAAAGACTGGTTTGCAGATCCTGAAATTCAGGCCGCCTACAAGGAAGCAACCGGCCAGGACCTGCGCGAACCACAGTCTCAGAAAGAGCTGTTGCAGATTGCCCAGTTCTTCCAAGGCCGCGAGATTGACGGCAAAACCGTCTATGGTGCGGCTATCTTTACCGAGCGTGGATCCGAAGGGATTACCATGGGTGTGACCGGCGCGTTGTACCCTTGGGGCTTCAAGTATGAGAACACGCCAGGATCTTACGACATGGAAGGGGCGGTAAACTCGCCCGAGGCGGTGGAAGCTTTGGAATTCTACAAAGAATTCTACGAGACCGCGACACCTCCGGGCTATACCAACTCGTACATGGGTGAGAGCCTGGACGCCTTTAAGTCTGGTCAGGTCGCCATGGCGATGAACTGGTTTGCGTTCTTCCCGGGGCTTTATGCTGATCCGAACACCGGCGGTGACAAGATCGACTTCTTCGTGAACCCGCCGCAGAACCAGCCGGGCTCGACCCTGGGTGGGCAGGGCATTTCTGTTGTCAGCTATTCTGACAAGCAGGACGCAGCGCTTGAGTATATCAAGTGGTTCGCCCAACCCGAGGTTCAGGCCAAGTGGTGGGAGCTGGGTGGATATTCGGCGCATAATTCGGTGCTGGAAGATCCGGGTTTTGTCGACAGCCAGCCCTTTGCCGGCGACTTCCTAGAAGCGATGGCGGGCGTGCAGGACTTTTGGCAAGAGCCAGCCTATGCGGAACTGCTGCTGGCGATGCAAAAGCGCATTCACGACTATGTGGTTGCTGACCAAGGCACCGCTCAGGAAGCGCTTGATCTTCTGATCGAAGACTGGACCGAAGTCTTCGAAGACGAAGGCAAACTGTAGTCCTGAACAATGGTTCAGAGCGGGCCGTCGCCCGCTCTGCGACCCTCAGGTCCGAAACCGAAAAGAACTGGCCAAGACATGTCTGACAGGACCATAGACCGCGTTGCGCAGGCAACGCCCGTGAGAGTTGCGCGAAAAATCCGGGGGCTTTCGGACCGCGCGATCGCCTGGATATTCATTGCTCCGACGATCTTCCTGCTGCTTGCGATCAACATCTTTCCTTTGATCTGGACCATCCAACTGAGCTTTACCAATTACAAAGCCAACCGGATCGGACGCGAGATCAAGGATGTAGGGTTCAGAAATTACGAGAGGATCCTGACGGATTCTGACACCTGGCTGAATATGCAGGCAACGGCGCATTTCCTGTTCTGGACGATTTTCTTTCAGGTCCTGATCGGCTTCACCCTGGCTTGGCTGATCAACAAGAAATTCAAGGGCAACGATCTTTGGACAACAATCATCGTGCTGCCGATGATGCTGTCCCCTGCTGTGGTTGGGAATTTCTGGAAGTTTCTGTACCAGCCGCAAATCGGCTTATTCAATTACATCATCTCTTGGTTCACGGGCAAAGAACCCTCCAGTTTCGAGATGCTGGGATCGGTGAAACTGGCGCCGTGGTCCATCGTGATCGTCGACACCTGGATGTGGACACCGTTTGTGATGCTGATCTGCCTGGCCGGGCTGCGCAGTATCCCCGACTATATCTATGAGGCTGCCGAAATCGACCGTGCCAGTAAGCTGCGGCAGTTCTTCACGATCACCATTCCCATGGTACTGCCTTTCCTGATGCTGGCGGTTCTTTTCCGCGGGATCGAGAACTTCAAGATGTTCGATCTTGTGGTGCAATTGACCGGAGGTGGCCCAGGATCAACGACCGAGCTGACCTCGATCAATCTAAAACGTGAAGCGTTCGAGAAATGGCGAACGGGATATGCGTCTGCCTATGCAATTATCTTGTTCGTCACCGTCTTCGGCCTTGCGTCGATTTATGTCAAAGCCCTGAACAAGGTGAAACAGAGATGAGCGGCTTTTCTGTTACCGAACCGACCAACCGGTCGAAGTGGATCGCCGGTGTACTGGTCATCACCTATGCGCTGATCACCATGATCCCGCTGGTCTGGATCTTGCTGACCGGATTCAAATCCCCCGCAGATGCGATCAGCTATCCGCCGAAGCTTGTCTTCGACCCGACGCTTGAGGGATATGTCAACCTGTTCACCACACGCACGCGCCAGACACAGGAGTTTCTGGAAGCGAACCCGCCACAGAACTGGGCGGATGAGATCGTGCGTCAATACGACATGGTGATCGTCGGACCTTCGAAATTTGGTGAACGGTTCATGAACTCGGTGATCATCGGGTTTGGATCGACCTTCCTGAGCATCTTTCTGGGCACTTTGGCTGCCTATGCGTTCAGCCGTTTCAAGGTGCCTTTGAAAGACGATCTGCTGTTTTTCATCCTGAGTACACGGATGATGCCACCGGTTGCAGTGGCGATCCCGATCTTTCTGATGTTCCGCAATCTGGGTCTCAGCGATACGCATTTGGGGATGATCTTGCTGTATACCGGGGTGAATATCTCGCTGGCAGTGTGGCTGCTAAAGGGCTTCATAGACGAAATCCCGCGCGAGTATGAAGAAGCCGCCCTGATCGATGGCTACACGCGGTTCCAAGCCTTCTACAAGGTGGTACTGCCACAGGCCGCGACCGGTATTGCCTCAACCGCGATCTTCTGCCTGATCTTTGCCTGGAACGAATATGCGTTTGCAGTACTGCTGACTTCGGCCAATGCCCAAACAGCGCCACCCTTCATTCCCACAATCATCGGGATCGGTGGACTCGATTGGCCCGCCGTCGCCGCAGGGGCTACGATCTTCCTGATCCCGGTCATGATCTTCACCATCCTGATGCGCAAGCACCTGCTGCGCGGGATCACTTTCGGAGCGGTGCGCAAATGACCAAGTTTCTGAACGGATTGCTGCGGCTGCGCCGTGGACCCTGGGAAATGGTGGCGACCATTCTGATCGCTGTTGGGGTCTTGATGCTGATGCAGCCGTTTGTCCTGTGGGCCTTCACCTATTCCTTCATCGTCACGCTGATTGGAACCGTCATGTTCATCATCGTCAGCCATTTTCCGGAGGGCGACTAGATGTGGGAACAAGCTTGCCCAATCCTTCCGTCACGCGACTTTGACGCGACCCAGAACTTCTATGCCGATCTTGGTTTCGACACTTGGTACAAGGATGAAGGCTATCTGCTGATGAACAATGAAAAGGTAGAGCTTCACTTTTTCGCAAAGCCCGAAAATCGGCCCGAAACTTGCGACCATGGTGTCTATATTCGGCCGACCAATGTTGATGAGTTTTCAGATCGTGTCGCGCAGCTGGGGCTGCCGCAGACTGGGGCCTTTCCCAAGTTCATGCCCGCTGAAGACAAGACATGGGGCATGAGAGAGGCCGCGCTATGGGATCCTGATGGCAATCTCTTGCGTATTGGTGAGGTGATTGCGGATGGCTGAGATCGTCGTCAAAAACGTAAAGAAGATGTTTGGGGACTTCACGGCCGTCCGTGAAAGCTCTTTCACCATTGCGGACGGCGAGTTCTTCATGCTGCTTGGCCCCTCGGGCTGCGGCAAGACAACCACGTTGCGCATGATTGCCGGTCTCGAGCTGCCGACATCGGGTGAGATCTATCTGGACGGGGAAGAGATCAGTCAAAGCCCGCCGTCTGAGCGTGATATTGCCTTTGTGTTCCAGATGTTCGCGCTCTATCCGCATATGAATGTGCGAAAGAACATCAGCTATCCGTTGATCTCTCAGGGCATGCCGCGCGCAGCGGTCAAGGCGAAGGTCGAAGAGGTTGCGGGCATTCTGGGGATCACCGACATTCTGGACAGCCCGGTGGGTGGGTTGTCGGGTGGCGACCGGCAACGCGTGGCCCTTGGTCGCGCCATTGTGCGCGAGCCCAAGGCCTTCATGATGGACGAGCCGCTAGGGGCTTTGGACGCCGAGTTCCGCGAACACATGGCCGAAGAACTGCGCGCATTGCATGATCGTATGGGCGCAACAACAGTTTACGTCACCCATGATCAGCTTGAGGCTATGCAAATGGGCGACAAGATCGTGGTGATGAACAACGCGGTAATTGAACAGTTTGGAACACCGCAAGAGATCTATGACAAACCCGCGACCATGTTTGTGGCTGACTTCATCGGCTCACCTTCAATGAACTTCCTACCATTTCAGGGCAAGGTGGTGCCCGGTGCAGAATCCGTGCGGCTCAACGGTCATGATGAGGCGGTGCCCAAACTGCTGGAAGGAGCCGAAGGCGAGTTGGTCTTTGGTGTGCGCCCGGAACATGTGTTCCTGTCCGATGCCAGTAACTACCGTGCCAAAGTTTTGGCAGCAGAATATCTGGGGACGACCCAGATCGTGACGCTTGAAAGCCCCAATGGTGAGTTGAAAGCCCGCATCGATGCGCGTGAAACGGTTACCCCCGGAGATCTCGTGGGTCTGGATTTTCGCTCTCCAACAGTCACGCTGTTCGAGAAGTCATCGGGCCGGGCGTTGCGGTCAGTGCTGAACGATGAGGTGTTGGGCGATGGCTGAGGTTGTGTTGAAGAATATCTCGAAGTCGTTTGGGAATGTTGAAGCGGTCAAGGATATCTCGATGACCATCCCTGACGGTGCGTTTGTTGTTCTTTTGGGGCCAACCGGGGCTGGTAAGACCACAACACTGCGTCTGATTTCAGGGCTTGAGAAATTGGATGCGGGTTCGGTTCACATCGGTGGACGCGATGTTGGCCTGGACACGCCCGCTCAGCGCGACGTGGCAATGGTGTTTCAGCAATACTCGCTCTATCCGCATATGACGGTGCGCGATAACCTGTCCTTCCCACTGCGCTCGCCGATCCTGAAGACACCCGAGGATGAAATCACGCGCAAGGTAAGCGAGGTCGCGGAAATCCTGCAGATTCCGCATAAGCTGGACAACAAGGCCACAGAGCTGTCGGGCGGTGAAATGCAGCGTGTGTCCATCGGGCGCGCATTGGTGCGTGATCCGCAGATCTTTTTGATGGACGAGCCGCTAAGCTCTCTTGATGCCAAACTGCGCGCCGACCTGCGGGTAGAACTTAAGCGCATTCAGGCTGATCTGGGCTCGACCCTGCTTTATGTAACCCATGATCAGGTCGAGGCCATGACAATGGCGACCCATATCGGGGTGTTGGAAGACGGCCGCTTGGTTCAATACGGCACACCGCGCGACATTTACGAGAACCCCGGCAGCGTCTATGTCGCCAGCCGGTTGGGCCTGCCGCGGATCAACATTCTTCCGTCCGACTTGTTCGGTGGCAGTCACAAAGGCCCGCAGATCGGCCTACGCCCGGAAAACATCGTTGAAGGTGAAGGTGCGGATGCCCGCGTCATCCGTGCCGAGCATTTGGGCGATCAGACCAGGTTGCATCTGGATCTGAAGGGGCATCAGGTGGTGACCCTGATTGATGTCCATCAGGACTATCCTACTGGAAAGATGATAAAAATCCGCCCACAGAACCCGTTATACTTTGACGCGTCCGGTGCGCGTGTGACTTAAGGAGCAAAAGCATGGCCCAGTTCCTCAACACCAAAGAAACCCTTGTGACCGATGCGATCGATGGCCTTTTGGCCGCGTCCGGCGGCGCGCTGACCCGGCTGGACGGCTATCCGCATATCAAGGTTGTATACCGGTCGGACTGGGACAAGTCGAAAGTGGCGCTGGTTTCGGGTGGTGGGTCCGGGCACGAACCGGCCCATGCCGGGTTCGTTGGCGCGGGCATGTTGACCGCCGCCGTTTGCGGAGAGGTATTCGCTTCGCCATCGGTTGAGGCGGTACTTGCCGGGATACTTGCTGTCACGGGCGAGGCGGGCTGCCTGCTGATCGTCAAGAACTATACCGGCGATCGGTTGAACTTCGGGTTGGCAGCCGAGCGGGCGCGGGCGCTGGGGCGCAAGGTCGAGATGGTTGTGGTCGATGACGACATCGCCTTGCCGGACCTGCCGCAACCACGTGGCGTCGCGGGAACTTTGTTTGTGCATAAAATCGCGGGCGCGCTGGCAAAAGGCGGGGCTGACTTGGCCACTGTTACGACTGCAGCCAAAGCCGTGATCGACAAGGTCGTCAGCATTGGGATGAGCCTGGATACCTGTACCGTACCGGGATCGCCCAAAGAAGAGAGAATAGCGCCGGGCAAGGCCGAGCTTGGTTTGGGCATCCACGGTGAGCCGGGGGTGGAACAGGTCGATTTCTCGAATGCGGTCACGGCGATGTCTACGGTGGTCGAAAAGCTGAAACAGCGTGTGGGGTCGGGCGACTGTGTGGCGCTGGTCAACAACCTGGGTTCGACCACGCCGCTTGAGATGTCGGTGCTGACCCATGCGCTGACCGAGACGGGTATCGCACAGCATATCATCGGACCTGCTCCGATGATGACGTCCTTGGATATGCATGGATTTTCCGTGTCGATCCTGCCAGTTGCCACCGATGATCTGGCGGCACTCCAGACCCCGGTTGATTTACCCGCATGGCCAGGTGTCAACGCCATCCAGCCCGTGCCGGTTGCACCGCTGCCCGACGGGTTGACCCCAATCGATCCGATCCCGTCGAATAACCCGGCGACGCGCGAGACGATTTTGCGCCTGTCGGAACTGCTGATCAATGCGGAAAGCAGACTGAACGAGTTGGACGCCAAGTCCGGGGATGGGGACACCGGTAGCACATTGGCGACCGCAGCGCGCGCCTTGCAGGTCAGCATAGACCGGATGCCGCTGGCTGACCTTACGCAGCTTTTTCCGGCGCTGGGCAATGAGCTGAGCCAGACCATGGGCGGGTCATCCGGTGTTATTCTAGCAATCTTCTTCAACGCTGCAGGCGATGCCTGTGCCAGCGGTGCCTCAATTTCCAAGTCGCTGGTTGAAGGGTTGAACAGGGTCAGTCAGGTGGGCGGCGCACAGGTGGGTGACCGGACAATGGTTGACGCGCTCGCCCCAGCGCTTGCAGCGCTTCAATCGGGCATGACCGAGGCCGCCAAGGCAGCGCGTAATGGGGCTGACTCAACCGCACAGATTCATCGTGCCAAAGCCGGTCGCGCCGCCTATGTTCCGGCCGAAAACCTGATCGGGCATAACGATCCCGGTGCCGAGGCCGTCGCCCTATTATTTGAAGGTCTGGCGCAGGCGCTTGAGGGCTGAAAGTCACGTGGAAAACCAGAAACAAAAACTAGAATTGGTGAAAAAGCCAACGGTCAATGACATCGCGCGTGTGGCCGGTGTCAGCCTTGCGACGGTCGACAGGGTTCTGAACAGACGCCCCGGAGTGCGCTCTGTGACCGTCCAGAAAGTGCAAAAGGCGATCGATAAGCTGGGTTACGTCCGCGATACGGCAGCGGCCAATCTGGCACGAAAACGCGTGTACAGGTTTTTGTTCATTCTGCCCGACACGGACAATGAGTTCATCGAGGCGTTAACCGCGCAGATTACCGAGCAATCCCGTGACCAATTCATCGAGCGGACCCGCATCTCAATCAAGAAAGTCGCGCCCTTTGATCCGCAAGAAATCGTCAATCTTCTTGACGGGATCGATGCCGGGGAAACAGACGGTGTCGCAGTGTTCGGGCCAGAAACCCCATCGGTTCGGGATGCTGTGAAACGAGCCCGCGACAAAGGCGTTCCGGTGGTCGCATTGGTGTCTGATTTGCCAAGTTCGGATCGGGATCATTTTGTCGGGATCGACAACGTCTCGGCCGGGCGAACCGCGGCACAGTTGATGGGGCGCTTTGTGCATCGCAAAGGGAAGGTTCTGGTTTTGACCGGATCGCGGCTTGCCCGTGATCACCTGGAACGTCGACAGGGTTTCGACCTGGTGGTTGCGGAAGATTTTCCGCATCTCGAAGTTGTGGCTTCGGTCGAAGGTCGTGACGACCCGAAACTGATCTACAAGTTGTTGCCCGAGATTTTCGAGACCTACCCTGATCTTGTCGGGATCTATTCGTCCGCTGCGGGTAATGCAGGTCTTGTTCAGTTTCTGTCAGATCACAGAATCGGCAAGGATCTGGTGATCATTGCGCATGAACTGACCCCGCTTAGCCGCGAAGCCTTGCGAAAAGGGATCTTTGACGCTCTAATTTCACAAGATTCTGGGCATATCATTCGCTCTGCGGTTCGCCTGTTGCGCGCGACTTCGGACAAGGTGCCTTTCAACAGGGCACAGGAACGTATCCGCACTGACATTTATCTGAAAGAAAATTTGCCCCGTTAGGGGTTTTGGGTTCTGGGAGGAAACACCATGAAAACAATCAAAGGCCCGGCTTTGTTTCTGGCACAGTTTGCCGGAGACGAGGCGCCCTTCAACTCGTGGGACGCGATCACCAAATGGGCGACCGAATGCGGCTATAAGGGGGTGCAGGTTCCCAGTTGGGACGACAGGCTGTTTGATCTTGAAACTGCTGCGACCAGCAAGGACTACTGCGACGCGTTCAAGGGGCAGGCGCAGGAGAACGGCGTCGAGGTTACCGAGCTTTCGACCCATCTTCAGGGGCAATTGGTTGCGGTGCATCCCGCCTATGATACCGCCTTTGACGGGTTTGCCGCCGAAAGCGTTCGGGGCAATCCAAAAGCCCGCCAGGAATGGGCGGTGGATCAGGTCAAAAAGGCGTTGTCGGCCTCGCGCAACCTGGGGATCAACGCGCATGCGACTTTTTCTGGCGCACTGGCCTGGCCATATCTTTACCCCTGGCCACAACGTCCGGCGGGTTTGGTTGAAACCGCCTTTGATGAGCTTGCGCGCCGTTGGCTGCCGATCCTGAACCACGCCGAAGAGTGCGGCGTCGACGTCTGTTACGAGATCCATCCGGGCGAGGACCTGCATGATGGCATCACATATGAGAAGTTCCTGGAAAGAACCGGTAACCATGCACGGGCCTGCATGCTCTATGACCCGTCACATTACATCCTTCAGTGCCTCGATTATCTGGACAATATCGACATCTACAAAGACCGGATCAGAATGTTCCACGTCAAGGATGCCGAGTTCAATCCAACCGGTCGGCAAGGTGTCTATTCGGGCTATCAAAGCTGGGTCGACCGTGCAGGCCGGTTCCGGTCGCTAGGCGATGGGCAGGTGGATTTTGGGGCTGTGTTCTCGAAAATGGCCGCGAATGACTTCGATGGCTGGGCGGTCGTCGAATGGGAATGCTGCCTGAAGCACCCCGAGGACGGCGCACGGGAAGGGGCGCAATTCGTCTCGGATCACATTATCCGCGTCACAGAAAAAGCGTTTGACGATTTCGCAGATGGCGGAACCGATGAAGCTGCAAACCGCAAGATGCTGGGGATCGACTGATGGTTACTGGACGTAGCGAAGAGAACGCGGGCCGCATTCGCCTTGGTATGGTCGGTGGTGGCAACGACGCCTTTATCGGCGGCGTACATCGTATCGCCGCGCGACTGGACGACAAGTTCGAGCTTGTCGCTGGCGCATTGTCCTCGGCGCCGGAAAAAGCACAGGTCAGCGGTGAGGCTTTGGGGCTTGCGCGGATCTATGATGACTTCAAGCAGATGGCGATCCGTGAGGCCCGGCTGAAATCAGGGATCGAAGCGGTATCAATCGTAACGCCCAACCATGTTCACTATGCGGCGGCGCGCGAGTTTCTGAAACGGGGCATTCATGTCATTTGTGACAAACCACTGACTTCGACTCTGAGCGACGCGAAAAAGCTGGTCAAAGCAGCGGAAAGCTCGGACGCTCTGTTCATCCTGACCCACAATTACACCGGTTATCCGATGGTGCGGCAGGCGCAAGAGATGGTGGCCAATGGCGACATCGGCACCATTCGTGTGGTGCAGGTGGAATACCCGCAGGACTGGTTGACCGAACAGCAGGATTTCAAACAGGCCGAATGGCGCACCGATCCCGAGCGCTCGGGCGCGGGGGGATCAACCGGGGATATCGGAACGCACGCCTATAACCTGGCCTGCTTTGTCACAGGGTTGGAGGCTGAAAGCCTGGCCGCCGATTTGCAGGCCTTTGTGCCCGAACGGCCTGTGGACGACAACGCTCATGTCATGTTGCGCTTCAAGGGCGGGGCGCGGGGGATGCTTTGGTGTTCGCAGGTGGCACCCGGCAATGAAAATGCTCTGCGCTTGCGGGTCTATGGTGACAAGGGGGGTCTGGAATGGGCGCAGGAGGATCCGAACTATCTGTGGTTCACACCCTATGGCGAACCCAAGCGCCTGATCACCCGAAACGGGGCCGGGGCAGGGGATGCGGCCAACCGCATAAGCCGCGTGCCTCCGGGCCATCCCGAGGGTTATCTGGAAGGGTTTGCCAATATCTACAGCGAAGCGGCAGAGGCCATTCAAGCGCATCGAAACGGCAAGACGCCGGACGCGTCAGTTGTCTATCCAACAGTTCAGGATGGGCTGAGCGGTGTGAAATTCGTAGGTGCCTGTGTTCAAAGCGCGGCGCGCAACTCAGCTTGGGTCAAGCTGGATTGACCGAGTTCTATAGCGGCCAGCATCGGCTGTCTTGAAAAGCGCGTGATCGGGAAGGATCAAACATGTTTCTAGGTCTGGATTTGGGCACTTCGGGCCTGCGAGGGCTGCTGGTCGATGACCAGATGCAGATCATCGCTGAGGCTGAGGCCGCAATAGAAACCTCGACCCCGTCGCCGGGGTGGTCGGAACAGGACCCTGCGGATTGGGTTGAGGCTTGTCAGCGAGTCATCGCAAGTCTGAAACAGGCGAACCCAAACGCTCTGGCGTCGGTCCGTGGCATCGGGCTGAGCGGCCACATGCACGGGGCGACTCTGCTCGATGAGGCGGGGCAGGTTCTGCGGCCATGCATCTTATGGAATGACACCCGCTCGGCCAATGAGGCCTTTGCTTTGGATGGCCTGTCGGACATGCGCGCAATCACAGGGAATATCGTCTTTCCCGGCTTTACCGCGCCCAAACTTGCTTGGGTTCGGGCCCACGAGCCCAACATATTTGCCAAGACAGCCAAGGTCCTCCTGCCGAAAGACTATTTGCGCTATTGGCTGACGGGAGAGTTCATCAGCGAGATGTCCGACAGTGCGGGAACCGCCTGGTTGGACGTTGGGCAGCGCGCGTGGTCGGGCACGGCGCTGGAGTTGAGCCATATGAACGCCAGCCAGATGCCCGATCTGGTTGAGGGCAATGCGCCAAGTGGCGAAGTGCGGGCCCAGTTGTTGCAAGACTGGGGGATGTCCGGGCCGGTCATTGTTGCCGGTGGTGCGGGTGACAACGCCGCCGCCGCCTGCGGCATCGGCGCGATTGACGAAGGCACGGGCTTTCTGTCGCTGGGCACCTCGGGTGTGCTGCTGGTTGCCAAGAATGCCTATGCGCCCGACCCGGAAACCGCAGTTCATTGTTTCTGCCACGCAGTGCCAGACAGGTGGATCCAGATGGGGGTTATCCTGTCGGCGACAAACAGCATGAACTGGTTGTCTCGCAATCTCGGCCAACCTGTCAGTGCCTTGGCTGGAGCGCTGCCTGATCAAGTGAACGGTCCTTCTGCGATCACCTTCCTGCCCTACCTGTCGGGGGAGCGCACGCCCCATAATGACAGCGCCATTCGAGGTGCCTTTCTTGGGATCGACGTGTCATCAGAACCGGCGGATTTGACCCAATCGGTGATGGAAGGAGTGAGTTTCGCAATGCGCGATTGCCTTGAGGCTTTGAAAGCCACGGGCACAGAGCCAAGCCGATTGCTGGCGGTGGGCGGGGGCGCGCGATCCCGGTTCTGGCTGGAAACCCTTGCGACGGTGCTTGATGTCCCGCTCGCCCTGCCCGAAGGCAGTGAGTTCGGGGCCGCGATGGGTGCTGCGCGATTGGCGGCTTGTGCGGTCACAGGTGCCACCCCAAGCGACGTAATGGTCGCACCATCGATTGCCGAACATATAGAGCCGCGCGCCGAGTTGTTGGATGCTTATGAAAACGCGTATCAGCGGTATAGGCAGTATTACAAAGCCGTGGCCCCTTTGGCCGCGCGTTAGACAAAGGCCTGGGGCAAAGCCGTGCAGATTGAACGCGTTACTCTCAGAGATCACGACATGTCGGCTTCGTTGCTGAACTATGGCGCGATCACGCAAAGCTGGATTTTGGTTGAAACACCGCTGATCCTTGGGTATGAAAACCCGCAGGATTACCTGTCAGACCCGTTCTATCTGGGCGCTATCGTGGGACGGGTCGCCAACCGGATCGGCGGGGCGCGGTTCCGACTGGAGGATGTTGAATACCTGTTGGACGCAAATGAAGGTGCGAATAGCTTGCATGGCGGTTTCCACGCTCTGTCGCGCCAATATTGGCAAATTCAACAATCCAAGGCCAATCAGGCTGTGATGTATTACGCCTCGCCAGACGGGGAATGTGGTTTTCCCGGTTTGGTGGCATTTGAGGTTCGTGTGACGCTGAAATATCCGCGCCTGACGTACGAAATAACGGCCAAGCCGGATCGGCCAACTCCGATCAGCATCGCGCAGCACAATTATTATACTCTGGGTAATCTCAGCGGTATGACCGATGCACATCTCAGGATCGTGTCCGACCGAATTTTGGCCACCGACGCTCAGGGTGTTGCAAACGGTCGAATTCACCAGGTGAAGGGGTCAACGCGGGACTTCACTGCTGCGCGTCCGATTGGTGACTGCGCAGAGGGTCTGGACAGTTTTTTCGTTTTCAATGCTAAGCGATCCACCAACGAAGCGGTTGCCGAGCTTGTTGCGGAATCCGGTCTGACATTGCGGGTCTATTCCGACCAACCTGGGGCACAGGTCTATTCGGCGGCGCAGATGTCTGATCCGTTTTGGGATAGCGCCGGATTGTGTATCGAGCCGTCGGGCTATCCTAATGCGGTCAACACACCGGCATTCCCTTCAGTATTGTACTCGCCCGAAAAGCCCTACTATCAAAAGCTGGTCTTGGAGATTGTGGAGGATCGGGTGTGAAACGTGTTTTGGTCGGCGCGGTTTCCGGGCTGTGTTTGACGGGCTCGGTCGGAATAGCGCTGGACCTTGGCCCCAAGCCCGAGTTCCCGCAGCTGGATCTGAATGCGGTCGAGCTTGGCCAGCTATTGTTCTACGATCCGATCCTGTCGGGCAATCGAAACATCAGCTGCGCCACATGTCATCACCCAGATCTTGGAACCTCGGACGGCCTGTCGCTGGGGGTCGGCGAGGGCGGTGTAGGGCTTGGGGATGGGCGGGTTCTTGACCCCGAAAACTTGCCGGAACAGAGAATACCCCGCAATTCTCCGGGTCTTTGGAACCTGGGTGCAACCGAATTCACGACCTTCTTTCACGATGGTCGGCTTGAGGCCGCGCCAGGTGAACCGGACGGGATCAGAACACCGCTCAGTACGCATATGAGATCGGGGTTCCAATCTGCGCTGGCGGCACAGGCCATGTTCCCGGTTTTGTCGCCTGACGAAATGGCCGGACACTATTCGGAGAACGAAATCAGTCAAGCTGTGCGGCTGGGCTTTCTGTCGCAAGAAGGTGGTGCGTGGGATTTGATCGCTGCGCGCGTTGCCGAGATCCCAGAATACCAGCAGCGGTTTCAGGACGTCTATCCAGGCGAAGAGATTTCATTCACCGGTATCGCCAACGTTATCGCTGACTTTATCGCGTTCGAGTGGCGCGCGGATAACAGTGCGTTTGATCGGGCAATGCGTGGTGAAGGCGACCTCTCGGACGCTCAACAGCGCGGCATGGATTTATTTTATGGCGAAGCCGGGTGCAGCAGCTGCCATTCCGGCTGGTTCCAGACAGATCACGGGTTTCATTCCATTGCCATGCCGCAGATCGGGCCGGGCAAAGCTGCGCGATTTGAGAACCATGCCCGCGATGATGGGCGATTGCGCGTCACTGGTGATGCAGACGACGCCTTTGCATTCAGAACGCCGTCCCTGCGCAACGTTACGCTGACCGCGCCCTATGGGCACAGCGGAGCCTATGCCGAGTTGGAAGATGTCGTCCGCCATCATCTGGATCCGGTGCAGTCGCTGCGGGATTACGCCGTGGCGTCGGCGCATTTGCCCGAATTCCCCGGTGCTGAGGATGAAAAGCCAATGCTGGACGCGTCCCTTGTCGATGCAATAGCTGCGTCCAATGGTCTGGGACCGATCCAACTGAGCGACGCCGAAATCGGCGATATCATAAGTTTTCTAGGTAGTCTTGAGGATCCGGCCCTGCGCCTGGGAGTCCCGAAACAGGTGCCCAGCGGTTTGCCTATCGACCAATGATCAGCGTTGAATGCGGATGATCTGATTGGGCGCTACGTTCTGCCATGGGCCAACCGTGCCACCGGGCCAGATCACCCGTAACCGGGCCTCAACCGCGTCGCCTAAGCCGAAATGATGCTGGCCCGCGATGCCACCAGCATGGCCGCCGCCAATGGTGATTTCGCGCGTTTGCAGGCCCTGTTCGGTTTCGATTTCTATGAACCCTCCTACGGCTGCGCGGTTTGTCCCAGGTTGCTCGACCTCAACAAGCAGCCAGTTTCCCGGGCCGGTCTGGTTCTCATACACCTCCAGCGCAGAGCCGCGGTTCACGACCACCAGATCCAGATGTCCATCGTCGTTCAGATCCACAACCGCTCCGCCGCGCGACTTGGACATCGAGGCGACACCCGCATCCACCGAGGCTTCAACGAACTGCCCATCGGGTTGCTGTAAAAGTAGGTTGTTGGGGTCGCTCATCGCTGCGTCCGGCATCTGTTCGACATTGCCTTTGGCCACAAAGATATCGTCACGCCCATCATTATTGACGTCGGCAAACTGTGCGTGCCAGCCGGTCGAAGGCCGTCCATCCTCCCCTGCATGCGGTCGATGCGCAGTGGTCCCCTTGTCATAGGTCGCATCGCGCCATGTCGGGCCATCCGCGACCGGGTCGAACACCTGCAACTTCTGATCACCCATCGACGTCAAAAAAACCTCAGGGTATCCGTCGCCCGTCAAATCGCGCGAGGCGATGCCCATGCCCCAGATCGAATAGGGCAACCATCCCTCATCCGCAGAATAAAGCCGGGGCGTAGGTTCCATCGCCCACATCTGCTCTGCGCCGCCTCGGACGTAATAGTGCCGGTCATTGCTGACCCGTAAATCTGCTCGCCCGCTCCGCGCCCAGTCGGAAAACAGGATGGAAAGCGCACAATAGCCGGGTGTCAGATGCTGCGGTTCTGCATAGGTTGTACCTGCGGGGCGATAGAGCAGCGTTGGTCCGCAAGCTTCGAACGGCCCATCTGGGTTGAGCCGATCGACATAGGTGCCAAAGGCCAGAGTCGGTAGGGTTTGGCCCGCCTCCCAAGTGGCCGAGAACGCGGTTGTCCAATGGTCTGCGGATTGAAATCTTATGGCTTCGAAGGGCGCGAAGGCGCAGTCTGGTTTGCCTTGCAGCAGCAGATCCTCACCGACTCGCAAAATTGCCAGATCCATCAGGCCATCGCTGTCGATATCCAGCGGGTATGCCCCGGAGACTCCGGTTAAGGTCAAAGTGTCGGGAGTGGCGCTGCGAAATGAGACCCCATTCTGCGAGGTGTTCAGGAACAGTTGCGCCGGGTTGGATCCCCCGGCCACAAAAAGCTCTGGCAGGTCATCACCGTTGCAGTCAAACACCGCCACTCCCCCGCCGACGAAGTGTTCCCATCCGCCGTCATAGACATGCTCGGGAATAGCGATCTGTTCGAACGTTGGCAGCGCGACCTCGGCAGTTGCGGCTGTTGCAAAGATAAGAGTGAAAACCGGACTAAGACGCATGTTTGGCAAGCTCGTTCACTTTTAGGATCGAGACCTGCTCGATTCCGTATGCGGCGGCCCCTTTGGTCCAGATCTGGTCACCCCAATGGTGGATCTTGATTTCAGGCAGTGGGGCATCAACCTTCACCACGCCGCGCTCGATACGGTTCATCACCTCATCGGTGCACAGGTGGTCGATATTGGCTTGGGTTCCAGACAGAATGATACATTCGGGATCGAACAGGTTAATCAGATTGGACACTCCAAGCCCAAACACCTGGCCTGCGCGTGCAAGCACGGACGCAGCGCGATCGTCGCCGTCATGCGCGCGTTGGAAAATGTCAGAGACGGATTTCAACTGTTCACTGGCCCCAATTACCGTCATTTCCCGGATCAGAGCATAGTCGCCCACATAGGCTTCGAGGCAGCCGCGCTGACCACATTGGCACAATGCACCATCGAGCTGCACTTTGAGGTGACCGAACTCGGCCCCGCAACCGCGTTCCCCACGGAATAGTTTGCCATCCAAGACGATACCCAGCCCAACGCCATGTTCAATCGTCACAACCAGAAAGTTCTTCAATCCCTTGCCCATACCAAAAAGCTGCTCACCCTTGGCCACAAGGTTTGCGTCATTTTCAATAAAGGCTGGGCAAGGCAAAGCGTCCGTCAGCAGTTTACTGAAATCGACATTGCGCTCGGTGATCGAAGAGGACCAATGGACGAAGTTTCGCTCTGCATCGAGAAGCCCGGCCACACCTATTGCAATACCAGCCACGGCATCGGCACTGACACCAAATTTGGCACAAGTTTCATCCAATGCAGCTCCGATGGTTTGAACGAACTCGCTGGGTGTCATTCTTGCCTTCTGCAGCGGGTATTCATGCGTGACGACTTCGTTGCCTTCAAAATCTACCAGAATGGCCGAGATAAACTGACGGGCCACTTTTATCCCTGCAACGAGATGGGCGCTTGCGTCCAACTGCAGCAAGACACGCGGTCGTCCGCGCTTTACCGCATTTGCGTTTGCATTGCCTTCAACTTCCCGGATCAAGCCTGCTGAAATCAAATCGGCTGTTGCAGCGGTGACCGTTGCCGGACTGGTATTCAAAGCAGATGCGATGTCGATCCGCGAAATCGATCCGCGCGTCCTGATGTGATCCAAAACGCGAAGCCGCGTTACATTTCTTTGGTCCAGTGTTTTTAGCGAAGCATTGCTTTTCAGCATCTTACCGTTCCGATTCCTGCAGCTTACCCATTTTTAGCCAAGTGGGAGGGTTTTGAACACTAAATATTTTACCGACTGAAATAAATATGCTATCCAAATTCGTGAGGGCCACGAATCAAGGACGTTGGCTCGACAATTGGGAGGAAATCATGAAACGAATTCTCGGTTTTTCGGCCGCTGCAGTTCTGCTTGGAACAGTTGCATTCGCCGAGCCAGTCGTCGGCGTAAGCTGGTCCAACTTTCAGGAAGAACGTTGGAAAACAGACGAGGCGGCGATCAAATCCGCGCTTGAGGCGGGAGGTGCCGAATATATCTCGGCTGATGCGCAATCGTCTTCTGCCAAACAATTGGCGGATATCGAAAGCCTGATTGCGCAGGGTGTCGACGCCCTGATCATTCTGGCGCAGGACGCACAGGCCATTGGCCCCGCCGTGCAGGCGGCTGCAGATGAAGGCATCCCGGTGATTGCCTATGACCGTCTGATCGAAGACGATCGCGCCTTTTATCTGACATTCGACAATGTCGAAGTTGGTCGCATGCAGGCACGCGCCGTTTTTGAAGCAATGCCCAAAGGCAACTATGTGATGATCAAGGGTTCGCCCACTGACCCGAACGCAGATTTCCTGCGCGGTGGCCAGCAAGAGATCATTGAGGCCGCAGTTGAAAGCGGTGACATCGTCATCGTCGGCGAAGCCTATACCGATGGCTGGCTTCCAGCCAACGCGCAGCGGAACATGGAACAGATCCTGACCGCCAATGAAAACAACGTTGACGCGGTTGTTGCCTCGAATGACGGCACGGCGGGTGGTGTTGTTGCGGCGCTGACCGCGCAAGGCATGGAAGGTATTCCGGTTTCGGGTCAGGATGGCGATCACGCGGCGCTGAACCGGGTTGCGCTGGGCACGCAAACTGTGTCCGTCTGGAAAGACGCGCGCGAGCTTGGCAAAGCGGCAGGTGAGATTGCTGTTGCCCTGAGTGGTGGTACAAGCCCGAGCGATGTTGATGGTGCAATCAGCTGGACCTCGCCGGGTGGCACGACAATGAACTCGGTCTTCCTGGCGCCGGTTCCGATCACACAAGACAACCTGTCGGTTGTTGTAGATGCTGGCTGGATCCCTCTGGAGGATCTGTGCCAGGGCGTCGAGAACGGCCCAGCACCTTGTAACTAAACCTAAAAGTCCCTGGCCCGCGCTTTGGGCCAGGGACCCTTTGCTGAACATGAAAGATCGGAAATGACCGAAACTTCGTCTCAGCCGGTACCTCAAAAAGCAAAGCAGAACCTGTTCCAGCAGTTGGAACTGGACATGCGACTTTTGGGTATGATCGGCGCCTTTGTCATCCTTTGCATCGGGTTCAACGTCGTCACTGACGGGCGTTTTCTGACACCCCGAAACCTGTTCAACCTGTCCATTCAGACCGTCTCGGTGGCCATCATGGCCTGTGGCATGGTCTTTATCATCGTGACGCGACATATCGACTTGTCGGTCGGTGCGCTTTTGGCGACCACCTCAGCCGTAATGGCAATGACGCAGACCGAGCTATTGCCGAACATCCTGGGCATGGGTCTGAACAATCCGCTGACATGGGCCATAACCGTTGTCGTTGGTCTGTTTGTCGGCACTCTAATCGGGGCGTTCCACGGATGGATGGTGGGTTATCTGACAATCCCTGCCTTCATTGTTACATTGGGCGGATTTCTGGTTTGGCGAAACGTGGCATGGTACATGACCAGCGGTCAGACCATTGGCCCACTGGACAGCACGTTCCTCATGTTTGGTGGTACCAACGGTACGTTGGGCACGACCACAAGCTGGCTGTTTGGATTTGCCGCGACGGCGGTAGCGATCTGGGCCTTGTGGAGCGGCAGGCGTGCCAAGTCCGCGCATGGTTTCCCGGTCAAACCCGTTTGGGCCGAGGCAACTTTGGCGGCCATCATCGCGATCGCCATCCTAGGATATGTCTACATCGTCAACAGCTATGCGATCCCGACGCGCCGGCTAGAGCGCATGTTTGAGGCGCGGGGTGAGGTAATGCCCGAGGGGCTGGTCGTTGGATATGGTATCCCGATTTCGGTCCTTATTCTGATCATTGTTGCCGTCACTCTGACAGTCGTGGCACGCAAAACCCGGTTTGGGCGGTATATCTTTGCCACCGGAGGGAACCCGGACGCGGCAGAGCTTTCGGGGATCAATACGCGCCTGCTGACCGTAAAGATCTTTGCCTTGATGGGCTTTCTGTGTGCCGTGTCAGCCGTTGTCGCATCGGCGCGTCTGGCCAACCATTCGAACGATATAGGGACGCTGGACGAACTGCGGGTGATCGCGGCGGCCGTGATCGGAGGCACCGCATTGTCTGGTGGTCTTGGAACGATCTACGGCGCGATACTGGGCGCGTTGATCATGCAAGCGTTGCAATCGGGCATGGCCATGGTTGGGGTGGATGCTCCGTTTCAAAACATCGTCGTCGGCAGCGTTCTGGTGCTGGCTGTCTATATCGACATCGTATACCGCAAGCGATTGGGGGCCAAGTGATGGAAACTCAGGACACTCAAAAACAGGTTTCAAGTTCTGGTCGTGGCTCCGGCCAACCGCCTCTGGTCGAGATGCGGGACATCTCGATCTCATTTGGCGGGATCAAGGCGGTGGATCATGTCTCTGTCGATCTTTATCCCGGTGAGGTTGTTGGCCTTCTGGGCCATAACGGGGCGGGGAAATCGACGCTGATCAAAGTGTTGTCGGGTGCTTACCAGATGGATCAGGGCGAGATCCTGATTGATGGCAAACCGGTCGAGATCGGCAACCCGCGCGATGCGCGTGCCAACAATATCGAGACGATCTATCAGACGCTTGCCCTGGCCGACAATCTGGATGCGACCTCGAACCTGTTTCTGGGGCGCGAGATGATCACGCCAATGGGTCTGGTCAATGATGCCGCGATGGAGGCCGAATGCCGCAAGATCATGGCGCAGCTCAATCCGAACTTTCAAAAGTTCAACGATCCGGTCTCGGCGCTTTCGGGTGGGCAAAGACAGTCGGTTGCCATCGCACGGGCGGTTTACTTCAATGCACGTATCCTGATCATGGACGAGCCGACCGCAGCTTTGGGCCCTCATGAAACCCAGATGGTGGCGGATCTGATCCATCAGCTCAAGGCGCAGGGGATCGGAATATTCCTGATCGACCATGATGTACATGCGGTGATGGAACTGTGTGACCGCGCGTCGGTCATGAAAAACGGGAAACTGGTTGGAACGGTCGACATCGCCGACGTTACAGATGACGATTTGCTGTCCATGATTATTCTGGGCAAGCAACCAGGACAAAAAACAGAGTAGGTAAGACCATGACCAGCGGTTTTTTTGAGGGTATCGAAAAAGTTCGATACGAAGGATTGGACAGCAAGAACCCGCTGGCTTTCCGCCATTACAACCCAGACGAAATCGTGATGGGCAAGCGTATGGAAGATCACCTGCGCTTTGCCGTCGCGTGGTGGCATTCCTTTGCATGGGAAGGGGGCGATCCGTTTGGGGGCCCGACCTTTGAGCGCCCTTGGTACCCGCAAGACGACATGTCCCGCGCCCGTCTGAAGGCGGACATCGCCTTTGAGATGTTTGAAATTCTGGGGCAGCCTTACTTCTGCTGGCACGACGTTGATGTTCGGCCCGAGCAGGGCAATTTCGCTGACAATCTGCGCACGTTGAACGAGATCACCGACTATATCGGTGAGAAAATGCAGCAGGTCGGCACCAAGCTGCTTTGGGGCACGGCCAATATGTTCAGCCACCGCAGATGGATGTCAGGCGCCAGTACAAATCCTGATCCAGACGTGTTTGCCTTTGCTGCGGCGACCGTAAAATCGTGCATCGATGCGACTCATAAACTGGGCGGCGAAAACTATGTGCTGTGGGGCGGGCGTGAAGGGTATGAAACCTTGCTCAACACGAATCTGACGGCCGAGTTGGATCACATGGGCCGCTTTCTGAACATGGTTGTCGAATACAAGCACAAGATCGGCTTCAAAGGCACCATTCTGGTGGAGCCAAAACCGCAGGAACCGTCAAAACATCAATATGATTACGACGCCGCAACCTGCATCGGGTTCCTAAGAAAGTATGGGCTTGAGAATGAGGTGAAGCTGAATCTGGAACAGGGGCACGCCATTCTGGCTGGCCACAGTTTCGAACACGAGATCGCGGTTGCCACGGCAGAAGGGATGCTGGGGTCGATCGACATGAACCGCAACGATTACCAGTCGGGTTGGGATACCGATCAGTTCCCAAACAATACGCCTGAGGTGGCGCTGGCCTATTACCACATCCTCAAGGATGGAGGTTTCACCACCGGGGGCACCAACTTTGACGCCAAGATCCGCCGTCAGTCGATTGATGCCGAGGATCTGGTGGCTGCTCATGTCGGTGGGATGGACATCTGCGCTCGTGGTCTGAAAGCTGCTGCGGCGATGATCGAGGATGGCGGTTTGGAGGCGGCGCTGAGCGAACGCTATGCGGGTTGGTCCGACCCGGAAGCTGAGGCGATGTTGGACAGCGATCTGGGCCAGATCACCGCGCGCGTCTTGGACCAGGGGATCAACCCGGATCCGCGCTCAGGTCGGCAAGAGAAACTGGAAAACTACGTCAATAGGTTCGTCTAACCGCTGATCATCAGTATCCTGTAAGAGGTCCGGTGAGCCGCGCCATTTGGTGCCGCCTTGTTGCAAAACACTTGCGCCGCGCGGTCGAATTTCGTTCAATTTTCCTGTTTCAGGAAAATTGATTGGATACGCTATGGCATTGATTTTTGCGGCCCCCAGCTTGCGTCGACGCGACAACACCGATCAGTCGTCTGACTGGGCGTTTGATCTGCAAACGGCGATTGGCAAGGCCAGGCCCGGCGATACGATTGAGCTTTTGCCGGGCCGTTATCCCACCCCTGCGGTGATTGCGATTTCGGGAACAAAAGCACACCCCATCACAATTCGCGGGCCACGCCGAGGCCGCGCGATGCTGGACGGTGGGAAAACACGCGATGACGGGCGACATGGCGGGCTGGAGCCGCTGGATGGCGATTTTGCTTTTCTCAAACTGTTTGGTGCAGATCATATCGTGATCGAAAACCTGAGTTTTGAAAATTGCTGGCCCAATGCGATCTACCTAAGATCCTGCAGGGATGTGACGGTGCGGGGATGTAGCGGCACAGGTGGGCGGTATTTCCTGTATGCGCGACAAACAGATCAGAAACCCACCAAAGGTCTGGTTCTGGATGGCGTCACATGGGTGCAGGACCCTGATCATGACATGTGGGATGGGCGCCATACCTGGCCCGAGGTGAAGGGAAAGCGCGACCATTTTGACGCCAGTTTTTTCAACGGCGCGATGTTGGGGGCTTTCGACATAGAAGGCCAGGTTGTGGTTCGAAACTGCAAGATCAGCCACGCGTTCAATGCCATCCGAATGGACATTCGCGAGAAGCGGATCGAGGGCACCAAGAAAGAACCGCGCATAACCCGGAACCGCAATGTGCGAATTCACGACAATAGCTTTGCCTTTATCCGTGATAACGCCGTCGAGCCAGAGATGGGGGCCGAGGACTGGTGTATCTACAACAATCGGTTCTACAATTGCCACGCCGCGTTCTCGATCGATGGGGTCGCGATGCGGGACTTTATCGTTCTGGCCAACTGGGTTCTGAATGACCGCCGACCAGGTTTGATCGGGCAGGATAATCAGGGCGGCAAGGTTTTCAAATTCCTGGGGCCGCCGGACAAGACGGGCGATATGCCACCGCGGGCACGCAAAGGGTTTTGGTCAATCTTCAACTCGGCCCAGACGCGGACGACCTATGCAAAAAAGGGGCGCACAAGCGAATGGAATGATCGCTATACGCTGTTGGGTCTCTACGATGCCGAGTATCCAGAAAATGCCGGCCCGCCGCGCGAGGCTTTTGATCGCTTCGAGTGGAATGATAACGTCGAGGTTCAAGACATGGTCTGCAACGATCCCCGATTTCCAAAGCAGTACCGCTGCGAAGGAACAAAGTTGCCCGGTGCAGTAAAGGTCGTTCAGACATTCGATCTTTGCGACTTTGACCGCCGCGCCAATCATCCGCTTGGAGGATGGAATGGCGAACTGCCGCCGGGCGAAGAGGCGCGAGATCTGACCAGCAAAGCCTTCAAGATCAAGCGCGTCGACGGCTCGGAGCTACATTTCAAGTCGGGCTTGTCTTATGGCGCTCAGCCAGTGGCTGCCTTCGGCCTGAAGGATTTGTAGCAGCGGGTGCCTTACTCGGATGGTACTATTCTGGCTTGCGGTATCACCGAAACAGTGGATGCAGCGCGATCTTCCTTGGTGGACAGCGGAAGATCTACATAGAACGTGCTGCCTTTGCCAAGCGTGCTTTCGTAATCAATCGTTCCGCCAAAGTGTTCGACAATCTGCTTGGAAATATTCATGCCAAGCCCAGTTCCACCCGCATGACGCTCGTCCGACGAGTCGATCTGTGAGAAACGATCAAACACCTTGTCGCGACTGCCTTGCGGTATTCCGATACCCTGATCCTTGACAAAGAAACGCACGCGGTCGCCGATCCGCTTGCATCCGACAGTAATTTCCCCGCCGTCAAAGGAAAACTTGGCCGCGTTGGAAATCATGTTGGTCAGGACCTGCTGAAGACGAACGTCATCGCCTTGCACAAACAGTTCTTCCGAGTTCGGAATATCTTCTTTGATTTCGACGTTGTGGGCGCTGGCAAATCCAAGGTTTGACGAAATCGCCTCGCGGGTCAAAGCCTGAGCGTCGATCGTGATTTCGCGATAACTCATCTCACCGGATTCCATTTTCTGGATGTCCAGGATGTCGTTGATCAACGAGGCCAGCCGCTCACTGTTCTTTCCGGCCAACTGCACGAGGTTCAGCATCTTGTCGGGAACCTCACCCAAAGCACCGGAATTGATCAGGTCGATCGACCCCTTGATCGAAGTTAGGGGCGTGCGAAGCTCGTGGCTAATTGTCGATATGAACTGGGTTTTTGCGACATAGGCCGCTTTTGTTCTTTCATGTTCTTCTTTCAATCTCTCCAACTGTTCCAGATTTCTGCGATAGAGCTTGAGGAAAACAAGCGAACAGTCGATCAGAAAGTACATTACAAAGACAACTGTGAAGAAATGCAGCCAAAGCTCGGACGACAGCGGTGGCCTGACGACCCAAAGGTCTTTGACGACAATGATCATGAACGAAATGCCGTACATGGCCAGTCGTACGATCATTGCCCAAACGAATTGATGGTTGTTCATCGCCGCGAACAAGGCAGCTGCAAAAAGGAAGAACAAAGGGGTGAAATGTCCACCGGATTCTTGCTTGAAGGCGACTGAGACGGCGTACAAGCATATGGCGATCGAACTGAGGATAGTGTTCAGTAGTATCCACATGACCATCATCGCGATGGCTTTGTGCTGTTCTGGCCTTAGCTTTGGCACGCGTTTGGCCAGGATAAGGTCCTGAGCTTCGCAAATTAGGATTGTGCCATAAAACAACAGCGCATTTATCGGATCAAAGAAGAACGCGGTCAGTATCGTCGTGGCAAGAAAAATCGCTTGCCGCTGCCACAAGAGCTCAAAGCTCATGGCCGTGTAGTCTTTGATATTCTGCAGTAGCCGGTCTTCCGGTTCGTTCTTTGACCGGGCCAGTTGAGCTGCTTCGATGGCTGTCATTGCAATAACTTCGTTATTCGAACGTTCGTTTCGGTCTTAGCTGAACAATGAGGACGTAGTTGGTCGGAATTGGGTTCACAGTTTGACAATAGTCATCAATCAAGCCCGGTGATTGTTCAGCGCAACCGTTTGGTTGAAACGGTCGAGCCCAAAGACTTCTTGTTGCTTAAGTGCCCGAGTTGAGGCGAAAAATTGGCGATAACGTTGCCAATCCGGAAAATATCTCGGTAAATGGGGCAGAGCGTTCTCGAAAATCTTAAAGGAATTACGGTTTGACCGCTGCTGGCATGACGAAAATGAGGCAATTTGATGTCACCCCCGTTTCGGCAAGGCTTGCCGAGGAACCGGTGTCACTTTTGCAATTTGCAAGATCGGCCGGGCGAAACATGCTCGAAGTCATACCGGCAGAAACGTTGCGCGAGACGTATGTTCGCGGCCCTTTGAACATCCATTACATTTGTGATCCCGAAATGATCACGGAACTCCTTGTTGGACAGGGGCGCTCATTTCCAAAGGCGAAGTTCACCAAGGACATCATCGGATCCGCCGTCGGCAACGGTTTGATTTTGTCTGAGGGTGAAAAATGGCGCCAGCAGAGGCGCAGGTATTCGCCGCTTTTCGCGGCCAGAAATCTGCCGGTTCTTGCACGTCACTTTGCCGAAACTGGCATGGAGGTCGCCGACTCGCTGGCCGAAAACGAAGGCCCCGTGGACATGGCTCAAATTGCGCCCGCGTCTACACTGACCAATATCTCTCGGGTGATTTTCTCGGGAAATGAAGAGGTCAGCGCCGAACAGATCCGTGTTGGGCTCATCGCCTATTTTAACTATATTTCCGATCTTTCGCTCTTTGACCTGATGGGATTGCCCAAGTGGTTGCCGCGAAAGAAATGGGTCGTCAGCAAAGCACCCGTTACCAAGATGCGCGATCTGGCGCGACTGGTCATTGAACAACGTCGAGCGGAAAATCGGGAAGAGCCGCAAGACTTTCTGGATTTCATGATCGAAGCGTTGAAGACGGATTTCGAGGACAAGGAAACGACGGTCGATAACCTGCTGACATTTGTCGTAGCCGGCCATGAAACTTCGGCCAATGCCCTGGCGTGGGGGTACTATTTGCTGGCTTTGAACCCAGAAGTCCAAAACAGCATCCGAAACGAGATCCTGTCGGTGCGCGCCAGTGGGCCGATTGAATTTGCCGATCTTGAAAAGATGCCATTGCTTCGCGCCCATATCAAAGAAACGCTGCGCCTTTATCCTTCGGCGGCATTCTTTGCGCGCGATGCGACGGCAGATGTTGAAATAAAAGGAATCAAGATCGCAAAGGGCGACGCGCTTTTCTATCCAGTTTATTCACTACACAGGAATGAACGACTGTGGGACGCGCCGGCCGAGTACCGACCTGAGCGGTTCATGAACGCCAATTTGCCCCGTGGGCAGTATATTCCGTTCGGAGACGGCCCAAGAATATGCATCGGCGCGCAATATGCAGAAACCGAGATCATGGTCTTGATGGCCTCGTTGCTGAGGCGGATCAATTTCTCGCTTTCTGATTTTGAAATACCCGAGCCGGTTCTAACATTCACAATGCGCACCAGTGGGCCGCTTGTCCTGAATGCCGAACGTGTCAGCTAGGTTACTTCCGAGCCAAATAGGAATTGTTCCCGTAAAGCTCTTGCATCACCGTTTCGAATAGACGCCCTGTGCCCTTTTTCTTTGTGTCCGACACATCCTTAGAAACGGGTCGCAACGGTACGATAGTGCCTTTGCGAAAGGCGTCCTCTCGTTCGCTGACCTGATCGAGGGCTTTGTTTAGGGCTGCCGAGACACCGGCCTTGGAAATTGAACGCATGGAAACCGCCGTGCTCATTACAGTTTTCAGATGGACCGAGGCGCATCGGTTGCTGAGGATCATTGCCAGCTTTTGGTTTAGGACCTCTTCTGAGGGTATCTGATCTGTACACTCGCGCCCGTGGGTCACAATTAGGAACACACCGCTGCCGCGATATGAGAAGATAGATTCACTGTCGCGCGTTACGCCTTCGATACATTCTCCGATGTCAGAGATGGCGCGACGGAAGCCGCCATAGTCGCCCAGATCAAACCGATATTGAGCGTCTTGCAGTTTAACGGCAGTGACCCAGGTGTCTGAGCGGCGCGCGCGCGTCATCTGTTCGAGATAGTTGCTGAACTCAACGCAACGAAGGCAGCGTTGTAGCCCATCAAGAGTAAGCGGATCATCAAACCTGAACTGCTGACTGTGGTCCAATTCTTCGCGCAGGTTCCGGATCGAAGCTGTCGAAGTCTGCGTTTTGATCCGCTCCATCATCAACAGATGTGCTGCATTCATGCGGCTGCGCAACTCGAAGAAATCAAAGGGCTTGGTGATGTAATCGAAGGCTCCTTCGAGGAACGCATCTTCGATATGTTTGCGATCGTCCATTGCCGTGAGCATAATTACAGGCGTGTCCTGGTTGCCGGGTTCGCGTCGGATTTCGCGCAGCAACTCGATGCCGTTTTTTTCGGGCATCTGAATGTCCAAAAGCAAACAATCGAAGGGCGTTTTGGCACTTCGAATTAATTCCAAGGCATCGTCGGCTGTTGTAGCGGTCGTGACTTGACAGTTTTCCAATTCAGGCAAGGCAGACTGGAGCATTTCAAGAATGCCGGGTTCATCGTCAACGGCCAACACACTGAGAGTGGCCTGCTTGAGTGCACGCATCTCAAGTTTGCTTTGGAACCGATCGCTGCTGAGATTGACCTGTTTCATACTTGTAACCGCTTCTGACTCGACTAGCCTAGGCACACTAGGAAGCAACTGAGACAAAACGGCGGCGAAATCCAAGAAAACGCACAAGAAATTGGGTAATTTCTTGACGTTATTGAGGCGCGCTTGGATCTTAGCTATCGCGAAAGGCCAAGGCGCGCCACGCGCACGCGAGCAGATTAGGTGCGGTTAGAATGCGGGCGATTGCAGCGCGGTAAGCTGACAAATCTCTTTCAGCTGGCGTAGCTCTCGATGTTGAACAAGACCGATTGGCTCCATGTCCCGTCAATTGAGAATTTTGCACCGATAGGTGATGCGCCAACACCCAGACGGCGTGACCACCGCGCCCAAACCGCAGGGACGATTCCCAAAATTCTTGTCGCACCACCGGCTCGGGCTGCGAGTGTCATTTGGTGAAAAAGCTCTTGTTGGATCGCCAATCTGCGCGAAGACGAAACACTATCGCTGATGAAGAACCTAGACGCTTCCCAAACGTTGCTTTTTACAGGTGCGTCAATGAACAATATGTCTGTCGGAAGACCTTTCAAAATGCCGCGTTGCGCATCGCGCAGCATATAGCTGTAAATTCCGCATTGGGCGGTGGTAGGCATCAGCCTGACACCACCAAGAACCTCACCGAATTCATGTAGAACCACCCATTGGCATGCAGGGGTGTCGTATTGGTCGAATTCCATACCGTCTACCTCACCGACCTGCCAGTTCAGCCGGTCGATAAAGATATGCTTGCGCATCTCAAGGTATTTCGCGAGCAGGGTGCCGTGCTCATGTATGTTGCGAAAGTTCATGACGGTCGCCTGAACCCCGCCGATTTCACCATGAGGTGTCGGAGACTTGCGCTTCAACGCATATAAATTGCGTTGCGCTCCAGCTGTTGGTGCGGCCCGAGTGTCATTGGCCGGTTGCAGGTCCGGAAAAGCGTCCGGCGCCGGATATTCCTGCGCATACCTGAGTGGTTGGTCCATATTTTTCCCATACATTCGCCACACTTATGACAAGATTCAGCAGGGATTGTCTACAACCTAGTGACGTAAATGGCAGAAATTCCTGATTGTGTGTCACTTTCACCTCCCTCAAGGCGTGTAGAGTGGCACTTGGGTCACAGGAAGCCCAATTATTAACACTCCGGGCATGCTGGCCTTAGAGGCCCAAGCGCGAAAGGGGCCTTTTAAAATATTGAAAATAAACATAATAAGTTGTTCTTATTTCGATTCGTTTCACCTGCCTCTCAGGCTGATTGTGGCGGGCGGAGAAACGAAAAGATCGGGTCAAATCAGGTGCTGAGGTGGCTTGCGTTCTGGATAAAACACCTCGGCGTTCCCGTTTGACGTGTGTTCGCCCGCTGATCTGTACCGGAACGCCGAAAAGTTTTGGGCAGACATATGCGAGCCAATCTAACGTCACCCTTTTGCCGCTTTCTTTAGTCATACTGTTAAGACCCTATATGTTTCACGCGCCGGATTTCCGAACTACTCATGGTGATCAAAAGCCTTCGGTATGCCCGGTGCAAAGAGGTTGGTGAAAAGTTATGCGTATACTTGCTGTGGACGACGATCCAAGCATTCTGGAGCTTCTCGAAAGCGTCCTTGCCGCCTTTGGCTATGAAGACATTGTGACCGCTAGAAGCGGACAAGAGGCACTTGATATCTTGAATGACCCGAAAGAGGTGTTCGACTGCCTGCTTTTGGATGTTCAGATGCCGCAAATGAATGGCATCGCTCTGTGTGAGGAAGCCAGAAAGCTGCCGGGCTACACGTTTACGCCTATCATCATGGTCACCGCCATGGTGCAAAAGCAGTACATTGACGAAGCGTTCGAGGCAGGCGCGACAGATTATGTAACCAAACCGTTTGAGTTTTCGGATCTGAAGCAACGCCTCGGTGATGCATATCGCATGGCGGCTGAACGACGCGCGGCCATCGAAGTATTCGAAGCAGACGGGTATACGTGGCAAGAGCCCGAAGTATCGAGCGAAATGCGTCTTAGCGATCCGTTGTTCTTTAGCGATCTGCCGGGTTGTATGGGTCTTTCCGAGTTTGAAAACTACGTGATTCAATTGTCGACCATGCATTCGATGGTTTCGAAAATCGTCGCCATCAAAGTGGCTGAAGTCGAACGTATCTTCCAATCCAGCAGTGCTGCGGAATTCCGCAAAACCATGGGCGCTGCGGGTGCCGCACTGTTAATGGCGACCAAGAACGAACGCAATTTTGCGACCTATTGGGGGAACGGTGTGTTCCTGCTGCTGCTCGATTCTGAAATGGAACTCAGCCCCGGTCAATTGCGCGCACCACTGAGCGAAGTTGCCGACTCGAGCTCGACAGACACCACAATGGCGTTCCAGGTCGGAAAAGAAGTCGCTCTTAAGGCCTCTTCGAAAATGGAAGCGTTGTTCCTGATCGATAAGGCAGTTGAAATGGCGGAGATGATCGAGGACCAGGTTGCTCAATTCGGCTGATCGGAACGGTTTTCGAACAAAACCAAGCCTAAATAGAGAAGGAGAGCTCCCGCTCTCCTTTTTTTTCGACTATTCGCTTACTTTGATTTCTGACAGTGAGAGATGACCTGCGGCCAGCTTGGCCAATTGGTCGATATGAACATCAAGTGCATCGACGACGCGATAGCCTGGTGACTGGCCTTCAAAGGCAAGGTTGAGGTCTGTTCCGGCAAGAACAACAGCGTCCGCGCCCAATTCATTAACCATGCGTCGTCCGGCATCCAGAAAGAGGGATCGCTGATCGCCGCTACAGGTACCAGCGACCGCCATGTCCTGAAAAGTTTGGGCAAGGGGCTCGAGCTCATCATCGAGCGTAACAGCTAGCGTATGCTGAAGCTGACCGTACAGGCGGGTTTCCATCACGACGCGGGTTCCCAACAGGCCGACTTTGGAAATCCCCTGGGTCTGGAAATACGCATCAAGCGGCTTGACTGCTGAAACCAAGGGCAGTGATGATCTAGACACTGTCTCGTCAAAGCAGAAATGACCACCCAAAGACGTGATCGCTGCGCAATCCGCACCTGCGGCCTTCGACCGGTCGATCAGTCTGGCATATACCTGCGCTTGCGCGTCACGTTGATCCGCCAGGTTGTTGCGGATCAATTCCTGAACGTCGGCATGAACAATGGTCAGTTCAAGCGCCTGTCCCTGCGCGGAAACTGCGGCTGTCAGGCGCTGGTAGTACGCCACCGTCGCAGCAACACCAATTCCCCCGATCAGCCCGATATGCAAAGCAGCTTTACCCCAGACTTGCGTTTGCTGCGCTCTCAGGCAGTTCTTCGTCAAAGCAACGCTGGTAGAACTCAGCGACGGTCTGACGTTCCAGCTCGTCACATTTGTTCAGGAAGGACAGTCGGAAGGCATAGCCAACATTACGGAAGATCTCGGCGTTCTGCGCCCAGTTGATTACGGTCCGCGGGCTCATGACCGTAGACAGGTCGCCGTTCATGAAGGCGGTCCGGGTCAGGTCGGCCACGGTGACCATCTGGCTGACGGTTTTACGGCCCTCAGCGGTGTTGTAATGCGGCGCTTTTGAGAGAACGATCATCGTCTCGGCATCGTGGCTGAGATAGTTGAGCGTCGACACCAAAGACCAACGGTCCATCTGTGCCTGGTTGATCTGCTGGGTGCCGTGGTAGAGGCCGGTTGTGTCACCCAAGCCAACGGTGTTTGCCGTAGCAAACAAGCGGAAATTGGGGTTCGGCGTAATGATTTCATTCTGGTCCAGCAAGGTAAGCTTGCCGTCATGTTCCAACACACGCTGGATCACGAACATCACATCCGCACGGCCCGCGTCGTATTCGTCAAACACAATCGCAACAGGATTGCGCAGGGCCCAGGGCAGGATACCCTCGTGGAATTCGGTCACCTGCTTCCCGTCGCGCAATTTGATGGCGTCTTTACCGATCAGGTCGATCCGGCTGATATGGCTGTCCAGGTTCACTCGGACCGCAGGCCAGTTCAGGCGGGCAGCGACCTGTTCGATATGGGTAGACTTACCCGTCCCGTGATAGCCCTGGATCATGACGCGGCGGTTATGGCTAAAGCCTGCCAGAATCGCCAGCGTGGTTTCAGGATCGAACTTATAGGTCGGGTCGATGGCTGGGACACGATCGGTGGCCTCGGCAAAGCCTTTGACATTCATGTCGCTGTCAATGCCGAACACATCACGGACCGAGATTTCTTCGGTAGGTTTTGCGTTTACGTCAATCGATCCGTCAGCCATGCGCCTTGTCCTTATCCTGTGGCCCGTTCACCGGGTTTGAACCTGTGTGTGGTGCAACATATTCCGGGTGAGGGCAAGGGAAAGCCGCCCCCGGCGCAAGCTGAACGGATTATTCTTTCAAACTGGCCTTATTGATAGGCCCAGCCTAGTCGAGAAGGGCGTCGCGCACGCGTATCAGACTGCGTTCGTCAACAAAGCGCGGGGTCGATTGCATATAGTCCTGAAAGGCTCGGCCATAGCCTTGCAGCAGCCACCGCTCTTCATTGAGGACAAACAGAAAGTAGATCACGAACAGGATCGCCGCCAGCATCAGCGTTGTCCAGGATCCGCTGGTGATCCCTAACCCAACCGTGGCCAGGACCGACGTCACATATTGAGGGTTGCGGGAATAGGCATACATGCCACCGGTCACCAGACCCTCGCTTTCGCAATAGGTGTTGTCGAGGCCCAGAAAACGATAACCCCAAAGCGTAATCCCAAAGGACAGCACCATGATGGGCAGGCCGATGGCATAGCGGATCCAGTGGCCCCAACCATTCACCCAAACCTCGCTAAACGCAAAGACTACGGTTGCCCCGCAAAACAACCGGAACAATCCAAAGGCGGTATGATGTCGCCAGCCGCTGGCGCTTGGCCAGAGCCCAAGTTGCGGGCGCTGCAGGTTCAAGGAAAGATAACCACAAAGCAGCAGGGCCGCGCCCAAGGCGCACCATAATGCCGTCGCGTGAACTGAGAAGATCAGGTTTTCCATATCTAAATCTCCTTTCGGACAAATCGGATATGGGCCTGAACACCGGCCCATACTCGGGGCGGTAACAGGCATTTGTAACAAAGAAAGGACGTCTAAGGAGGGGGCGTCAGGTTATGCGCTGGATCAGCGCACGTAAGCGGGCAACTCATCAGCCAGGGGCCAGTAGAAATCGGGTGGCAGCCCGGCTTCGGCCCGTTTTTCTTCGTTAAATGGCGGCTTCAGCCCGCCTTTGAAGTATTTTCTGACCAGCGCGTGGAACGCCTCTTTGGGGTCGCTATTGTCGCGCCCGCAGCCAAAGTTGAACCACTTGGCCCCATAGGCCACATGGCTGACTTCTTCGGCATAAATGACCTTCAGGCTATCAACGGCGTCGGTTGCACCGGCCTTCTGGAAGACATCGATCATGCCAGGGGTCACATCTAACCCGCGCGCTTCAAGCACCATGGGCACGATGGCCAGACGGCCTTGCAGGTCTTCCATCGTATCGGTGGCCGCCCGCCACATGCCCGCATGGGCAGGCAGGGCGCCATAAAAGCTGCCCATGTTTTCAAGGCAATCGCAGATCAGGTTGAAATGCTTGGATTCCTCATCGGCCGCCTTCACCCAATCGTGGTAAAATCCCATGGGCATCGGCACATGGGAAAAGCGCGCGATGATGTCCCAGTGCAGATCCACAGCGTTCAACTCGATATGCGCCACCGCATGCAGCAACGCGATACGCCCTGCCGGGGATCCCGGCTTGCGCTTTGGCACATCGCGCGGGCTGAGCAGTTCGGGCTTTTCCGGGCGCGAGGGGTGATCGGGGGGCGTTGCAGCGCCAATCTCAATCAGTTCACCCGCAGCCCGAGCGGCCTGCCAGCGCGCAGCATAGTCTCGCGACTTCGCGGTTTTTTCACGGCCATCTGCCGTGGTCAGCACGTCGACGGCCATGGCCGTCAACGTCTGAGGCTGTTGCTCGGCTAAAGTCACTTAAAGTTCCGGCTGTCCTTGATTTGATCCCAGGCCCAAACGACCTCTTGCAGTTGTTCTTCCTGACTTCGGTCACCGCCATTCATGTCAGGGTGCAGAACCTTGATCAATTTCTTATAGGCCTTGCGCACTTCTGCCTTGGACCAGCTGTCATTGGCTTCGAGAATTTCGATCGCGCGTCGTTCGGTCGGGGGCAGGCGGCGACCACCGGTACCGGCTGTGCGGCCTTTGTTCTGCGTCCCGTTTGCACCCAGAACCTGATGTGGGTCTTCGATGCCCAGCCGCGCCCAGGCCCGCGCCTCGGGGTCGCCCATGGGCTTGGTTTCCCGCTCCCACACCTTGTCTTTCGAGCGTTGTGCGTTCAGCTCGGCCTCGGTCGTGCCGTCGAAAAAGTTCCATTTCTGGTTATATTCACGCACATGCTGCTGACAGAACCAGTAAAAGTCGTCCAACACATCAGGTGCCTTTGGGGCGCGAAACTTGCCCGGTTCTTCGCAATCGGGGTGGTCACAGATGCGGACCGAAGTTTCGGACGCGCCCGACATGCCCCGACGTCCGCGCGGTTTCTTTTTCTTTGCGCTGGATACGGACATATCGAATCCGAACGGATCTGATTTCGTCATGGGCCTGCTCCTTCGAACGCGTCTTTTCGACTCGGAGGCAGCAGTTTAATCTAAGGCTCAGAAAGTAGAAGAGGGGAGCGGCAAGTTTTTTGCCGTCGAGCGGAAAAATGACTGTGACGGATGAAATTCGGGAATGCCTGCAGGCGGCCTTTGACCCCACTGAACTGGAGGTCGTGGACGACAGCGAAAGCCATCGCGGCCATGCGGGGTATCAAGAGGGTGGTGAAAGCCACTTCAATGTGCGAATCCGGGCGGCTGCATTTGACGGGCAGTCACGTGTCGCGCGTCATCGCGCGGTGCACAAGGCGTTGGGCGATATAGTGCCGCGTATTCATGCGCTTGCGTTGGATATTGATACCTGATGCAGGTTCAGCCCAAGTGCTTGAACATATAGGTTGTAGGCTCCAATCGATCGTCGAAGGGGTTACGGCAATAATCCGGGATTTCACCCGCGATTTGAAACCCAAGCTGTTGGTACAAGAGTTTCGACGGATCGGTACTGCGGGTGTCCAGCACAAGTACGGTTCTGTTTAGTTCAGCGGCACGATCAAAAAGCGATTGCATAAGGCTGCGGCCTAACCCGCGCCGGCGCGCCTCTGGATGAACCAACAGCTTTGCGACATCGGCGCGATGTGGTTGGTTGGGCATCCCTGCCGGGATCAACTGTGCTGTGCCAAGGATACGCCCGTCTTCGTAAGCTGCAAACAGGTCCACGGCCCCGGTCTGCACGCCCGGTCGCACTGTATCCTGCCAATAGCTGCGCGCGTGATCGCGCGGGAAGGGCAGGATGAACCCAATGCTGGCACCGGTATGAACACAGGCATGCAATATCTCGGTCAGGTCATCCACGGCGCTGTCGAAATAGGCATCGGTCAGGCGGGTAATCATATCAGCACCAAAAGATAGCGGGCCCCGCGTGCGGGGCCGGTTTCAAATCGCGTTGGCCCAGCCAGATGATAGCGTAGGCAATCCCCGGCATTGAGTGCGTGTGCCGTGCCGTCCACCGTAAGCGTCAACGCGCCATCCAGCAAAATCAGATGATGTTCCTGCCCCGGGCGCGGAGGGGTCTCGTAAGAAATGGTTGCACCCGGTGGCAAATGCCCCTCAAGCACCTCGCCGCTCAGCCCCGTCGCAGGCGGTGAGACCGAACGGCGTGTAAAGCCAGTTTCGGGGTCACGCCATTCGGGTTGGCGTTCAAAAGGGATCTTGGGATCGAAACTGTCTTCGACCATCATCAACAGACGCGACATCGGCAGGCCGTAAGCGGCGCAAAGGCGCCCTAGCGTTTCTGCTGTTGGACTGACATCGCCCCGTTCCATGCGGGACAGTGTTGCCCGGCTAACACCGCTGGCCTGCGACAGGTGGTCGAGGGACCAATCGCGAGACTGGCGTAGCTCATTCAATCTGGTAGCGAGGCGGTTTGACAGGTTATCTAGCATCGACCTAAAGTGAGAATGAATCGCGAATATGAGAATAGTGCTATAAAAATATACGACAATCAACAGAAAAAGGGGCGCGAAATTGCGCCCCCATTAGATCGGTGAGTGGATTTTGGTTACTTCCAGCCGACTTCGTCGAAGATCTTCTGCGCTTCGGGGATGTTCTTGGCGACATCCGACAGATCAATCTCATCGGCCTTGAATTCACCCAGAGCTTTGACTGAGTCCGCAAGTTCGACGTTGACGACAGCCGGGAACTCATCATTGCCTGCCGAGAAATATTGTTGGGCCTGATCGCTGGCCAGGTATTCCAGAAACAGGACCGCGTTGTCCTTGTTCGGCGCATTCGCGGCAACGCCAGCGCCCGACAGGTTCATATGAGCGCCATAGCTGTCCTGGTTGGGAAAGACCCACCCGATCATGTCACGTTCGGCGGAAACTCCTTTGACATCCGTGCGGATCGCGCGGGAAAAGTAGTAGGTGTTTGAAACGGCGATATCGCATTCACCCGAAACGATGCCCCGCAGCTGATCTGTATCGCCACCTTGTGGGTCGCGGGCCATGTTCTCGACAATTCCAGCGGCCCAATCTTTGGCAGCCTCGGTTCCTTGATGCGTGATGATCGATGCCAGCAGGGTCTGGTTATACGTGTTGGTCGACGAGCGGATGCAGACCATACCTTTGTATTCAGGCTTTGCCAGATCCGCATAGGTGGCTGGTGGAGTATCAACCGTCTCTTTGTTGAAGAAGATGATGCGTCCGCGCTGCGAGAAGCCAAACCACTGGTTATCGCTGTCTTGCAGGTTGGAAGGGATGCGATCTTCCAACACGTCGCTGTCAATCGCTTGCAGAATCCCAGCGTTCTTGGCGCGTTCAAGACGCGACGTATCCACGGTGAGCAGAATGTCGGCAGGAGAGTTCGCGCCCTCGGCCTCCATACGCGAGATCAACTCGTCGGCTTTGCCTTCGATGCGGTTGATCGTGATGCCGGTGGCCTCTTCGAAATCGGTGTATAGCCGTTCGTCCGTGTCATAGTGGCGCGAAGAGTATAGGTTCAGCTCACCTTCGGCGGCGGCTGAAGCTGCGATCAGAGCGGTCAGCGCCGCAACAACGCAGGTGGAAGATTTCAACATATCGATTCCCAAGTTGAATTTCGTGGCGGGCTTCAACCCGACTGTTTCAGTCAATTATACCATTTTGCTGAGGATGCAAGTAAAACTGACAGAATTAGTAAACTTAAACCCAGGGGCGGTTTTCGCTTCGGCATTCTTCCACGTTTTCACCGGCTTGATGTCTCGTGTTCCGGTGAACGCGAAGCTGGCATCGCACAAGAAAAGTCGCGCAAACTGCGATTTCAAAGGTATTGGTTGTCGGGGGTGTTCGGGCTAGGGTTTGCGTGATTTTATTCGGTCACGGCCGGAACGATGCATCACATGGACGACGAGGGTTCTCATGGCGGAAACGCTTGCTGAAAAACTGGAAAAGTCGGATCTTGGCCATTGGTTGGCGCGGTTTGAAAGCTTTATGATCTTTGTCGGCGTCGCGGGCCCGTTCGCGACGGTGCCGCAGCTTATCAAGCTCTACTTCACCCATTCCCAACATGCCGAAGGCCAGTCGCTTATATCCTGGTCGCTTTATGCGCTGCTGTCCCTTTTGTGGTTCGTCTATGGTTTGGTGGTGGGCAAGTTGCCGATCTATCTGGGCAACGGGATTTCCATGGTCCTGAACCTGCTGATGGTGTTCGGAATCATGTTGCACGCCGGCTATACGTTCTAGTTGGCAATCGTTTGGACCAGAAACAAAAAAACCGCGCCCAAAAGCGCGGTTTTTTTGAATTCGATTTATGCTGTTCTCAGCCCTGACGTGCTTTGAACTTGCGCTGCGTCTTGTTGATCACGTAGACGCGGCCTTTGCGACGCACAATACGGCAATCGCGGTGCCGGTTCTTGAGCGAGCGGAGCGAGTTCTTGACCTTCATGGTCTGTCTCCAATCTGCGGCGCCTTCATCAAGGACGTGGCCAGCGCCTGGGTTACTCGGGTGTCCCGGAAGCCCGGAACAGTGAAATCATGGTGGGCGGTACAAGGATCGAACTTGTGACCCCTTCGATGTCAACGAAGTGCTCTACCGCTGAGCTAACCGCCCATGAACCTTTGCGTGACCTGCCCCATAACGAAATGGGGCGCGGAACCCCGCGCCGGTAGCGGGCTCTATAAAAGGAGTCGGAAAGGGGATCAAGGGGTTTGGAAGAACTATTTTCCAGTCTATGTTCGTATCCGACAAGGAGACCTTATGCACAGTTCAGCCTACGTTCTGGATATGCCCGAAACGCGCAGTTCATGCGTGGTGTTTGCTTCACCTCACAGCGGTCGGCGCTATCCAGACGCGCTTTTACGGCACTCGGTATTGGGGCAACATGCGATTAGGTCTTCGGAAGATGCCTTTGTAGATCAATTGTTTGCCTCGGCACCAGCACATGGCGCCCCGTTGATCGCAGCTGCGATGCCGCGGGCTTATCTGGATCTGAATCGCAGCGCGGAAGAGCTTGACCCCGCCTTGATCCAGGGCGCGCGGAGGCAGGGGCACAATCCGCGCGTCGCGTCAGGGCTGGGTGTGATTCCCCGCGTTGTTGCCAATGGGCGGGCCATCTACCGGGGCAAGCTGACAATGGATGAGGCGCGCTTGCGCATCGATACCTATTGGCGCCCCTATCATACGCGGCTCAAATCGCTTCTGCTGGAGTCTCACAAACAGTTCGGGCACGCGATTCTGGTGGATTGCCATTCGATGCCACATGAAGCAGTCGCGCTGAGCGGGCCCACCAACTCGAAGCATCCGGAGATCGTTCTGGGTGATCGGTTTGGTGCGTCTGCAGCACCTGAGATTGTCGATCATATCGAAAGCGCCTTTGTCGCGGCCGGTTTCAGGGTTGCACGGAATGCACCTTTTGCCGGGGCATATGTCACGCAGACGTATGGTCGCCCGATGCGGAATCAGCACGCGGTTCAGATAGAGATTGATCGGGCACTTTATATGGATGAAGACCGGATCGAACCGAATGCCAATTTCCTGAACTTCCGGCAGGTTCTGCAAGACGTGATCTCGGACATTTGCCGTCTGTGCCAGAACCAAACACCGCTGGCAGCCGAATAGCGCTCAGCGCAATGCGCGGCCTTTCAGGATCGCGTCCGAACCAAACCGCTTTCTGATTTCATCTGTTGCGCGCTCGGCTTGCGATCTTTGGGCCGCGCCAGGATCCAGCAGGTCACCCGATATGTCGGCCTGATCTTCGTTGCAAAGATCCGACAGGCCGCAGCCCAGCAGCCGATAGGGACCCTTGTCACCAACCTGATCGAACAATGCGCGCGCGGTGCGATAGATACGGTCTGCAATCTGCGTCGGATCGCGCAGCGATACGCGCCGGGTGATGATCTTGTGATTGGCTTTCTTCAGCTTCAGAGTGATCACGCGCCCCGCCAGACCTTTGGCTTTGGCCCGATCGGCCACTTTTTCAGACATACGCCAGATATGGCCATCCAGTATCATGGTGCTGGCAGTGTCTTCGAAGAATGTGGTCTCATTGCTGATAGACTTCATCGGTTCATGGGCCGAGACGCGGCGTTTGTCCTGGCCCCGTGCAAGATGCCACAGCCGATATCCTGTTGATCCAAACCTTGCGGTCAGCGCCTCTTGGTCCCAGCGCAAGAGGTCCGAGAAGGTTCGAATACCAGCGCGCTCCAGTGACTCTTGCGCAGCAGGGCCGATCCCCCAGATCAAACGTACCGGTTTGTCATGCAGGAAGGACGCCGTTTCCGCCTTTCCGATCACCGAGAACCCGCGCGGCTTGTCGAGGTCCGAGGCCACTTTGGCCAGGAATTTGTTGTGGCTCAGCCCGATCGAGCCGGTCAGGCCCAGCTCATCCTTCATGCGTTTGACCAGACGGGCCAGCATGACGGCGGGTGGGGCGCCGTGCAGACGCTGCGTGCCGGACAGATCCATGAACGCTTCATCCAACGAAAGTGGTTCGACCACGGGTGTCAGCTCATCCATCATCTTGCGGATCTCGCGCGACACCTCGGCATAGACCGACATCCGCGGCCGGATCACAATGGCGTCGGGACAAAGCTGCAGGGCTTTGAACATCGGCATTGCCGAGCGCACACCGCGAATGCGCGCCACATAGCAAGCCGTGGAAACGACCCCGCGCTTTCCACCGCCGATGATCACAGGCTTATCCGCCAGCTCTGGGTTGTCGCGTTTCTCGACCGAGGCATAGAACGCATCGCAATCCATATGCGCAATGGTGAGGTCGAACAGTTCAGGATGCGATGTAATCCGTGGGCTGCCACAGCTGGGGCAGCGCCGTTGGTCATCAAGACATGTCAGGCAATCTCGGCACAGGCCGGGCATGTTACATCGATCCGGTATGAAGCGCTTTGGCGCGGGCGGGAATATGCCCTAAAGGCTAATATGTCGGGTGCAAAAGGGAAAGCCAGTGATGGAGTTCAGCGGAGCGAAGGTGGCGTTGTTCTTGGGCGCCGATCTTTTGGTCATTCAACGCGACAGTCACAAACCCATACCGTTTCCGGGGCATCTGGATTTTCCGGGAGGCGGCCGAGAGGACGACGAGTGCCCACAGGATTGCGTGATACGCGAAACGCTTGAGGAATTAGGGCTGAGTTTGATGCCTTCTGATTTTGTCTGGTCACGGCAATACGATCAGAACTGGTTTTTTGTCGCCCAAAGACCGCCAACAAATCGGGATCAGATCGTGTTCGGGGACGAAGGGCAGGGATGGATGATGATGAAGCCCAAAGGATTCGAGGCGCTCCCTTTGGCAGTTCCTCACCTGATAACACGGCTGCAGGACTACCTTGCGGATACCCAGCACTGAACCGAAACACCATCTGTTTGAAAGAAACCCCCCGCATTAAAGAGTGCGGGGGAAGGTGACGGACCTCAGGAAGACACGGCCCGCGGGGAGTATTCCCTGCTAGAATCGCCGAAAACACAGTTTTTCGATAGCGTGGAACCGCATGTGTGCAATCTACGGAATGTGTTGTGTGGTTTCGGGCACAGGGGCAAATTGGCGTAGAATCGGCAAAACTGACGTTAGGTCAACCTGTTGGACCGCGAAGCTGTAAGATTTTTGTGGCCAACCGCAGGTGCGTTCAATGCCGTGTCAAAGAATTTAACTCGTTCAGAACCGCCTGCGCGGCCGCTTTTGGATCATCCGCTTGATGGATCGGGCGACCGACAACGATGTGATCTGCGCCGTCACTGATGGCGCTAGCGGGTGTAGCCACGCGTTTCTGATCCCCCAACGCTGCCCCTGCCGGGCGCACACCGGGGGTGACGATCAAACGGCCATCGGCTTGGGGCAGAGCACGGATCAGGGCGGCCTCCTGCGGGCTGGCAATTACACCGTCGGCCCCGGCCTCCAGCGCCTTGGCCGCGCGCTCGACAACCAGATCCTGGACATCGCCAGCTTTGAGCAAACTGGCGTCCAGATCGTCTCGGTTAAGAGAAGTAAGAATTGTCACCGCCAGGATCTTCAGATCCTTCCCCGAAGCGCCTTCTTTTGCCGCACGCACCACATGTGGGTCGCCATGAACCGTCAGAAAATCCAGATCAAACTGCGCCAACCCCCGCACGGCGCTTTCGACCGTATTGCCAATGTCAAACAGCTTCATATCCAGAAAGATGCGTTTGCCATGGTCATGTTTCAGTTCATTGGCCAAAGCGAGCCCGCCACCGGTCAGCATACCAAGCCCGATCTTATAGAAAGACACGCTGTCGCCCAGCCGTTCGGCCAGTGCCAGCCCCTGCAGGGCGTTGGGAACATCAAGGGCAAGGATCAGACGGTCATCAGACATTGGGGGGCTCCTTTTTGGCAAACGTCTGCGTCCTAGCGGGTTCGGGCGCTTGTGTCCATGCAAGTGGTGCGGTCTCGTGATAAACTGGGGTATTCTTTGAAAGGGACCGATATGAAAAAGCTGGTTTTGTTCTGTCTTGCCTTGGCTGCCTGTCAGGAAACACCTTCTGAAAGCTCGGTTGATGCGGTTGTCCCTCCGAATGATGATCTGCGATTTGTCGGCGGCTATCGGTCCACAGATGATGAGTGTCAATTGACCGGTGAAACCGCGTTCACCGTGAATTTTCTGGATGACGCGGCTGATCTTGTCTCGTGCCCTTCCGGCAGCGATGTGGCGCGGTCTTTGGTCGAGATGTATGGCGCTCGCGAGGTTGCGATGACAGGGGGATACACTCTCTATTCAGTACCTCGCAGATAGGGTGGGAATTTGCGGATCAGCCTCTTGAACCGGCAGAGATATTTCCCAGATTGAATGTGAGGCCTCGACCGATGCGTGCCGCCAAGCGGGCGCAGAATACAAGAGGCGCTTTGAAAAGGAGAGAACGCATGGACTTGAACAAGTTCACCGAGCGGGCACGGGGATTCGTGCAGGCGGCGCAGACCATTGCGCTGCGCGAAGGGCACCAGAGGCTGGAGCCCACACACATACTCAAGGCATTGATGGATGACGATCAGGGGCTGGCCAGCAACCTGATCACACGCGCGGGCGGCGCGCCGGGCCGCGTGGTTGAAGCGCTGGACGCTGCGATGGGCAAGATTCCGAAGGTCAGCGGTGATGCAAGCCAGATCTATATGGACAGTCAGACCGCCAAGGTCTTGGACGAAGCCGAGAAGATCGCCACCAAGGCGGGCGACAGCTTTGTACCAGTCGAGCGTGTGCTGATGGCGCTGTGTATGGTGAAGTCCAAAGCCAAAGAGGCCTTGGAGGCAGGCGCGGTATCGGCCCAGAAACTCAATGAGGCGATCAATGACATCCGTAAAGGGCGCACCGCCGACACCGCGTCGGCGGAGGAAGGCTATGACGCGCTCAAGAAATATGCGCGAGACCTGACCGAGGCGGCCGCCGAAGGCAAGATCGACCCGATTATTGGGCGCGACGAAGAGATACGCCGCTCGATGCAGGTTCTGTCTCGCCGCACCAAGAACAATCCGGTTCTGATCGGGGAACCCGGCGTCGGTAAAACCGCGATTGCCGAGGGCATGGCCCTACGCATCATCAACGGTGACGTACCGGAATCGCTGAAAGACAAGAAACTGCTCGCGCTGGACATGGGCGCGCTGATTGCCGGTGCGAAATACCGGGGCGAGTTCGAAGAACGCCTCAAGGCGGTTCTGACCGAGGTCACCGAAGCCGCTGGTGAGATCATCTTGTTCATTGATGAGATGCATACGCTTGTCGGGGCAGGTAAATCCGACGGCGCGATGGATGCTGCCAACCTGATCAAGCCTGCGCTTGCCCGCGGTGAGCTGCATTGTATCGGTGCGACCACTCTGGATGAATATCGCAAATACGTTGAAAAAGACGCGGCCCTTGCCCGTCGCTTTCAGCCTGTGATGGTGCAGGAGCCGACGGTCGAAGACACGATCAGCATCCTGCGCGGTATCAAGGAGAAATACGAACTGCACCACGGCGTGCGCATTTCGGACTCGGCGCTGGTGTCGGCGGCGACCCTGTCGCATCGCTATATCACCGACCGTTTCCTGCCCGACAAAGCCATCGACCTGGTCGATGAGGCGGCGTCGCGTTTGCGGATGGAGGTTGATAGTAAGCCCGAAGAGCTGGACCAGCTGGACCGTCAGATCTTGCAGATGCAGATCGAGGAAGAAGCGCTGAAGCTTGAGGATGATGCGGCGTCGAAGGATCGTCTGGAAACCTTGCAAAAGGATCTGGCAGACCTGCAGGAGCAATCTGCCGAGATGACCGCCCAGTGGCAGGCCGAGCGCGACAAGCTTGCCGGCGCGCGTGATCTTAAAGAGCAGCTCGAAAAGGCGCGGGCTGACCTTGAGATCGCCAAGCGCGAAGGCAATCTGGCGAAAGCGGGTGAGCTGTCCTATGGCATCATACCCGAGCTTGAGAAACAGCTGACCGAGGCCGAGAACGCCGAAAGCAACGCAATGATGGCCGAGGAAACCGTGCGGCCGGAACAGATCGCATCCGTGGTCGAGCGCTGGACAGGTATCCCGACCGCCAAAATGCTGGAAGGCGAGCGTGAGAAGCTGCTGCGGATGGAAGACGATCTGCATTCGCGCGTGATCGGTCAGGATGCGGCGGTCACCGCCGTGGCCAATGCGGTGCGCCGTGCGCGCGCTGGCCTGAACGATGAAGGCCGTCCGCTGGGCTCGTTCCTGTTCCTTGGACCCACTGGCGTGGGTAAAACCGAGCTGACCAAGGCCGTGGCGAATTTCCTGTTTGACGATGACAATGCGATGGTGCGCATCGATATGTCTGAGTTTATGGAGAAGCACGCGGTTGCTCGTCTGATCGGTGCCCCTCCGGGCTATGTCGGTTATGACGAAGGCGGTGTGCTGACCGAAGCGGTGCGGCGCAGGCCCTATCAGGTCGTGCTGTTTGACGAGGTCGAAAAGGCGCATCCGGATGTGTTCAACGTACTGTTGCAGGTTCTCGATGATGGTGTTCTGACCGATGGTCAGGGCCGCACCGTGGACTTCAAACAGACGCTGATCATCCTGACGTCGAACCTCGGGTCTCAGGCGCTCAGCCAATTGCCCGAGGGTGCAGATAGCGCACAGGCACGGCGGGATGTGATGGACGCGGTCCGGGCGCATTTCCGGCCCGAATTCCTGAACCGCCTGGACGAGACCATCATCTTTGACCGGCTCAAGCGGGCCGATATGGATGGCATCGTCGATATCCAGATGGCACGTTTGCAGAAACGTCTGGCTGCCCGCAAGATCGAGCTGGCTTTGGACGATAGCGCAAGGGAATGGCTGGCCAACGAAGGCTATGACCCGGTCTTCGGGGCACGTCCGCTCAAGCGTGTGATCCAGCGTGCGCTGCAGAACCCTCTGGCAGAGGCGCTGCTGGCTGGTGAGATCAAGGACGGCGAGACCATCCCTGTGACTGCCGGTTCGGATGGGCTGATCATCGGGGATCGCCTGGGCACTTCAGAACGCCCACGTCCCGACGATGCTGTCGTGCATTGATCTGTCCGAATAAGTAGGACAAGCCCTGCCATCCTGTCAGGGCTTACCTATTTTGGTAATTTGCTAGCTGTCGCGAAATTCACGACTTTTGCGCAAGGCGCGGAGATCTTCAGCTGACATTCGCGGACCAGAAGGTTGTGCGCCAAATGGAGCCGCGGCAAGCGGCTGATCCTTAGTCTCTGGCATTGGGACAAACGCACCGCCATCGCGAAGTTTCAAATAGGCTAGAACGCCACCCGCGCATTGTAGGCTGAGCGTCCAAATACCGATAATAAAGACCGCTACAACTATGACCCAATAGTGCTGAAACACCGCTATCATATTCGACCAGGAAGGATCGGCCTTGTACACAGGCGGATTGGCAAATGCGGGGTTTCCGTCGGCATATGCAGCAAACCCAATGCCTGCGGCGATAATCAGGACCACCATCAGCACGTAGCTTAGCGTTATCAGAATGAATAAAGGCAGAAAGGACTTCCCGATATTTCTAAACGGTGTGTAGGGCCGGTCATTGGGATCAAGGCCGAGTGCGGCCGCTGCGATCGGCACCATCAGAAGCGCGCGCACTGCCGAGAACCCCAAAATGACAATCAGCGCCACCACAGGGTTGTGCTCTGAAAGCACGGCGCTGAGTGGTTCGACAGGAGCGGATTCGAAGCCGTTGCTCAATCCGGTTAGGGAGGTGGTCAATTGCAGCCCAATGATCGGGGCCAACAACAAGCCGCCCAGGATAGCCTCGGTTGCCCCGTACATAAGAGCGGGGGCCACGAGCTTTTTGTAACCGCCACGCGGGGTCATGTTTCTTGCCAGAAACCCAAGTCGGTTTCCTACCAGAATAGGGATCACAGCAGATGAAACACTGATGAAAAAGAAAACAATGAAATAGAGACCTGGTAGCAGCAGGTCTATCAACAAACCCACCAATCCGCCCGCCAGCCCATACAGGAATAGGGCAACAAGCATGACCGGAAAGACAAGAACAAACCGCCACAATATGGAAAATGACAGCGGGAAGGCTTTGAACACAAGCAATTCGACTATCCCAAAATAAACTTTGTTTGCGACGCAAGATATTCGATCGCAGGAATGCTTTCGACAGGAATGGCGGAAAGTTCGCAATCGTTTTGCGCAGAGTTGCTTTAGCGCCGCAGCAACGGACTTTGGGATTTCATTACAGCTTAGTCTCTTAATCGTTACGCGTGTTTCCTTGGCTCTGTGCTAACAAACGCTATCTCGAACACCGAGCAAAGTTATAAGACGGAGACCGGAATGGCGCATCGCTGGACCAACACTTTGACACATGCTGACGTAACGCCGCGATCGGCGTTTCTGAACCGGCGGCAAATCATGGCCGGGCTGGCAGGTGTCGGGCTGACGGCGATGACACGCCCAGCTGCCGCGCAAGAGGCGCTGGAGCCGAACACTTGGGAAGAAATCACAAGCTACAACAATTTCTACGAATTCGGGACGCGCAAAGACGACCCTGCGAAATACGCGCATACTCTGGTCACCGAACCATGGAGCGTCCAAATCGACGGCCTTGTCGATCGTCCTGGAGACTATGATTTCCAAGACATCATGTCCGAGATGACGGTTGAAGAGCGCATCTATCGCTTTCGCTGTGTCGAAGCCTGGTCGATGGTGATCCCGTGGAATGGGTTCGAACTGGCGGACCTGCTTAACATGGCAGGTGTGCAAGAAGGTGCCAAATACGTGGCCTTCGAAACGGCCTATCGCCCGGACGAGATGCCCGGCACGCGTTTTCCGGTTTTGGAATGGCCTTACCGTGAAGGATTGCGCCTGGATGAGGCGATGCACCCGCTGACGATCATGGCAACCGGTATCTATGATCGTCCGATCCCGAACCAGAACGGCGCGCCTCTGCGGTTGGTGGTTCCGTGGAAATACGGGTTCAAGTCTATCAAGTCGATTGTAAAGATCACCCTGACCGAAGACGAACCACCCACAAGCTGGAACATGTCAGCACCGCACGAATACGGATTCTACAGCAACGTAAACCCGAATGTGAACCACCCGCGCTGGTCGCAGGCCAGCGAGCGCCAGGTTGGCGGTGGCCTCTTTGCCAAGCGCATTCCGACGCTGATGTTCAATGGCTACGAAGCAGAAGTTGCTGGCCTCTATGAAGGCATGGACCTGAGGGAGAACTACTAAACCATGTCAGCAGTGAACCAGGCTCTTCGCAGAATCCCGGTTTGGGCAGTGTATCTTTTTGGGGCGATACCCGCTCCTTGGCTTCTCTATCGCGCGCTTACGGGTGGTCTGGGCGTCGAGCCGATCTCCGCGCTTGAACACAAGCTGGGCGAGTTGGCTCTGCAATTGTTGATCCTTGGCCTGGCAGTAACGCCCCTGCGTCAGTATCTGGGTTTGAACCTGCTGAAATTCCGCCGGGCCATTGGCGTTCTCGCCTTTTCCTATGTCACTCTGCACCTTTTGGTCTGGCTGTTTCTGGATGTTCAGGTGCTGGGTCAGATTTGGGCGGACATCCTTAAGCGTCCATACATAACCGTCGGCATGGCTGGATTTCTTTTGCTGGTCCCTTTGGCAGTAACGTCGAACAATTGGTTTGTTCGGCGTTTGGGTCCGCGATGGCGCAAACTGCATGTCCTCGTTTATCCGGCGGTTTTGTTAGGCGGGCTCCATTACGTGATGCTGGCCAAAGGGTTTCAACCAGAACCCTTGATTTACCTTTCGGTCATATCCGGCCTGCTGCTGCTGCGCTTGCCGCTTTCAAGCTTGATGACGCGCTCAAGACGGATCGATTCCGCCTGACAGGACCTGAGTCTGTGGGTAACCATGTGTATAAGCATCGTGCCGCTCTTCTCCGGGGTGATGATCTTGCCTTCATCAACAGGTTTCGCTGGTGGATGGGTATTTAAGCTATTGATAAATAAGGTATTACATAATTTTTTCGCTTTTTCTCGGATTTCATGTTTTTTCTTCTTGCGGAAGTTTTGAGTATTACTTAGAACGCCCTTCACCGGCGCAGCTGAGGTTGTGCGGACCCACTGGAGAGACGGTGTGACGGACTGGAAAGACGGTTGAGACGCATCGGAGAGACGGTGGGCATCTGAGGTTATGGCATGGGCGGTGGCGCTGAGTGATTGGCGTTATGGTCTTGTTTTTGGGTCTTGGGTGTTTGTTCTTTGACATTGATGGATAACTGAAGAGATATGTGGGCGGTTTGGTTCGTTTCGACGGATTGAGTGTCTGTATATCGCGCTGGTAGGGGTTCGCCCCGATGACCAGTGTCAGCTTCACTGTTTGAGTGGTTCACCGGTTTCTTAGGAAACCAGTGTACATCAAACAGATGACTCTTGATTGTCCCTTGGCCTAGCCGGGTTGGGGGTATCGTTTAGTCAGCTCGAGTAGCTGCAGCGTAGCGCAAGCTACCTATGCTCAAGTAGCCGAATAGGCGATAGCACAATCAAGGATGTGCAGAGGTTCGAACGTCAAGGATATGGTTGTAAGACCATTTCAACTTGAGAGTTTGATCCTGGCTCAGAACGAACGCTGGCGGCAGGCCTAAC
>NZ_WQAG01000010.1:0-164852 GCF_013031565.1 Ruegeria sp. HKCCD7255 | reverse complement strand
TGAGAACGCATCGTAACGCGGGTTTTTGCTGAATTGGGCAGAGCTTATGGCGTTCACATTCGTTGCCGTTATAGGGACAGTACCATCAGGCCAATGCGTGCAAATCGGTGAGGCCAGAAAAATTCTGAATAGGTACTGATATGAACCGCTAAATGAAACGCCCCGGAAACGCGTGATTTAAAAGGACTAAACAGTATCGCAAAAATCAATTGGAACGAACAGGCCGATCCGATTGTTTTAGCGGCCTCACAGACACGCGTAGTTTTGCAAAGGCCATTCGGGCAGAACCGGTCATTCTAATGTACCTTCCAACACAACAGAGCGTGCGTTCCTGCCCGAGCCATCAAACCACATGGTCGGGACAACATTGTCGATGTCCCGCCGCCCCCGGGCTTCATACTGAAATTGGGCGTATGTTTTGCTGCCTTTGCCGTGATTTCTGTTTGGTTTGGACGGCAACCAATTGGTGTAACGCACCGGTTCACCACTAAACCAACGCCAACCGGTAATCGCGCTGTCTTCTTTAGGGTCTTTTCTGAACCCAAAATATGGTCCTGCCTTGTAGCTGGTTCTTGTTTTGCTGTCGTACCCGACCTCGAAGAAGGCCGGGTCACTTGCGATCATTCGAACGACGAACGCGTTCTCTGCGGAAGATGTGATTGCGGCCAGATCCAAGCCGCATTGCTGCGCTTCTCTACGCGCATTCTGGACCGTACCGGAATACATCAGCACAACGTAGAGGCTCCCACCAAAGGTTCCATAGACGCTTTTTCGAAGCCCAAGGCACTTGAGGATCTGAGTAATTTCTTCGGATTCACCCAGCTGTTCGAGCTCGGGTATGCTGTGCCGGACCGCAACGGGGTTGCTTATGAAGCTTTCATCTTTTTCGACATGGGGCCTGAGCCCTAGGCCGAAAAGAACTGCGACATCCGCATATCCAGATTGTTCCAACCCATAGTTTGCCTGAAACGCCCTGATGCCAGCTCGGGTCCGCGGCCCAAATACACCATCAGGAACACCTACTTCAAAGCCATTGTCATTTAGGCTTTGTTGCAACTTCCGTTTCTGCGCGAGATCCGGCAAAAGCGCAGCCTCTATCGCAACCAAACGCCCGCTGTTTTTGATCCAGGCAGGTGTGATTTCATCCATTCTTTGAAGTGTTTCATAAGCCGTCGCGGACGCGATGGGCTGGGATCTTGAAACCAAGTCCCAACCCCTCATTGTGTTTACTTTCTTTGCGGCAGCCAGCGCGCTTTCCTGTGTTACCGGCGGCTGTGAAGCCGGAGCAACAGACCCTTGTAAATCCGGCGCAGGCAACGCAACTTTTTCGATCTTTGGAACCAAAAAAATGTCTTTGCCTGGCAACGAACCGTAGACAAAGGGTTCCTGGTATCCGTCAGTGAGAGAAATTACGCGGTCGCGAACTTTGCGAAACAGTTTTCCAAGTTCCAGACCAGGTTGTTCAATGTATTCCAAAAGAGCTTGGGCATAGGGGCTATTTCGGCCGTCGCCATCCTGCGCCAGTGTTCCGCCACGGGCTGCATAACCGACTACGACACCGCCCGGCTCGACAGCAGCCAATCCGCTCCCGATCGACCGGGTAATCGAGCCCTGTTTCATATTTGCGAGAAAGGGGTTGTTGCGGCAAGCGTCAACGATCACGATATTCAGAGCGGATGAACCAGCAATAGATTTTACAATAGCGTCCAGACGAATGGCTTCGAATTCCACGTCGCGGTCGCTACGCAATGCTGCATTCACTGGAATCAAATAGTTTGTGTTTTCGATTTCAATGCCGTGGCCCGCGAAATACACCAATGCGACTTCTGCATCTGCTGCGGCTTTTGTGAAGTCGCGCAATGCAATTCTCATATCTGTGTAGTTCAAGTCTTTTTGCAGCGTGACCGTAAATCCAATTCGCTTCAATGCATTGGAGATATCTTGGGCATCGTTGGCTGGGTTACGCAGGTTTGGGACGTATTGATAGGCAGAATTGCCAACTACAAGCGCTACGCGCTTCCCGTTGGCTTCTGCCGCAAGTGGCGCGATCAAGATCAAACCAATCGCCAACAGGTACCAGATGTGACGGCGCCATTTGCACATAGAGATCATAATTATTGACTCAACTTTGAAACGATTAACGCCTCACCTTAGCACGAAATAAAGCCGCAACCGAAGTCAGGATCACTTAATACAACGCTGATGAGAAGCTGCTATTTGTTTAGATGCGCGACTACGTTTAGCGTCACGGTTTCCGAGGCAAACTGAGACTGGTTCGAATTCGTCTGACAGCAAGCTTTATTGCACAACCCGATCTGTTGGTCGGGCGCTGACGTCAGACAGTTGGTTTGGTCCGAGCTCAGAGCCCTAGGGGTAGAAGGCACCCAAGGCGTTTCTCTGATGTCAAGCGGATCTGCCTTTCGCGAGGGAGCGGTAGAAATCTTCAAAAATCGCATCCCGCGCCACGTCATAGGCCTCGAGCATCAGGTGGCGCGACGGGTCATTCTGCCAATAGAGTTCGGCGTTCAGATGTGGCGAGTTTGTCAGATGGGTCGGCACATAAGCAGCATCGAGCATCCAGGCCACATTGATGATGTCCCAGATCACCCATGTTTTCGTGTCCGGCTCGGATATCGCGTATTTCACATGCAAGGGGTTGTTGGTGTAAAGATGCCATAAGTAGTCGCCGATTGCTCCGCGACCTTTGACAAAAGCCTCCATTTCCGGCTTGGAAATCGTCAGCTGTGCGCCGACATGGTAGCCTGGTAAATACACATGCGGCACGCCACACTCGAACAGCAATCGCGACGATAGCTGATCTTGCACGAGGTTCAATGACGGTTCATTGCAAAACGGCGCATAGCTGGGAAAGCCTGAGGTCCAGACCACAACGATATTGTCGATGATGTCCGGCGCCATTAGCAGGGCGGAGCCGATGTTTGGCAATGCTCCCATGGCGAGGACATAGACCGGCCCGTCTTCGCGGTTACGTGCCTGTTTGATGATGAATTGGGCCGCATCCGAATCCACCGGCGCGTCATAGGACGGCAAATGCTGTGTCGAGCCATGGAACACTCGGCCTTCGGAGGCGACACCACAGGCGTCAAAAACGCGTAGGATTTCATCATAAGAACGCGCTTCGCCTACATCCGGCGTTACAAATTCAATGTCATCCGCCGTGCGTCCATCAGCCAGCAATCGCTGCGCCCATCCTGCGAAGGGGCCTACAAATTTGCTGTCATGGTCTGTCCCACTTCCCTGTTGCAAGGCAGCGACAGCATCATAAAGACCATCGCGATGGTGCAGGAATGAATAGGGTGCGGCTGTGACACCTTCGAGGTTCAGGCGATCTTGCGACAACAGCGCCCAGGCCACGGCGTATTGATCGTCGATCTCGTTGGCGGTGTCGGTGTCGATGATAACGCGTGGCATCGCACCCGGTCGGTCCAGCCGGGTTTTCATCAACTCGGGGTCCAGAGGGGTGAACCGTTCTACGGCCTCATTCAAAGTCATCATGTCTTTGCCTTTCTAGTTGCCGAAGCCTTTGCCAAATGCCTCTTCTTTGATGAACCGCTCGGTCACGACCAAAAGAATGATGCCGGGGGCGGTCACAACCAAGGTGATGCCAGCTGCGGACGCGTCCAACGTCCCGCCCGCGATCTTTGAGAAAAGCAGTGTGGGCAAGGTAATGATTTTGCCCTGACCCATGAAAAAGGTCAGAAGGAAGATGTTTGTAGATACCAGAAACGTGAACAGCGCACCGGCAACAACGCCCGGCAACAGCATGGGCAGTGTCACCATGCGCAGGATCTGCCAGCGCGATGCGCCCAAGATCATTGCCTGTTCCTCGAAGTCACGGCCCAGCCCCTGATAAACAGCGGTGAGCATGCGGATCATATAAGGGATGGTTGGGATCAGGTGGACAATGATGATCCCCGTATAGGTCCCGGCCAGTCCGATCTGGATAAAGATCATCAGCAGCGCGATGCCAATGGCCGCCTCGGGCACTATAAGAGGCATGGAGAGGAAGAACTCAAAAGCTGGTTTGCCGCGGAAACTTTCACGTGCCAAAACGCGGGCTGCGGGTAGGCAGATGATCAGACAGATCACTGTTACCGCGCACCCGATGAAGACGGTGTTCAGCGTAGCTTCCCACACCTGGCTATAGGGCGAGATCACGTAATCCCAGGCCAGGGGCAGCACGGATTTCTCACGTTGCTCCAGCCACCATGTGCTTGGCAGCAGATCAGGCCAGGCCCAGCGGAACGCAAAGCTTTGGATGATCAGCGGGATGAACGGGCCCAGTATGAACCCAGCTACCAACCATAAATAGACCTTCTGAAACGGTGAAAGCCGTTCGCTAAGCGCAGTGGCATTTGCGTTCCGACGCGCCATCATCACTGCCTCCCGATGCGGCGTTCATAGCGCCGGTAGATCGCAAGATAGCTATAAAGGATGCCACCTGCGATCAGGGCGATGGACACAACTGTAGCCATCCCCTGCAACTGCAGTGTGTAATCCGCGTCGTTGAAGTATCGCCAGGCGACCACCGGCAACGTGTCAGGAAAGCCACCGCCAAGAATGAACGGCGCTTCAAAGGCCCCGATGTTGAAGGCAAAGATGATGAGCGTTGATGAAATGATGCCTGGCAGGATTTGCGGCAGCGTCACCAAGAAGAAGATCTGCCGCTTGTTGGCACCCAGGATCGCTGCGGCCTCTTCCGTCTCGCGCCCGACGCCCAACAGAACAGCGTAGATGGTCAGGGCAACGAACGGTGTCTGTTTCCAGACATAGACGGCGATAATACCCCACCCCATATGCGTCTTGAGGATCTGCGGAAACTGCGCCGGGTCGTCGATCAGACCTGCAAAAGCCATCAGCCGCGACAGCATCCCGCCGTTGCCCAACATGATCACAGCTAGGGCAATGCCGACAGTGTAGGGGATCATCAGCGGTAGTTTATAGAGGTATTTATACAGCGTTTTGGATGGAAAGGTTCGCACCAGCGCAAGCGCCAGCAGAATGCCCAGGATCAGCGAAAGAATGGTCGCCGCAACGGCATAGTAAAGCGTCAGCCAGAGAGATTGCCAGAACGAGGCCTGACTCCAAAGTGCGCCGAAATAGGAAAAATCCGGAAAGGTGTTCACACCAAACCAGGGCGCAAAGCCCAACGATTGCATCACGCCAAGCACAAGGGCGCCGCCAAACAGCACCGTCAGGACAAGCACAACCGGCAGCAATTGCAACAGCATCAGCCGCCGTTCCCGACGGAGCCGTGCCAACTCATTTGGTGCGGAATCACCCATTCTCAAATCCTTGTTCGAGCCCCCCGCTTGCGAAGGGGGCTCTGTTTGGGTGTTCTTAGTTCAGATTTGCAACGGCGCGTTCCACGATCACGTCGATCGGGTCGGTGCTTTTCCGTTCGATGTATTCCAGCCAAGTGGCTTCGATAACATCAACCAGCGTTGCGTTGGTGTCGGGCGCGGTGTTTGCGTCCAACTCGTGCTGAGTTATACCGACAAAACCCGGTGAGGCCGCGGTCAGTTTGGCAACGTCCTCTTCGGACAGACGCCACGGATCGATACCAGGTGGCATACCGGCAACTTCAAGCTTGGAGGCCTGAGCTTCGACCGAGGCCATGTAGTTGGCCATGACCAGCGCGGCGGCCGGGTTCGGCGCGTTCGCGGGAATGACAAGATAGTTCTTGTTCTTGATCATATTGCCCTTGGGGAAGATGAACTGCTCCGCCCCTTCAGGGTAGGTTCCATCCCGCAAACCGATTGCGACACCGTAAAGGCCGAACTGGCACGAGAAATCAATCTCACCGTTCAGGAACAAGCCATTCAGGGCCGACGGGTCTTCGGGATATCTTGCACCGCTTCCTGACGCGCCCAGTAGCAATCCGTCCAGCTCTTTCAGGTATTCCATGCCCGGTGTGATCAACCGCGCCAATTCTGCAGCGCCGAGATCGTCAATCGAGTTCTGGAACGGAACCGCGCCATTGCCGTCCGGGTTATGGGCATAGATCGCGGCCTGAACGAAGGTGTTGCCGATGAAATGGGGTGGTTTGACATAGGCGAACTTGCCGGGATTGGCTTCAAGATAGCCTTTCAGATCCGCAAACGTGCTCGGTATGTCTTCTTTCGCGACCCGCGCAGTATTGACCGAGCACACATATTGCTGGCCTGACCAGGGCATCTCGGATGCGTTGGTTTCGACACCAAAGTCGCGCAGGTTCAGCAATGCACGTGGATCATCGGCATTCCATTCGATGTTCGCGCTGTTGGGAAGCTTGTCGGCAAAAGCGCCAAACAGAGCGTTCTGGCGTTTGAGCGTGGCAAAGTTTTCACCGTTCACCCAAATCGCGTCAACGCTGCCTTCGCCCAGACCTTTGCCAGAGCCGAGCTCGGCCAGAACCAAATCAACAGCGTCCTTGGTGCCGGTTATGCGAACAGGGTTGAGCTTGACACCCTCTGCCTCAAGCCCCGGCGCGGCAAAGCGATCCATCCAGATGTTGATCTGATCGCTGCCACCCCAATAGTAGAGGTTGATTTCGCCCTCTTCCTTGGCGCGGGCCTGAATCTCCTCCCAGGTCGCTGAGCCGGATGTCACGGCATCACGGAAAGCCCCGACATCCTGCGCATAAGACGCACTCGTCACCAACCCTCCAAGCAGGGATAACGTAAGAAGTGTTTTCTTCATGGTCTCCTCCTCTGATTTCTTTCCACTAGTCGTTTTTCTGAATGACCCAAATCCGCTCGGGCGGGATGGTCAGCCAGACGTCTTGCCCGACGTCGATAACGCGGCGGGATTGTTCTGTGACCTGAACCGTCTCGTGGCCGCAGGTGACCCCGTAGGTGATGTTGGCGCCAAAGAAATCTCTGGTCGCGATGGTGCCCCGAAAGACGTTTTGCGCATCCGTTGGTTCGTCCAGATGCAGGTCGATCGCCTCGCTTCGTAGCATCACCGAGCGCGTGCCATTCTGCGACGGCGCGTCAAAGGTCAACGCGCCAAAATCCAGCGTTGCGGTCTTGTCGTTGATCTGTGCCGCAAAGACGTTTGTAGCCCCCATGAAATCGGCGACCTCAACGCTTTTGGGGTGTTTGTACAAGGTATCGGGCTCGTCAAACTGGGCGAGATTGCCGTTGAAGATCACGGCCACCCGGTCAGCAAGTTCCATAGCTTCGATCTGATCGTGGGTTACAAAGATTGTGGTGATTCCCAGCCTCTGCTGCAGGTTTCGAATAAAGCGTCGCATCTCGCCGCGCAGCTTGGTGTCGAGATTTGCCAGAGGTTCGTCCATCATCAGGACAGAAGGGTTGGTGATCAACGTACGCGCGATGGCCACGCGCTGCATCTGCCCGCCCGATAGCTGCGCGGGAAATCGGTGGCGAAATTGTTGAAGTTGCACGACATCGAGAATTTGCTCCAGCCGGTCTTCGGCCTCGGCCTTGTCGGTTCCGCGTACCTTGAGCCCGAACAGAATGTTCTTTTCCACGGACATATGAGGGAACAGCGCATAGCGCTGGAAAACCATGCCGACATTGCGGTTTTGCACCGGCACTTCTGAGACATCCTTGCCGTCAAAGCAAATCTGGCCGCTCGTCGGAATTTCCAGCCCGGCAATCATCCGCAGCGTTGTGGTCTTGCCGCAGCCTGACGGACCTAACAGGGCCACAAGCTCTCCGGACGCGATGTCGAGATCGATATGGGAGATCGCGGTGAAATTGCCATAGTCCTTGCGGACCCCTTTGAGGTGAACAGCCGTCACAGGCCAGCTCCTTGTGGCAGCCCGTCATGGGACGGTATGATCGGCAACGAGGACATCCCGCACCATTGGGCAAACTCCTCGAAAACGGCGCGGTGGCGACCGGGAACAAGGATAAAGTGATGTTCCAGTCCGTGTTCCATAACCGTTGTCACGACGTCACGCGCTGACCAGGCGCCCTTTGCGTCAGAAAAATCTCCGATCCAACCGCGACACCCGGTAAAGCCCGGGGATGGGCCTTCGGCAACTGCACCTTCCAGCACAAAACGCGCCGTGCCGTGGCGCGAGACGCGCAGGATCGTACAATCGCCATGGGCAAACTCGTAATCCGCGATAGCACCGTGAATTGGCCCGGCCTCGGTGCCGCGTCCGATCATCGGATGGTTGATCCAAGCAACGTCTTTGTCCGCCATATAAAGGGGCCCACCGCCGCCATGCCACATCAAGATCTGATCGCGGTCAAAATCGGGTGAGGTCATGTCCAGCAAACAGCCCACGCGACCGGTCAGAGATTTGGCCACCAGCTGGGTGACGGCCCCCAAGACGTCGCCCTCTGAGGCGATTGGCAGTGCGTCGTTTTCCTCAAGCCAGCTGAACGCGGCGCCGGGATGCATTCCCGGATGATCCTGCAAGGCGGGCCAGTCGGACACCGTCAACGCATCATAGCCACCCTCTACCGCGATCTGCCGCAAGGCCAGAACCGCGCGGGCAGTCAGGACCATCTGGTCATCAGAAACGCCGCGCACCTCTGCGGCTCTGGTCATGGCTGACAGCTCGGCGGCCACATCCACATCGGATTGAGCGGCCATCTGGACGGTCATGCGGTGGATATCCACATGCTCGGTCCAGACGCCAAGCTGGCGGAGCAATGTGTCGGATGAAACCTCCATATTGTAGAAGGTCATGGCCAGTCCTCCGACGACCCCGATCCGAACACCGTCCAGCGCCTTGCGCGCGGTAAGCGCGCGGATGGTTTGGCTCATCCGCTGTTCCAGGTGTTCTTCGTCGGGCGCGGCCAGATACCACTGCACCGGGAATTGGCGGGTGTCCCGCACACCGCGCAGTATCGACATCGACATGTTCAGCGATACAAAATTGTTAAGCTGTATATCCTCGGTTAGCGTTGGTTCGGGCGTGGCCCAGACACCCATGGGCAGGTTTTCCCGCGCCACTTCCCGCACTACGTCACCCATGGTGAAACCACCGTGCAAAAGCAGCAGAAAATCCGCGCCTTTTGCACGCAATTCATCCACCGCACCGCGGGCTTCGACCCCATTCATCGGAACTGTTTCGGCCACCACGACTGAGGCGTCGTAGGAGGCGGCAAGTTTATTTAGCCAATCAGAGCATGCCTCGAACACACCGTGCTTGACGGGGAAGTAGCTTGGTAGAGACGCGTTGATTAATCCAATCGTCAGCGACATGAGTATCGCCCTTCCTAAGCGGTCTGGCGCGGGGCGGCCCCGGCCAGATCAAAACTGATGGGTCCCTGACGGAACACCTGATCAAAGAAAACCGGCGCCCCGTCGGCGTCAAAGGCAGTGCAAGCCTGCGACAGAATTGGGGTACCGGCGGGTATGTTCAGCAGTTCGGCAATTTCCGGTTCGGCAAGCAGGCTGTCCAACGTCTCGCACGCGCTGGTCCAGGCCAGTTCGAACACTTGCTGCAAAATTCTGAGAATGGATTGGCGCTGCCCGGTTTCCGGGAAATGATCGGCTGAGATATGCGGCACCAAACGGCTGGGGATCCATGTCTGGGTCAGCATACCGGGCACATCATCGATGGTGCGTAGCCGTTCAACCAGGACCAGCGGTTCATTGAAGAACTCGTTGACGGCGGCTGGCACTGTCTTAGCCTGGACCTCAAGGCGCAGCAGCCGTGCCCCGGGCACGCGGCCTTCGCGCAGAACCTTGTCGGTGAAAGACACAAGGCAGGTCGAGGTCGGTGGCGACAAAGTCGCGACGTTGTATCCGCTGCCCTGGCGCGATGTGAGATAGCCGTCGCGCACCAGAATTTCCAAAGCCTTGCGGATGGTGACCCGGCTGACGCCAAAGGCGTTTGACAGCTCGCTTTCGGTGGGCAGACGCATTCCAATTGCATATTGCCCGGTCTGAAGCCGGTTCAGAATTTCATGATGAACCTGCTTGTATTTGGCCACCTCCATCATGTCAGCGCATCCTTCAAGGCATCCAGCCGTTCGCGGCCGGTTGACTGCATCCATCGGGCCATCGCAGCAGGGCCTTCAGCGCCAAAAATGTCTATTGCATCGCTCCAGATTGCTCGCCCGCACATAAAGCCGTTTGCATTGACCCCCGCTTTGCGTGACAGGGCCAATGCATCACGGAATTGTTCGAACGTGACCCCGGCGCTGAGGTAAAGGAGCGGGATGTCGCCCGCCGCCCCAGCGGCTTTGCGGAAGGCTGCCATGGCTTCGGCTTCGGACATGGTGGAGCCGACTTTGGCGATGTTGATGGGAATTTCGACCTTCAGGACATCAATATTGAATTCTGGAGCGGCAAAAGTACGGGTGGCCGATCCGACGAGCCCCGGTTTGGCAATCGCATATTCGGCAGAGCTGCTGTCGGGAATGGCGCGATCATAGACGAGCGGTTCGAACAGAAATGTCACCCCGTGTTCGCGACATGCGGCCCCGATCTGCGCCACCAGCTCCTGCTTGCGCTGATTCAGCTCCGCCGGATCGTTCGGCCCGTAGTAGAGAAAAAACTTCAGTATCTCGGCACCCAGAACCGGATAGTCGGCAACGCTCAGATTGTCCGGCAGTTTGGTCATCCGGTCGTCGTCTGAGATGTGGTACACGTCCGCCTCATAGGCCAGCATTCTGATGCAGTTTGTGTCAAAGGACGGCAACAGCTCTCGGCCCAGCGAGGCATCAACCAGCATGGTGGTGGCAAACGGGCTGAGCGTTTCAACTGTGATACGTTTGAAATCCAGCAAATCATCCGGACGCGCTTGTGAACCGCGCACCTTGCGCAGGGCGGCCTCGAGCCCGCTGCCCTGATCAACGGCAACACCATAAACAGGACCATCAAAGATGCTCATGTGGCCTCCATCTTGATCTGCGGGAAAAACGGCGTGTCGGAGGGTGCCAGCCAGTGCCGCAACATCTCCTCAGTGGGTTCCAAGAAGGAAATCGAGAACCCGCCCATTTCCTGGGTTGTGACATAGCTGCCGATCATCGGAGCAATCGCGCGAATGCCGTGTTCTGTCAGCGCGGTGCGGGTTTCCTCCCAAACGGTCAGCTGCTCCATCATTGTGGTGCCGCCCATTCCGTTGACGATCACGCAAACCTGTGCGCCCCTTTGCATGGGGCGGTCGGCCAGCAGAGCGTCAACCATCTGCCGGACCAGATCGCGCACGGGGCCTGTTTTGACACGCCCAACCCCCGGTTCACCGTGAACACCCATACCAAGGAAAATTTCGTCGTCAGGCAGTGCGAACATGGGTTTCCCCGTCAGGGGTGACACCGGCGGTGTGATCGCCGCTGCAAGCGTCACAAGCCGCTCGCGCACGGCTTCGCCCAGGGTCATCAATGCCTCAAGCGACTGGCCTTCCTCGGCCGCTGCACCAAGGATCTTGTAGATGAACATCGTTCCCGGGGCACCGCGCCGGTCCTGTTTGCGCTCTGGCGGTGCGGCGGAAATGTCGTCATACATTGGTAGGGGAAGGGTCTGGACGCCCAAATCCTGTGCCATCATCGTGGCTGCGCGCCCGTTAATCATGTCACCGGAATGCTGCGATATCAGCAGGATCGAGCCCGCCGCGCCGGTCACTTCGGAAATCCCGTCAAGGATCAGATCTGCCGAAGGTGCTGCAAAAACATCTCCAACGATATTGGCGTCCAGCAACCCGGCACCGACAAAACCCATGGCAATCGGTTCATGTCCCGAGCCGTTGCCAATCAACAACGTGACTTTCTCATCGGCGTTCTTGCGGTTCGCAGATCCGCGAATGATCACGCGGGGATCGCTCTGGCCGCGTTGCACTTGGGGAAATGCGCTGACAAAGCCGTCCAGCATATCATCGACCATCGTCTCCAGGGTGTTGAACAGCTTTTTCATGGCGACACCTCCGCAAGGGTCTCCAGAAAAATCACCAGCGAGGCAGCGCCGGGATCCATATGCCCGCGCCCTGCATTTTCGACATATTGCGCGCGGCCCCTACGGGCTGACATGTCCACGGTTGCGTCGCGCCCCTTCGTCGCGGCAGAGATCATTGCCGCCACTCCGCTGTGCTGCGCAGCAAGCGCCGGGGACAGGGCGTCGACCATGCTTTTGTCGCCCGGTGCCACGTCCCCCAAGTCGCAGATACGGTCGCATGCTCGTGTCAGGTTCAGGGGTGCACCTGTGTCCAGGTGCGTTTCTATTTCAAGCAAGATCAGACCGAACAAAGTGCCCGATGCCCCGCCCGAGGCGCGCATGAAGGCTTTTGCGCGTTTGCCATCTTCTGCCGTCGTTGCCTTTGTCAGGCCACGCAGCATGGTTGTCCCGTGATCGCCATCCCCTATGGCAGCGTCCAGCGTGTTGAGATGGTCGGTTTCACGGGCATAGCGGGCCTGGAGCAGTTGAAAGAAAGGCTCAGCTGACATCGCCAAAGACCTTCTTCAGATAGGCCAGCGTTTCCACGGCAGCGCGGGTTGGGTCGGGCTCGATATCGCGCCAGATGTTGAGATCGCGGCTTGACGCATGTCCGGCCATCACGAACATCTCGGCCACGATACAGCCTTTGTAACCGATATCTTTCAATGCCTTGGCATCAGCGGGGAAATCATAGCGGCCCAAGCCCGGCTGCCCCCGGTCATTGTCCGACACATGATAGTGCACCAGCGTATCACCGGCCGCGCGGATTGCTGCAGGTGGGTCTTTCTCTTCGATGTTCATGTGGAAACTGTCGAGCAGCACACCGATGTGATCCGATCCTGTCGCACGAGCAATTGCGCAGGTCTCTGCCGCTGTCGAGGTCAGGTCGCTTTCGAACCGGTTGAGCGCTTCGATCCCAAGGTAAACGCCCTCGGCTTCCAGAACCGGAGCGACACGCGCCAAAGTCTCCGCTGACCGAGACGCGCGGGCAGGTTTGTTGGCTGGGTCGAAAACACCCCAAGGTGCGGCGACCACGCCGGCGAGGCTTTTGGATCCCAATCGCGCGGTTGTCCGGATCGCATCGCTCAGAACAGCTACCGCGTTGTCACGGATGGCAGGATCTTCTGAGGTCGGGTCCGCATCGGGCCCGAGGCCGGTTGAACATGTTACGGTCAACCCACACTCGATGGCCTTTGACCGGATCTTGTCAGCCCGATCAAGCCCGACGCCAAGCAGCGAGAGTTCGACAATGTCATAGCCGATTTGAGCAACAGTTTCGAAGATCGGGTCCGGATCGTCGGTCCAGGCCTTCATCCACAATCCCGAATGGATACCGAACTTCACGCCAACTCCCCCCCAACCGTTGCAATCACATTAGTAGTAACAAATTGATTATGTCAACAGATCGCTAGCCTAGATCTGTTGCGGGCAGCCGTGTGATCAGCAGAAGGCTGAGAAACAAAAAACCGATGCAGGCCTGAAGGGTCAGCCGCATATCACCGCTCTGGTCGTACAGCCATCCCGCGCCCCATGGCCCCAGCAAGCCGGCAACGCCCCATCCGGTAAAAACCCAGCCAAACGCGCTCGAAAACGCCGGGGCTGGAACACGTGCGGACACCAACAACGGTGTTTGTGCGGCGATCTGGCCATATGACAGCGCCACCAGAAAAATCAGCACCGTCATCAGCATCTCTGACACGCCAGGCACCAGTAATGCGGACAATGCCGCCACCGAAAGCAGCACGGCACCGACAAAGCCGTGCAACGGTCCAAAACGGGTTGCCACACCAGCCGCCGAAAGACGCCCCAGCGTATTGCCTGCGGCAACACCGAAAACTGCCATTCCCGCAGTATGTGTGCCGGAAGGCAGCAGTTTCGGGGCAAGGCCCAGAACAATCAGGCCAGCGCAGGAACCGGTGGCGAAGATAGCCCAAAGCAAAAGGATCACGCGGTTTGGTTTGATGACCTCTGACCGCACGGTTGTGCGGATCGCGTTGGTGTCCAATGGGGGTTTCGTCCCGGACGAAACCGCAGCGATTAGAACCATGCACACCAATACAGGCAATAGCGCGCTGAGCGACCAGCCAAGCCCGATCAGCCAGACACTCATCGGGCCAAAGACAACTCCGCCCAATCCGAACGCGGCGACGCTGACGGGAACAAGGAGCGTTGGCAGACGCGAAGCTGCAGCAACGCCCAGTGCGTGATTGTAAAGCGCCCCCGCAGCAAACCCAAAGCCGATGCCATAACCCAGCACAAACACCTCAAAAGCCTGCGCCCGCGCAGACAGCAGCAGACTTGCAGCTGCCAGGCCCGAAATAGCAGGCAGGCATGCACGTGCAGGCAGTTTGGCTAACAGAGCAGGGCCAATCAGAACACCAAACGTAAAGCTGACCAGCGCAAACGAGAACACCATAGATGCGGAGGCGTTGCCGACGTCAAACGCGTTTTGAACAGCGGGCAAAAGGCCGGACCAGCCGTAAAGACTGCCACCGCCAAAACATCCCAATACCGGCAGGGCCTGGCTAAGCCAATGGACATTGCGAGTCGTCAACGCTCGGCCCTTTCAACAATTTGCTATTACAGACTTGTATGAACAAATTTACTGAGTCAATCTCCCTCCGGGGAGGATCGCCTATTGGTACTGGTCATCGGTGCAGCATTGACGCCTTTCAACCGGCGGCGCGACGGGTCTGGCTTTCGGGATTGGGCTGCGCAGGCGTTCAGCGATGCACTTAGGATGGCCGGGCTGGAGCCCGGCGATATTGACGCGCTGATTGTTTCTTCGGAAAGCGATTTTTTCACGCTTCAACTTAACCCGGCTTCTGTGATTGCCCAGGATATTGGTCTTTGCGGTGCAGAGACGTTGCGGGTTGAGGGTGGGGGCGGTTCAGGTCAATACGCGGTTCATGTAGGTGTCGAACGCATCCTGTCTGGACGGGCGCAGAGGGTTGCTGTCTTGGGCGTAGATCCTTCAGCCAGTGCGCTGGACGGTGACAGCATTCGCGAGCTCTATGGCTATTCTTTCGATTTCTGGACCGATGGACTTTCGGGTATCACCGCAACTGGCCTTTATGCCCTGTCCTGGCAGGCCTTTGCGGCCGAATATGGTGCCGCAGGGACCGATCTGGACCGCGTCGCCACCAAAAACCGTTGCAACGCCTGTGAGAATCCCGGCGCGCATCTTCCTAGAAAGCATACGGCGGAGGAATTTGAAGCCTCTCCAGTGATTGCATCCCCGTACAAACGCCTGCATTGCTCGCCCCTTAGCGACGGGGCGGCTGCGCTGATCCTGTCCGCGCGCGAAGCAGCACCTGCCGTGCGACAAACCCATGCGCCCGCGATCACCGGCATCGGGGCGGCATCCGATCTGCCCGGCTTGGGTCATCGCAAATCTCTGGGTCGTTTCGAAGCCAAATCACTCGCGGCGAAGCGTGCCTATGAAATGGCGGGTATCAGCGCCTCGGCGATTGACCTTGCAGAGGTTTATGACGCCTATGCAGGTGCTGAGTTACAAGCGATTGCGGCGCTCGGCTTGTCCGCTGATCCGGTTGCCGCTTTGCGGGATGGTCGGTTTGATGCGGATGGCGCTTGCCCCATCAATCTGTCCGGCGGTCTGATCGGGCAAGGTGCGCCGGTTGGGGCAACCGGGGTCGGACAAGCCGCCACCTGTGCGTTGCTGCTTGAAGGCCGATACCACAAGGGTCTGCAGCCAGAACGTCCGCTTGGCCACGCTTTGGCCGATACACATGGCGGAGTCGGCACAAGCTGCGCCGTAACTGTGCTGCGGGCAGGGGGGCAGGCATGAAGCATCAGGTTTCACTTGAATATTCCCTGGCCAAGGGATGGCTTGCACCGTGGATCGAAGGGTTGCGGCAGGGCAAAGCCATCGCATCGCATTGCAAAACATGCGGCGGTGCACAATTCCCACCTCTTCGTCTTTGCCCCGATTGCCGAACACCTTCGGACGGCTGGGTCACACTGTCCGGCCGGGCTGCGATCCAATGGCGGACCACGGGCGCGGATGGCGACTTTGCTGTGGCCAAATTTGAGGGCGCACATGGAGCAACGGTGCTACGCAGTGCGCACCTACCGCCCGATGCCGCGCACGGGCGTCTGCGCGCGTGCCCGGAAGGCCCGCCCATCCTGCAGCTTGAACCGGAGCCGGACCTATGAGCGACTATCTTGAATCCCTTGATCCGGAGCAGTTGGCTGCCCTTCATCTGGCACCCACCAAAGATGGTGGATACAAGATCACCTGGCCGGCGGATTACAACATATATCGCGTGACAGTTGGCCGTTTTCTGGGGCCCAAAGACCGGGACCGGACTGCGATCATCTACGAAGCCCCCGATGGCACGACCTCAAGAATGAGCTTTGCCGAGGTCGACGCGGCCGCTACGGGCCTCGCTGCCGCGCTACGCGACCTTGGGTATGGCAAGGGCGACCCGGTAGCGTTGCACACGGGTCAGCACCCAGACACAGCGATTGGACATATGGCAATTGCCAAAATCGGCGCGATCGCGGTGACGTTATCTCAGCTTTACGGGCCGGATACATTGGCCCATGCGCTGAATGATTGCCGGGCCGGTGTGATCCTGACCAGCCGATCCGCGTGGGAGCCTTTGCGCGATGAATCCTTTCCGCATCTGACCCATGTGTTCATGCGAGATCCGGGCGCTAACGACATTGATCTGGATGAAGCAATGCGCGATGTGCCCGATACGTTTGAACCGGATTTCGGCGGCGCGGATGATCCTGCGTTGCTGATGTACACCTCCGGTTCGACCGGCAAACCCAAGGGGATCATGCACGGTCACCGGGTTCTTGCTGCCTATACCCCGTCGATCAACCTGTTCTTCAACCTCTCTATGGACGACCCTGATGCCGTTTTCTGGTCGCCCTCTGATTGGGCCTGGGTTGGCGGTCTTCTGGATATGCTGTTTCCTGCCTGGATGGCCGGGCGTCCTGTGGCCACGTCACTAGAACGGTTTACGGCCAAATACGCTTATGAATTCATGGCCCGCCATAAAGTCACGCATACATTTCTGGCCCCGACAGCGATCAAACGGCTGGCGCAGCATCCAACGCCCAGAGAAGAATATGAACTGGCCCTGCGCGTGATCTGCACCGGTGGTGAAGCGCTGGCGTCAGAGACCCTCACCTGGGCAGAAACCCGGCTGAGAGTGGTCTGTAACGAGTTCTATGGCATGACCGAGGTCAATCATCTGATCGGAAACTGTGCTGCGCTTTATGAGCGCAAGCCGGGGTCGATGGGCCGGGCCTATCCTGGCCATCATGTCCTGCTTGTGGACGGCGACGGACAGGAAGTGGCGGATGGCGAGCCCGGCGAAGTTGTAACCCCGCTTGGTTCACCGACCCAGTTCCTTGGCTATTTCAACAACATGGAAAAGACCCAGGAGATGAAACTTGGGGCTTACTGGCGTACCCATGACCTCGCTGTGCGCGATGCCGAGGGCTATTTCTGGTACAAGGGGCGTTCCGACGACTTGATTAAGTCTTCGGGCTTTCGGATCGGACCTGCCGAAATCGAAGAATGCCTTCTTTCTCATCCCGGCGTAGCCGAGGTTGCTGTGATCGCCAAACCTGACCCCGACCGCGGGTCCATTGTCAAAGCAGTGGTAAAGCCCCGCGCGAATGTCACGGCCGATGAGGCGCTGGCAGAGGCGTTGAAAGAACATGTGAAAACCCGCCTTGCGGGTTACAAAGCGCCTCGCGAGGTTGAGTTTGTCGACGAATTCAAGATGACATCTTCTGGTAAGATTAGCCGTCGCGCTTTGCGCGAGGCTGAACAGGCGTCAGCAAAAACCAACCGCCTTGATACGGAATAGCACCAGCGGTGTTTCTCTATTGCGGGGCTTCCTGCGCGATCTCTAAGGCAAGCTGCAGCGCTACCTCAAAAGTAGCAGTGTTTGCGCGGGCAAGCTCTGTCTGACTGTGATCGGGCAGCGGGTCCAGGAAGGTGCGCCCGTCTGCCAGCAAATCCCACGTGCAAAGCAAGGCAAGGCTGGCGCACCCATATCGCGCGGCAACGGCGGCCACGGCGCTGGCTTCCATATCCACCGTTTGCAAACCTTCTTTTGCCCAAGCGGAACAGATCTCGTCGCTTTGCGCAAACAGGCTGGGCCAGGTGACGTGTGAGGTGTTCAGCGCTGTGCAACCGGTCGAGCGCAGCAGCGTTTCCGCCCGCGCGCACCACTTGGCATCGAAATCGACTTCGTTCCCGGCGCCGTAGTACTGAGAGACACCATCGCGTGCCGCCGCGCTGCGAGGAACCGTCACAGCGCCCGCTGGAATTCCGGGGGTCATTACTCCGCAGGTTCCAATCTGAATGATCAGGGCTGTGCCAAGTTGCGCAAAAATCTGGCTGGGCTCGACGGCCCGAGCTGCACCATATGCACAGCAATACGCCACGCGCGCCTCTCCGAAACTGCCGGTGAAAATATCAGGAAACGGTAGCTCCTGAACGTCGTTAAGCCGTGCAAGTCGAGTCTCGCATGCCTGAGCGCGCCACCAGGTCCCCTCAAGGATCAAAACATGTGGAACATCCCCGGCGGAGAGACCCAAAGCATTTTCCCAAACTGACCTGTCAAAATCCAAAATCGCCAAATTTCGGAACCTCGCTGTCAAACTTGTTCGGTATTTCAAAAGAGCTTTACCGCGAAATGGTAACGACACAACCAATATCCGATTTCGAAGTATTGCTGGTCAAATGCACAAGCAGGTTGTCCAAGCAAGAGCGGCCACACATTTGTGCCGTGTGGTGTAGTCCTTGCTTTGTGGTTTTGTCGGTATAAAATCCGATGCAGAACCAACGGGTTCGCACCTATTACCGCAGCATCTGTCAAAAGTGCCGCACAGCTAATTTGGCATTCTCGTAGAATGCGGGGCGCGATCAAAACACTCTAGCGAATGCAATGAGTTTTGTCGGTTAAGTTTGCAATAAGTTCCAAGTCCCGGGCCAAGAGATCAAGGCCCACAACCGAGATGAACGACAAGCCAAGTTCGGCTGGAATGTCGAGGACGGTCTACTAAAACCCTTCAATTGCGGTTTTGACTTGGCCACAAAACTCATCAATATCGCGCTCTAACATATCGCTTTGTCGCGTCTCATCTCTGACTGCGGCCAGTTCATCTATGACAGCCCGTACATCTTCACGTGGCGCTGCCTCGGCGATACGCACCAACGCTCGAATGAGGGCAGCGGTTACGAGGCCATTGCCCCGGGCAGCGCGTCTTAGGGCTGGCATCGAGTCTTGAAACAGCGATGCAGCGGTGATGGACGGGTAAACCACCCGCACGGTCCCGTCTTCATCGCGATACACACCCGTGCAGAGCTTGGACGACCACGCGCGGGCCAGGGATGCCGATAGGCGGTCGATGCACACAATCGCGGTGAACGTGTCGTTGACGCCCGGCGATAAGGCCCGAAGTGCGATTTCCACGAGCAGATGGACAGAAAAGCGAATATCGCCGTTAGGATCTCGCGCAGGGATCAACGGAGCTGCCGCTTGCACCCGATCATTGAGGCTCTCGTCACTATCACCATAAACATTGGCCAATGTGTCCGTTGGAACCATAAAGCCGCCCGGTTGCACATCAAAAACGACGACTGCTCCTGCTTCTTTGGCCGCACTCACCAGACCTTCGGTATTGATCGCGTTCACATACCCAGTGCCCGAAGCCGAGACTTGGCGCTTGTCTCCCTCTTTAGGGATTGCCTCTGAAGACGGAATATCTGCGCTGTTTTCGATCGCCGTGCTCACTTGGCGATCCAAAGCTTCCGAAATCCGCGCCGCTTCCTGATCAATGGTTACGCGCGTCGATACGGTATGAACGAAAAGCAAAAGCAAAAGAACTGAAATGATTGAATAGATTATGCCAATCGCGACGGCCAGGTTTACGGATGTACCATCCCGTACCAGCCACAAGATCAGCAAGCTGTATAAAAACGTAGCTCCGAGTGAGCCAACGGCGATCTGGTTTACCCGGTCTTCGCCAAAGCGCTGCAAAAGCCTGGGGCCTATGGACCCTGCTGCCAAAGTATAGACCAGTAGAACAATAGAATAGACCATGACCAATGCGGACATGGACGCTGCCGAGATTGCGCTTAGTACATCGCTCGCGGTTTGATTTGAAACGCTGAGCCAATCGGATGTGGACCATCCCCAGCTCATGAGCGCTTGTTCGGTCTTGAAGACAATCCCCGCCACGAAAAGACCTGAAAGGCTGATGGCGGCAGGGATGGTTAGGAACCCGCGAAAGTACCTCATTATTTTTTTAGGTGTTTGCATTCCGGTCCAATTCACAATGCGGGCTTCGTTCGCCACGCCAGCGTTAAGATTTACGCAAACCGGTTGGCTGCCTGTTTTAGAGCGCTTTGCATATCGCCCCACGCAGACTCGTAACCCTCTTTGACATCTTCCCAGGCTTCGTCACTGGTCGACTTCAAATCTTTTAGCTGAGCCTCTGCGTCAGACCTTAGTTTGTAGAGCTTGCTGAGCTGTTCCTCGAGCTCAATCGCCGCTTCTGCCTCAGCCACTTTCAGCTTGGCTTCAAGAGCATCAATTTGGGCGTTCCAACTATCCAGTTGCAGCTGTGCGTTTTTCTCATAACCAACACGTGTCATGTCTATTCCTTTCTTTTCAAACTTCGGTTCTGGTCAATGCGAGCCGCCAATCAGGCCGCGACAATTGCCTTGAGCATCCAGACCGCTTCTTCATGCTTCGCCATTCTGGCATTCATCAGATCCTCGGTCGCTCCATCGCCATAACGGGCAGCGGTTGCGGCAGTCTCACGCAAGTTCCGGGCAATCGCTTCGTGGTCTGCGACCAGTTGTTTGATCATGCCCTCTGCGTCTTTAACTGTCTCTTCTTCGGTCAGCTTGGCTTGGCTAACCATGTCCGTGAACGAGATCGGGGCCACCTGACCCAATGCGCGCACCCGCTCTGCCAATTCATCCGCAGCTTCGAACAGGTCGCGATACTGACGCTCTGTCAACTCATGGATCGGCAGGAAAAGCGGGCCTACAACGTTCCAGTGCGTCCCTTGCGTTTTGACCATCAGAACCATGGTGTCGGCCAATACTTCCGTCACCGCGTTGGCGATCCAGGTGTTTTTATTGATGCCTGTGTCGTTCGTTTCTTCCTGAACTTCAGACTTCAAAACTTGCTGTATCATTTTCACTCCGTTTCGGTGCTTGCGGAGTAATACCTAAGGGCGAAATAAAAATTATCAATTAAAAACATATACTTAACATATGTATCCAGCGCATCATAGGGGGCTTCATGATGCTGGGTATCCGGCCCAACATGCCAACATTGCTGTAGACACGCAGGCTCATTGCCATACATGCTTGGAGTAACTGACGTAAGCTACTGAGGTCATGCCAGTGTCTGATCAAAATCGACCACCAAAGCGCACGGAAAAACTGCAACTGATGCTCGACCTAGAAGAGCTCAAGGCCATTGATGATTGGCGCTTCGAGAACAGGTTGCCTTCCAGAGCGGCCGCCATTCGAGAACTCATCCGTCGCGGCTTGATTTCGAACGAGTTTGAAGAACCACCCACTGACGCACCGTCCGGCGAGTTTCGGGTTGTGGATGAGTGACACGAACATCCACAGCGCACCTTTGCGGAACCTGTGCCAGCGTAGCGCCCCACGCTGCCGCCGACCGAATGCGTTCCTCCATTGTCACCGCGCGCAGCCTATTCCGGTAGTCTTGCATTTTCCACCGGTTTGGACGGCTGGCAGAACAGAACCGAGCCATCCGGAAACAACCGCTGTGACAGGATAGATCCATCCGCCAATCGGTATGAGACCAAGCTCGCAACCGGTTTCTGCAATCAGGCTGCGCACAGCATCGCTATCTTAGGACGGCCTCCAAAGCGCATGGCCTGGCGCGCCGGATATACAATGTTTCAGTGCAGTGACCCTGTATGGGTCAATGTTAAATGCTCCGAGCTTTACAATCCGAATAGGTGGAAGCGGCCCACCGTTAAGCTGCTCAAGGATTTTCTGGGCGTCACGTCTGCGGGGCAGGTGGCATCGCTTGGCAAGCACGAAACCCGTGTTCTTCTGCGTCTTGCCCAGTTTCGAAAAATTGAACGTTTTTGCGTTTGGGTCGCCGGGACGGGCAATCTGTACGGCAATAGATGCCGGTCGACGAAACCGCGTAGTAGAAATGAGGTATGGGATTGGACACCCGGTTCAGGACATCGTCCCACATTTGTTCTGTATTCTGCATGATATCCTCCTTGAAAAAGCATCGTTGAATGGTCGCCGGAACACTCGGCTCAGAAACTCCGACTTTTGCGATCAATGTGAGCGGCGGAATGTAAGGTTGATGCGTTGTGCGCCCAGATCGGGATGCACACCTGCGCGAAGTGTCCGTACCCCGTGGTAGAACATCCGCGATGGCCCGCCCCAAACCAGCACGTCGCCATGCTGGACAAAGATCAATCGCACGGGATCTCGACGTTTCTTCCCTCCAAATTCGAATGTTGCAGGAAGACCCAGCGACACCGATACGATGGGCTGTGAAAAGTCGTGCTCGTTCTTGTCCTGATGCAAGGAAAGCCGCGAGCCCGGCTCGTAGCGGTTGATCAGACAGGCGTCTGGCGCAAAGAACGGATACCCCGCTTTCGCCGCCGCATCGAGCGCCAGCGCCATGAAAACGTCCGGCATAGGTGGCCAAGGATGTCCCGTGACCGGATCTTGGCCAAGATATTCATAGCCGTTCCAGCTGCTGATCCAGCCAAAGTCACCGCAGTTGGTCATCGCAACGGACATTTGATGGCCGCCCGGCGTGATCATTTTACGAAAGGGTGCCTGTAGGGTGATTTGTTCCAAGGCGTGGGCCAATTCCCCAACAAAGGGGAGCGCAAAACCGGGCAAAAACGACGCCCCCGCTGGAAGCTGTTGTGCGTCATTCAGTTCGGCAAACAAATCCGCGTGCATTGTCCATCTCCTTTTGGTTCTTTCAGAAATGCAGTGAAACGGACCGCCAAGCAGCCCGTTTCTTGCGCATTAAGCTCACTCAGACTTTGTTGATCGAATTGCCGCCATCCACGATCATCGCGCTGCCGGTAACAAAGCTCGAGTCGTCCGAAGCCAGGAATAATGCGGCTTTGGCAATCTCTTCGGGTTCGGCCATGCGTTTGAGCGCGTGGATTGACTCGTAAAAGCCCTTAAGCTCTTCGTTCGTGTCCCAGTCACCCGCCATCGCGGTTTTGGTACCCCCGGGCAGGAGCGTATTGACCCGAATGCCTTCGGATCCATGTTCCGTCGCCAAGACCTGTGCCAGACCGATCAGCCCGGATTTGCTGGCTGCATAGGCCCCCATGCCGGGAAAGGCCGCTGTGTGACCAACAAAGCTTGAGGTAAAGATGATCGACCCACCTCCGCTGCGCTTCATGGCCGGGATCTGGTGTTTGGCGGCGTAGAAGGCGCTGGTGAGGTTGGTTTTCAAAACCGCATCCCAGTTGCCCGAACTCATGTCGGGGATGGGCACAGCGTCTCCCATAGCTCCAGCATTATTCAAAGCCGCGTGGAGATCGCCATAAGTATTCTCGGCCATTTCGACCAGTATTTTTGCGTAGCTTTCGTCGCCGACATCACCGGCAAGGCAAATTGCGCGCCCTCCGCTTTGATTGATCTGACCCATTATCGACATCAGCTCTTTTTCGCGCCGCGCACCCAGCACGAGGTTTGCCCCTTCCTTGGCAAACAAAAGGGCGGCGGCCGCGCCGATACCGCTGCTGGCTCCGGCGATGATTACGGTCTTGTCTTTGAGTTGCATTTCTTTTTGCTCCACATTGTTCATGTGCGAGCAAAAAACACGGTCCTTCAGCTCGGATATATCCGGTTCTTGTGGTCAAAGTGAATTGGGCGGAATCTTTGCCTCAAAGCATGATGGCTTCGTCCTTTACTGCTGCAATTCAGGTCCATACCGTCACCGACAACAGGATTTCAGCTGAGCATTGCCGCCACAACAGTCGTTCATCAGGAATGACAGCAGCGACCCGATGGCTTCGAAGTCAACAAAGTAACGGATGCTTCGGCTTTGCCTTTCGCTTTGCACAAATCCCGCTTCGGCCAGTGCCGATAGGTGAAAGGATGCACGCGACGGGCTTGCCCCGACATCTTCTGCGATTTCCCCGGCATTCATCCCGCCAGGACCCGCGATCACCAGAGCTTTGATAACCTTCAGCCGATCTGCGTTGGACAGCGCCTGAAACATCGTTGCCGCCGTATTCTCATCCATATTTCAAAGCCTCTTGAAATGATAGCGCTCAAGGTGCAATATATTTCAAGAATCATTGAAATGAAAGGCTCTGAAATGAACTTCTCTACCTTGCTGTCTGCTCTGAAATCCTGCGACCCCGACGCAAAACTCGTTTTCATGTCCGACGGTCGCGAAATAGGGGCAGGCTATCACGTAACCGAGCTTCGCCATTCCTCGTCAAAAGGGATCGACTGTGGCGGCAATATTGAAACTTGGGACGAAGCTCGGCTTCAGCTTCTGGATGGGGCGGGTGACAGCCATATGAGTGTTGGGAAATTCAGCGCCATCGTTTCGAAAAGCCTTAAGAGCATTCCTGAACTCTCCCACGCCTCTCTGCAGGTTGAGTTTTCCCCCGACAATATCGGTTTGAATCTCAAGACGATCGCTGCCCCAGAACCTTATGGAAACGCCGTCGTAATCCAACTTCATGACGCACGAGCGCTATGTAAGCCAGCGCAACGTAGCGCTTTGGTGCCGTCGGCGACCTCGGGTTGTTGCGGCTCGACCAAGGCTGCTGCGGCATGCTGTGCCTAAAGCCATAATCTGTTCTTCGGCAGCGCCGTTCGCACTGATTGGAGCGAACTTGGCGCTGCCTAACGGGCAACTATTCTGACTCGGTCGAGACCGGTTCGAATTCGCCTGACAGCTGCTGATGTGCTCTTGCTGTCGTCAAGCAAAAGCCGCCATCACACCGCGCAGCTCGGCCAGCCCGCGCATCCGGCCAATGAGCGGGTAACCCGGCGTGCTATGCCCCCCCAGATCTCCCAGCAGTTCTTGCCCATGATCCGGGCGCATAGGAATTTGCCAGTTGTCACGTCCCTGGGCTATTCGGCGATTCTGCTCGGCCATCAGCGCGCGGATGGTGCCGACCATATCGGTATCGCCTTCAAGATGCGCTGCTTCGAAGAAATCCGGTTTCTGCCTGTCTGCTCCTTCGATGCGTTTTGTGTTGCGCAGATGCACAAAGTGGATGCGGTTGCCATGCCTGCGCACAAACTCCGGGCCGTCGAAATCGGCTGCAACCCCAAGCGATCCGGTGCACAGCGTCGCGCCGTTCGCAGACAGGTCAACCGCCTCAAGCACCGCGGCATAGTCGTCGCTGCTTGACATGACGCGCGGCAGACCGAGCAGGGAGAAGGGCGGGTCGTCAGGGTGACAGCACAGGCGGAGGTCAAGCTCTTGCGCAAGGGGTGCGACCTCAGACAGGAAATCGATCAGGTTGGCGCGCAACCGGTCGGCATCTATGTGGGAATAGGTGCTCAGCAATGCGCGGACGTCCTCGACGCTCCATTGATCATTGGCGCCAGGCAGCCCGGCGGTGATATTATGTTGGAGCTGCGCTTTCGACGTGTCCGACATGGCCGAAAATCGTGTTTTGGCAGTGGCTTGTACCGCATCCGAATAGTCTTCGACCGCACCCGCGCGCTGTAGAATATGGATGTCGAAAACCGCGAAATCGGTCAGGTCAAACAACATGGCCGCACCACCATGTGGTTGTGGTGCGCGCAGGGCTGTCCGTGTCCAATCCAAGATCGGCATGAAGTTGTAACACACCACCTTGATCCCGCAGGCGGCCAGAGCCCTGAGACTGGACCTGTAGGCGTCGATATGCGCAGCCATATCAGCGGATTGCGTCTTGATGGCCTCGGACACTGGCAAGCTTTCAACGACATCCCAACCATAACCTGCGGTGGCGAGCAGCGATTGCCGTTCCGCGATTGAGCCTTTGTCCCAGGCCTGACCCGGTGGGATGTGATGAAGGGCCGTAACGATACCTTCAACCCCGACTTGATGCAGATCGGCCAGGGCTATGGGGTCCTGAGGTCCGAACCAGCGCCAGCATTGTTTCACGGCTGCCATCCTTCATACAGTGGGTGGTCGGGTTTGATGGGCAGGTCCACGCGCTGACCCGTTCGGGCGGCGTGATAGATTGCCGTGACCAGACCAACTGAGGCCGCGCCTTCGGCAAGGCTGACCGCCGCGTTTGGCTCGGTTTGCAGGGCTTTGCCGAGATCGGTAAAAAAACCTTCAAAACCAACAGGTTCTGGCGCGCAGCTGGCCAAGGCCGCATCAATCTTGGCTTGATCTTCGGGGTTCCGGGCGACAAAGCTCCAGGGCGGTTGCCCCGGCGCGTAAGGTTCTGTGCCGGATGTGGCTGTCAGATGTTCAAAAACGATCCGCAAGCGGGTCTCATCCTTGGCGGCCCCCAGGGTGATATTGCTGGTGCATAACGCGCCAGAGGCCATCTGAAAGCAAATGGTGGCGCAGTCCTCGGTTTCGATCGGGTTCACGCGCGTGGTGGTCATCGCCGAAAGCGACGCAACTTCGCCTGCGATATGGGTCAGCAAATCATGGTTGTGGATCGCGTGCCCCAGCACCGCGCCGCCGCGTTCGCCTGCCCATGTTCCACGCCATGGTACGGCATAATAGTCGGCCCCCCGGGACCAGTGCGTTTCAAGCGCGGCGGTCTGAACGGCGCCTGTCAGACCGCTGCTTTGCAGGTGTCTCAGCTGCGCGAGGGACGGCCCCCAACGGTATTGAAACACAGGGAAAACGTGCCTGCGCGCCTTTTCCGAGGCGTCGATGATCTGCTGCACCTCGCGCATCGAGGTGGCCAGAGGTTTCTCGCAGACGACGTGTTTGCCAGCAGCAAGCGCCGCCAGAGTGATCGGGACGTGCAGATGCGGTGGCAGGCAGATATCGATAAGGTCGATGGTCGGATCATCAAGGACGTCCTGAATGTCGGACACGGCCCGAAAACCTGAAACTCCTCGGATCTCTTCAATGCGCGCTGTGTCCTTGTCGACCACCGCACTCACGCGAAACGTGTCGCTCAGCCGTTCCAAGGCGTCCAGATGCTGCGCCCCGATCCCGGCGCCGAGGATTGCGACGTTGATCATCGAGCTTCCGCCATTTCCTGCGCCCGCAAGGCCAGTTCCATGACGGTAAAGCAATGGGTTTGGGTCATCGCCGTTTCGGTGCGGTTGCGGATATCGTCGGCCAGACGCGCGAAATAGGGCAGGCCCGCATCCGAAGCGTCGATCTTTTGGCATGTCTCTCCATTGACCAGGATCAGATGGTCGGTACCCTCAGCGCCGCCCACATCGACGTATTTCCGCAGCTCGACATAGCCTTCGGTGCCCAATATCGTCAGCCGCCCATCCCCCCAGTTGGGCAGAGCATCCGGCGTATACCAATCCACGCGGATGTATCCGGTGCCCTGATCACTGCGCAGACTGACCTCACCAAAATCCTGCAAGCCGGGATCGCCCGGATTGGCATAGTTCGCGACAAATGCATTCGTGATCTGGGCGCTGTCAGATCCGGTGTAATGCAGGAACTGGTCGATCTGATGCGAGGCGATATCCGCCAAAATGCCCCCATATCGTTCGCGCTGAAAAAACCACTCGGGCCGGGTCGCGCGGTTCAGGCGATGAGGGCCCATGCCGATAGTTTGGACGACCTTGCCAATAGCCCCTGCAGCAACCAATTCACTTGCACGCGTGCTGACAGGTGTTTCAAATCGTTCGGAAAAATTCACTGACCAGATCCGGCCTGTGTCGGCAACCGCTGTCTTGATCTGGTCGAGTTGGGCAAGCGTGGTGCAGCCCGGTTTGTCGCTCATGACATCCATGCCGTGTTGCATGGCCTGCACCGTCAATCTGGCCCGATCCGCCGGAACCGCAGAGATCAAGGCAAGGTCCGCGCCGCTGTTCAGAGCGTCCTCCAAAGTGTCGAGGCGAGGGATATCGGGAAAGCGTTTCACATATCCCGGCAGCGTTTCCGGCGTGCCCTCTGTCCAATAGCCGACGCAATCGACGCCCACTTTGCGCATGTTTTCGGTCATGCCATAGATGTGGCGGTGGTCCAGTCCGATGGCGACGCAGGTCAAACTCATTGGGTAACTCGTGTTATCTGGCCGCTTTGATTGGCGGATTGCATTGCATCGATCACCGCATGGGTGCGCAGGGCACTGCGACCGGTGGCCATGGGCGGTGTGCCAGAGCGTATGGCTGCGGCAAAATCCTCGATGACCGACTGATGCCACGCATGTGTAAACGCCATAGGGTCGGCGCCCCCGCCGGTTGAGGCGGTTTCGCCGGTTTTGGTTTCGGTGCCATCCAGAGAGGTCACCGTGAGAACGCCCGATCCCAGATGGGCCTTGGCGCGTGTGCCCTGAATGGTGATGGTTTCGGCGGCACCGGGAAAATCAGCAGTTGTGGCCATCAACGTCCCGACCGCTCCGTTTTCCATCTCAAACAGGGTACCGGCCCAGTCTTCGGCCTCAAGATCATGCAAGGGCGTTGTCCGCATCATTGCCTGGAGGTTTGTTATGGGCCCCAGCAGCCACATCGCAAGATCCAGAGTATGTATGGCTTGCGAGATCATGACCCCGCCGCCATCGCGGGCATAGGTGCCGCGCCCCGGTTCGTCATAGTAACTTTGATCCCGCCACCACGGGACACGGATATCGACCGTGGCAATCGTGCCCAAAGCGCCTGTCTCCAGCACCTGCTTCAACGCTTGCGAGGCAGCGCGGGCGCGATGTTGAAACACGATGCCCAGCGGAACGCCTGATACTTCGCAGGTTTCAACGATTTCTGTCGCAGTCTTCAGTGTCCGTTCAACGGGTTTTTCCATAAGAATTGGTTTTCCGGCAGCGGACAGTATCCCGACCAATTCTTTGCGCTGATCGGGGGGCGTTGCGACGATGGCGAAATCGATGTCAGGGTCGTTTGCGATATCCTCAACTGAGCCGAATGCCCGCGTGCCATTCCGGCGGGCGAATTCTGCGCTGCGTTCGGGATTGCGCCCCAAAACGCCCGCAAGAGCAAGGTCTTGATCGGACGCTTTTATCGCAGCGACATGCGTGCCGGCGACCATTCCCAAGCCGATCAATGCGATGTTCATAGAGCCCCCCAAAAACTTGGTTTCAATGTGGGGTTTTGTTGATGAAAGATGCAACCAAAAAAACTATGCTGGCAGGTGAGAATTTCTGTTTAGGAGGCTGAATTGACAGGTAATTTGGGGGAGGTAGCGGAAAACCTGTACCTCGGCATCAAGGATATGCCGATTGTTTCGCCTCATGGCCATTGCGACCCGGCGTGGTTTGCCTCTGACGCACCGTTTCCAAACCCGGCCGAGCTGCTGGTTGTGCCCGATCACTACGTGTTCCGAATGCTGTATTCGCAAGGTGTCCCGCTGCACGAGCTTGGGGTGGGACCAGAGGGGCGTAACACCGATCCGCGCGATGTGTTTCGTACCTTTGCCCGGCATTGGAATCTGTTTCTGGGAACACCGTCGCGGGTCTGGATCAGCTATGTCCTGCGTGAAACGTTGGGGATCTCCGAGGCGTTGTCCGAGGCGTCTGCTGACGCAATCTATGACCAGATTTCCGACCAACTGGCCCGTCCTGCGTTTCGTCCAAGGGCATTGTTTGACCAGTTCGGGCTTGAGGTTCTGGCCACCACGGATTCCGCGTTGGATGACCTGTCTCACCACGCCGAAATCCGCCGCAGTGATTGGGGCGGGCGGGTGATCCCAACCTTTCGACCAGATGGAGTTCTGGACGGCGCCGACCCCGGTTTTGTGCAGAACCTTGCGGCGCTTGAAACGCTCACAGATTGTGATCTGGGAAGCTACGACGGATATCTGCAAGCCCTTCGCAAGCGGCGTGCGTTTTTCATCGAAATGGGGTGCACCGCAACGGATCATGGTATCGAGCGCGTGCATACTGAGTGGCTGGATGAACCCGATGAACTCTATCAGCGGCTCAAGACGCAAAAGGGCTCGACCCAGGACGCGCGCCGGTTTTACGGGCATATGCTGATTGAAATGGCGCAAATGTCGGTCGAGGATGGGCTGACCATGCAAATCCACGCGGGCAGCAAGCGCAACACGAACCATGATTTGATGCGCGATTTCGGGCGCGACATGGGCGCGGATATTCCGATCGCAATGGATTGGGTGAACGGGTTGGAGGCGCTGTTGAACCGGGTCGGGAACATCCCCGACTTGCGCATCATCCTGTTCACCTTGGATGAGGCCACCTATGCCCGTGAACTGGCCCCAATGGCCGGGCACTGGCCCTGCCTGCGGATCGGTCCTCCGTGGTGGTTTCACGACAGCCCCACAGGTATCGCGCGCTATTTCGATCAGGTGGTTGAAACAGCGGGGTACTTTAATCTGGCCGGGTTCAACGATGACACGCGCGCCTTTCTGTCGATCCCTGCGCGGCATGATCTGTGGCGGCGAGGGGTTGCGGATCATTTGGCCCGGCAGGTTGCGCGCGGCTATTTTGGGCAAAGTGACGCCGAAAGACTGGCCGGGCTGCTGACCACGGATCTGGCGCGGCAGGTATATGGGTTGCAAAACTGATGGGCACAATTCTTCACTTTGGGCTTGGAAATTTCGCCCGCGCACATCTGCTGGACTATACGGCGCAGGCCGGTGGATGGGACGTGATCGGCGTTAGCCTGCGGTCATCTACAATTCGCGACGGGCTGGTCAAGCAGGGCTTTGCCTATGATTTGTGTGTACAAGGGCAGGGCGTAAAGCGCATCGAGGTGATAAGCGATGTTTTGGTTGTGCCCGAAGATCGCGCGGCGGTTTTTGAGGTGATCCAGACCGCAGATATCATTTCGGCGACCGTGACCGAAAAGGGGTATCATCTGGATGCAAGTGGCAAGCTGAACCTGCAAGACGCGGCGATCCAGTCGGATCTGTCAGGGCAGGCGGTTTCGACTCTGATCGGGTTCCTGGGTCATGGTTTGGCGCAAAGACAATCGCCGGTAACTGTGCTGAGCTGCGACAACCGGTTCGAGAACGGGGCGGTCCTGAAATCAGCGGTGTACGATTTTGCACAGGCTGCCGGGTTGGATTTGAACTGGGACATCCTGAGTTTTCCCAATTCGATGGTCGACCGTATCACCCCGGCCACCACCGATGCAGTGCGCGCGATCAGTGGTGACCCGATGGCCGTTCCGACCGAGGCGTTCTCTGAATGGGTCATCGAAGACCACTTTGCAGGTGCGCGCCCGGATTGGCCGGGTGTGCAACTGACCGATGATGTTGCACCGCATGAAAAGCGCAAACTGCGCATGTTGAACGGCGCGCATTCGCTTTTGGCCTATGGTGGGCTCGGGCGGGGCCTGACCTATGTGCATGAAGCGGTGGCCGATCTGGTCTTGCGCCCTCTGGTGACCCGGTTGATGGCGGATGCAGGCAGCACTCTGCCCGCGGCGTTGCAGGATCAGGTTCCGGCCTATGCGCAAGCGTTGATCCACCGGTTCGAAAATCCAGAGCTGGCACACCGCCTCGATCAGATCGCGATGGATGGCAGTCAGAAACTACCCTACCGGTTCTTGCCGACCCTGCGTGAGACGGGGTCAGAAGCCGTTCGGGACGGGCTGCGGTTTTGGATCGCGTTTTGTCTTTCGGAAACGGCGCAGGGCAGGGCATTGAACGACCCACTGGCAGATGAGATCGCGACGGCCGCAAGACAGACGGATCCGGTGCCTGCATTGTTGAAATTGATCGGTGCCGAGGATCTTGCGCCTGCCATTCGGCAGAAGTGAGTTTGGCCCCTTGGTGTGGACCAACTGCTAGGCTTTTTCTCGTTTCCAGATGATCAGCCCTGCGCTCATGATCAGGGCAGCACCGGTCAGGGTGCGGGCGTCCGGAACAGTGCCAAAGACCAGATACCCCCAAATCGCCATATAGATCAGGTAGGAGTAGGTGAACGGCATCAACTGGTTGGCTGTGCCGAACCGATGCGCATTGGTCAGCAATTGGTGACCAACCCACCCGAAGACGCCCAAAGCGATCAGAATAAGCACTCCGCCGATATTATCAGGTTGAACCCAGAACCAAAGGGCGAAGGGCAGCAGAACGATTGTGCCGGTCAAACCCAGATAAAACTGCATCGTGTCAACGGCGACGACACCTGACAACTTGCGCGTCATGATGGAATACAGTGCCAGCGCTGTGGCATTGTAGACGATCAACAGCATCGCTGGATGAAAGACAGTGCCGAAGGGGCGCAGGATGATCAGAACACCCAGAAACCCCAGTATGATTGCGCCGATGCGCCAAGGCCCGACCTTCTCTTTCAGCACAAAAACGGTCAGAAAACACACGATCACCGGGCTTGAGAACATGATCGCCGAAACGATTGCCAGCGACAGAAACTGAAGCACGTAAAAATTGAAGACGGTGGCTGAGACCAACAGTAACGCGCGGCTGATCACCTGCCACGGGTGATCGGTCTGAAAGCGGCGCAGCCCCAATCCACCTTTTGCAACAACGCCCAGAGAGATCACGAAGTGGCCCGCATAGCGCATGAAGGCCAGTTGAAACGCAGGAATTCCGGCCACGGCCAGCCACTTGGCGCCCAGATCGACAATCGAAAAGGCCAACCACGCCAACAGCATCATCAGAATGCCGAGGCGCGGAAGATCCGCTGTTGAACTGGCCGTGACAGGCATCACTCAGCTTTTGAAGCGATTGACATAATAGTCCACCATCTGACTGACCATATCGTCTGCTTGTCCGCTGTCACGCGCATCATTGAGCGCAGAAAACGTGCCCTGTGACATCACGCTTGTAACGCCGGCCTCTTTGGCCATGCGGTCGTAATAGCCGAGATCTTTCGCCGCGTTCTTGATTGCAAAGGCCAGTTGGTTCGGGTCGCCCTCGACCCCGTAGGCCGCGACAAAATCCATCATCCCGCAATGCAGCGGGCCTGCAGCCATCACCTCATGAAGCTGTTTGCGGTCAACGCCCGCCACATCCGCCATCGCCAAAGCTTCGGCCATAGCGTTGGCCACTGTCATGCCAAAGAAGTTGTTGATCAGTTTGATTGTATGCCCCGAGCCGACCTCCCCGAGGTAAAAGACGTTTTCGCCCAGATCTTTCAATACCGGTTCGGCATTGTCATAGGCCGCTTTGTTGCCCGAGGTCATGATGTTCAGCTTGCCGTCCAGCGCATGCGCCGGGGTGCGGCCAAGCGGAGCGTCAAGATAGCTGCCTCCGGCGGCTGCAACCTCAGCCGCAAGAGTGCGCGTGCTGCCCGGAAGCGAGGTGCCGAAATCGATGACGATTGCACCGTCTTTCAATCCGGCGATTACCCCATCCGTACCGCGCATACGGCCTTCAACCTGATCCGAGGTGCCCATGCACAGCATGACGATATCGCTGGCCTTGGCCAGTTCGCAGGCATTTGCGGCCTCAGTCGCGCCCCTGGCAATCGCAGCATCCAGATGGGTGCGGTCACGGTTTCCCAGAATGGTGACGGCATAGCCTTTGTCCAAAAGGCGGCTGACCATGGCGCCGCCCATCAGGCCCAGACCAATAAATCCAATTGATGGTTTGCTCATTGGGTGTCCTTTCCATCCAAGACCTTGCGGTCAGCTATATCCTGCCCCGGCGGGTTGCGCGCGGAGCGTTTCTTCTATCATCGTGGCAATTTCGAGCGTGCGCGCAGCATCGGCGACGTCGATCAACGGTGCCGCTCCATCGATCACTTCCAAAAAGTGATCCAGTTGCGCCGCCAAAGGGGGCTGATCCTGGATCGGAGTTTCCAGCGGTTGTCGCGTCGCAGCCGTGCCCCAATCCTGCCCCTGCCAGAGCGTCATCGAGGGGTAACTGATGGCACCTTGGGTGCCTGTGATCCACATCATGTCTTGCCCGGTAGTGCCGATATTTGGGTTCTCACCGGTTCCGGCCTCAAACCCCCATGGGCTTGGGGCGGCGTCTGTGAAGCTGATGGTTCCGGTGGCCCCCGTGTCAAAGGCCAACGCGATGGCGCCGCTTTCGATGCGTTCGGATTCGCGCAAAGATGCGCCGCGCAGGGCCGCGATCTGGGTAATCTCGCCGATGACAAAGCGCAGCACATCTATGTCATGCACAAGGTTGATCATCACGGGGCTGCCATCCGATGTGCGCCAGTTCTGCTGGAAATAGCTATCGGGTTTGCGCATGGCCCACAGCAATGAGACATTGATGACCCGGCCAATTGCCCCTTCGGCGATCTTACCCCTCAGTTGTTGCAAGCTGCGGTGATAGCGCCGGTGATGACCCACCAGGCTTTGAACGCCCGCGCCTTGCAGTGCCGCTTGAAGTCGCTGAGCGTCCCCGACCGAACCGGCCACCGGTTTTTCGATCAGCACATGCCATCCGCGCTGGGCCGCCTCGATCCCATGATCTGCGTGCAGATGGGTGGGCGTGGCAATAATAGCGCCATCGACCTCTGCTTCGACGGAACCCATGCAGGAAAACCGCGGGGCGTCGATCTGGATGGTGGGGTCGGGATCGGCCAGCCCCACCAGCGCGCAATCGGGATGGTGCATCACAGCCTGCGCGTGGCGCATACCGATCAACCCGCCTCCGACCACCAGGATCCGCTTCACGTTACCGCTCCGATCTGCTGTGGCAGGGCCTCATAGCAGCAGCGCGATGATACCGGGCCAAATCAGCAGCACCGAAAGCGCCAGCAGCTGAATTCCGATAAAGGGCAGGAAGCCACGGAAGATATCTGTAAGGCTGATATGGGGCGGGGCCACCGACTTCAGATAGAACGCCGCAGGGCCAAAGGGTGGAGACAGGAAGCTGACCTGCATGTTCATACAGAACACAACGCCAAACCAGATTGCCACATGGCTTGGGTCAAGTTGACCAATAAGCCCGATCTCTTCGATGGGCAGGCGCAGCACGATGGGCAGGAACACCGGAATGATCAGCAGTACAATACCGACCCAATCCATGAAGGCCCCCATGAAAAGAAGGATCAGCATCATCACCAGAATGACCAACATCGTGGGCAGGTCCTGTCCAACAATCAGATCGGCCACATATTGCGGCCCACCCGCGATGGTATAGGCACCCGCCAGCGCCGCAGCACCAATGGTGACCCAGATGATCGTACCAGTGGATTTGAGTGTACGCATAAGGCTGTCCCAAACCAGTTCAAATGATCCTTCGCCCCTGAGAATGGCAATGATCAGAACGGCAAAGGCGCCCATGCCCGCCGCTTCGGTGATCCCGGTGATGCCACCATAGATCGAGCCAAGCACAACACCGATGACGACAAGCGGCGCGACTAGACCTTTGCCCATCTCCCATCCGATCTTCGCGCGTTCACGCCCGAAGACGAAAAAGATCAACAACAGAGAGACGATGGTGATGCCTGCGAACCAGGGCAGGTATTCTACCGTTCCCAGCCGCGCAGGTTCACCCTGGCTTGCCGCGTTCGAGCCCGAAAGCTCGAAAAAGGCGGCGCGGATGAACAGGACAGTCGAAAAACCAGCGACGACAATGCTCATGAACGCGGCAAAGAGTTTGCGCTTTTCGCCAGGTTCAGGGTCGTTGGGATCCGGTTCCGGCAAAGGTGCATGGTCCGGGTTCAGCTGGGTGCGAATGATGATGTAGAGAATGATCATTGAGGCCAGCATGAAACCGGGGATGAACGACGCGGTGAACAGCGACTTGATCGAGGTTTCCGTGATCAGCCCGTAGATGATCAGTACAATCGAGGGCGGGATCATGGTGCCCAGCGACCCGGACGCACAGATCACCCCAATCGCGAGGTTCTGGTTATATCCCAGCCGCAGCATCTGCGGCAGGGCGATCAGGCCCAGCAGGACCACTTCACCCCCAATAATGCCGGACATGGCGGCCATGATGACGGCCATGATCGAGGTCACGATGGCAATCCCACCGCGGGTCCGCGACAACCAGACATTCAGCGAGGAATACATGTCCTTGGCGATCCCGGACCGTTCCAGCAGCGAGGCCATGAAGATGAACAAGGGTACGGATATGAGCACGTAGTCCGTTAAGAGCCCGTATATTTTCTGGGCCAGGATATATAAGGGCCCGGTGCCCGGGCGCCCGGTGAGAATGCCGTCCCCGAAAGAGAACGGGTTCAAAAGCAGGGTAGGCTCGAACTTCAACACCAGAACCAGAACGGCCAGCGAAGCCGATGCCAGACCCAGAGGCATACCGATGGCCAAAAGCGCGATCAGCGCGACCATCAGGATGAGAGAGATTGTTCCAATGTCCATCAGTCTTGCCCCACCGCTTTCTTGATCATTTCTATTTCGTCTTCGTCTGGCTCATCGGTGTGGATTTCTGGCTCTTTGTTCCAATCTGCGATCAGGTTCAAAATCGCCTGCATCGCCACAAGTGTGATCACGATCAGCACCATGGGCTGCAGGGTCGCTGGTATCGGCGGGTTGAAGGCCGAGCCGTAAAGCTCCCATTTGTAAAGCTTATTGACGAAAACCTGCTTGAAGCTGCCGTAGACCAGAAAGAACGCAAACAGCACGATAAGCACCGTCGAGATCGTATCGAATACGCGTTGAAGCCAACGAGGCACGGCATCATAAAGCAGGAAAATCCGAATATGGCTGCGCTGCTGCATGGCATAATAGCCGGACATCAGGAATACGAAACTGGCAAACCAAAGGGTCATCTCGTTGGCCCATTCGGTCGGCTTTTCCAGAATGTACCGCATGAACACTTCGTACAGCATCACAACGGTCATGATCGCGATCATCATCATGGTGACACGCCCGATGAACAGCGCGAAATGATCCATTGCCGTGGGGCCGTCAAACTCCATCGCAGCCGGTCGAACGGTCTTGGTTCCGATCACAGCAAGGATGGGTAAAAGGATCAGCGCAGCAAGGTCGATGATGTCGATGAACCCGCCGAAAACGCCCGCCATTTCGGGTGTCACGTCACTGCGCAGATAGATTTCAGTGACCTGGCTTTTGAGTGATTCAGACTCGTAAGGCAGCCAGTCCAGCAAAAAGGCTGGCAGGTGCCAAACCAGCCAACTGGCCGTGGCGACGAAGGCCAGGGGGATGAGCCACTCTATGAGCCCGCCTGAGTTTTTATGCATCGTTTAACCCTCGTCCCTATCCGTCGATCGTGTAATGCGTGATGAAGTCCCGATTTGGCTCGACCCCCAGTCCGGGGCCGGTCGGGATCGTGACGCGGCCGTTATTGGCCTTGACCTGTTTTTGAATTTCCAGCGGAACTGTCAGTAGATCATCCCGGAACTTGTTGTCTGTCGTGTCGAACTCCAGCATCGGTTCCCACGGGTGCAACCCACCCGGCAGCGCGGGCATGGACGCCAGAAGATGCAGATTGGTCGCAACGGCGATGGCGCTGCCCCAGACATGATTGACCACAGGTGTGAAATGCGCGTGGCAAAGCGCCAGCACCCGAAGGTATTCCGAGATACCGCCCAAAGCGCAAACCTCGGGCTGCGCGATGTCTAGGCCCCGGTTTTCAAGAAGATGTCGCCAGGCCCAGCGGTTGAACACCGCCTCACCACCCGAAATGTTGATCTTCAACCCGGCGCGAAGTTCGCGATAGCCGTCAATGTCTTCGGGCGCGACGGGTTCTTCGAACCAATAGGCGTCCAGTTCTTCAAGCGCGCGGCCAACGTAGAATGCGTCCGAGGTTGTGTAAGCGTGGTTCGCGTCGACCATGAACCGAAAACCGTCACCCACGCCTCTCCGAACGGCTTCGCAGAGTTTGACATCCGGTTTTGGACCGAACCCGGTTTTCATCTTAGTGGCGGTAAAACCCATCGCTTTGATTTGCGCGGCTTCGTCCTCGAAACGCCGTGCAAGATCATCGACCGGTTCATCCCGCAGCATCATGCCATAGCCATAGCAGGGCACGGAGTTTCGATGCGCACCGCCCAACAATTTGTGCAGCGGCAAGCCAGAAACCTTACCCGCAATGTCCCAAAGCGCGATGTCCACGCCAGACAAGGCCTGGATCGGCATACCGCTTTGGCCATGGTCTCGCAGAAGGTTATACACCTTGTGCCAGATCACGTCCTTGTCCAACGGGTCCATGCCAAGGACCATTGGTTGAATAACTTTCTCGACGATGGATTTGTTGGCAACGGCCACATTGCCGGGGCCAAAACACTCACCCCAGCCGGTCATCCCCTCGTCGGTCTGAACCTCGACCAGATGGGTTGTGCGCCTGTCGTAGTACTGCTGCGAATAGCCAAGAACTTCCGGCATATCGTATTGCAGGACGTGGCTTGTTATTCTGGTGATTTTCATGAAATCGGGGTCCCGGCGCAAGTTCGGACAGGCCGTTCGCGCGGCCTATCCGTTGTCAGCCAACAATCAGCTGAAGCTTGATTATTGCATCGCGCCCATATCGCGCAGGAAGTTGATGTGGCTCTCCAAAAGCGCCTGGGCTTCGGGGGTCGTGGCAAACTCGGTCCAACCAACTTGAACAGCTGCGCGGTAAGCGGCCAGATCTTCCGGTGTCCATTCGTACAGCTGTACGCCTTTCGCCTTCAGGTCTTTTGCGGTTTGCGCGTTCTGCACTTCGTTGATTGTAGCGTTGTGCAGTGCCAGGCTGTCCATGGCGACTTCCATGATCTTCTTGTGGTGCGCAGGCATCGCGTCCCACACGTCTTTGCGGCATGCCAGATGGTCTGCCGGCATCGAGTGGAAGCCAGGATAGTTGGTGTGCCCAGCGATCTCATAAAGACCCAAGCCCACATTGTTGGTCAGGTTTGCAGCATCCGCACCGTCGATAATGCCAGTTTCCAGCGCGGTGAAGATCTCGTTAAAGTCCATCACGATGGGTGATGCGCCAAGCTCGGCAAAAACCTTGGTGGCCAGACCCGGAGGTGAGCGGAATTTCCAATCCTTGAAGTCTTCGACCTTGGCAATCGGTTTGGTGGAAGACAGCGATTCCGGCCCCGGAATCCACCACCCGATGAACTCCATGTCATAGCCATTGTAAAGGTCGTTTACCGCGTCTCTACCACCACCATGCAGCAGCCAGGCCATTTGCTGATAGGGGTTCTGGTAGCCGCCGAGCAGGTCGCCCGCGAACTGGAATGCAGGGTTTTTACCGGTTTGATAGCCACCACCCGTCATGTCGCAGTCCAGAATACCGGTTGCTGCAGCGTCAAAGGTTTCCACCGATTTGACCACTGATGACGAATAGAACATTTCAACTTCGATTTCGCCATTCGACATCTCTTGGATGTCTTCCACGTATTTGGCAGCCATCTGTCCGGACAGCGTTTCAGGCGAGAAATGCGTTTGAATTCTAAGCTTGGTGGTCTCCGCCACCGCGAAACCGGCTGCCATTGTTGTAGCTAGGGCCGCCACGGCAGCTGTTTTGACTATTTTCATATTGTCCTCCCAGACGTTGAGCGTTCCTTGGGAAAGGAGATCTTGCTGCCTCCCTTGCCGTTACGCAGTTTGACGTTAAGCCGAAGTAGCGGATGCAACAAGAAGAATTTGAGATTTTTAATAATTTCGAGATTATTGCCAAAAATCAAAAATACGTTTAGGACGGGTTCAAGCCCAAACGCAGAGGTGCGTTCCTAAATGAGTGAAGACGTCGATATTTATCAAAGCCTTAGAAGGCGTCTGATCTCTCGGGGATTCGAGCATGGAGCCAAGGTTCGAGCTGAGGAATTGCGAAAGGAATACAATTGCTCGGCCAGTACCGTTCGCGAAGTTCTGTTTCGATTGTCGACGGTTGGCCTTGTCGACTTTCAAGAGCAACGGGGTTTCCGTGTTCCCAAACGCTCGCCCAAGAAGCTTATCGAGCTGACCCATATTCGGATTTTGCTGGAAGCCGAGGGCACAGCGATGTCAATTCGCAATGGCGGAGTGGATTGGGAGGCAAGGCTAACGGCTGCCCATCATAAGCTTAGCCATATCGAAAAGCGCATTCATGCTGCCGAAGATCCAAGTGATCTGGTCGAGATTTGGTTTACGTCGGAAAAGGAATTTCACGAGACGCTCATATCCGCCTGTGGATCGGACACTCTCAAGCAGATGCATGGCCGGATCTACGCGCAATTCAGGCAGCAACTGATGGTGGCTGATCGAAATTTCGGACATATCTCTCAGAACATCAGGCATCATGCCGATATTCTGAAGGCTGCTTTGTCAGGGGATGAGCAGTTGACGCGGGACAAGATCCACGACCACCTGAAGCGCCATCTCACGGGAAAGACGATGGGAGACTAACGGCCAAAGTCATCCTCGAGATAGGCTTGGATGATGTCGTCGAAACTGGTTTCTGCTTTGAAACCCAGCGTCAATGCGCGTTTTGTGTCGAAGTTTCGTGGCCAGCCTTGGACAATGCTGTCGATTGTGGGATCCGGTCTGTACTTGATCAGATTGGCCGTGTTTGCACCGGCCGCTTTTCGCAGCGCTTCGATTTGTTCTGCAACTGTGCAGCTGACGCCGGGCATGTTTAATGCCCGCCGACCTTTCAAACGCGCTGTGTCCAACTGTGCAGCATGTGTCAGAAAACCGGCTGCAGCGCGGGGGCTTGCGTGCCAATGTCGTACGGTGTCGGCCACGGGTAGGACAGCCTCGACCCCATTCAAAGGTTCTCGGATGATCCCCGAGAAAAACGAGGACGCTGCAGCATTGGCCTTGCCCGGGCGGACACATATCGTTGGCAAGCGCAGCGACAGACCATCGATGTACCCCTTGCGGCTAAAGTCCGAAACCATCAGTTCCGACGCGGCCTTCTGCGCTCCGTAGCTGGTCAAAGGGGCCGACAGAAATTCGTCGTCGATCTTCTCGGGAAAGGGGGCTCCGAATACGGCAATCGAGGATGCGAAAACAAACCGGGGGCGGTATTGCCCCTCTGAGGCGTCATGTTCATCTTTCAGCGCATTCAGCAGCGCCCAACTTGCCATCAGATTCACATCCCAGCCCAAGGCAAAGTCGGCCTCGGCCTGACCTGAAACGATCGCGGCCAAGTGGAAAATCAGATCGGGCCGCCGAGCAGCCAGGGCCTTGGCCGCAGTCGGAGCAGCAATATCGCCGACGATCTGTTCACCAGCTGCGCTGGGCGACGGGAAACCAAGATCAAAAAGCGTAACCCGCGCGTCGGGCCCAAAGGGGTTTTCGGTTGAAAGACGCTGCGCCAATTTCTGGCCGAGCATTCCACCGCCGCCGATGACAAGGATCTGTGTCATGACATGCCGTTCCGTTTTTTAAGTTCCAGATACAAGGCCGAATGATCCCAATCGGCCCCGCCCATGTCTTCGATCAGATAGGCGAACCGGTCGCGTACGCTTTGCGTGCTGGGCAGTTCCAACCCCAAACTGCGAGCTTCTTCCAACGTGTTGTCCAGGTCCTTAACCTGAAATTTCGACAAGCCACCCGGTTCGAAATTGCCTTCGGACATGCGTTCGCCATGCTGTTGCAAAATGACGCTATCGGCAAATCCGCCAGTCAGAGCTTTGCGCAGGGCTGCCGGGTCCGCGCCGCCTTGCTGGGCCAGCAGCGTTGCTTCGGCTACGGCGGAAATGGTCACGGCGACGATGGTTTGATTGGCCAGTTTGCACAATTGTCCGGCGCCGCTGGAGCCTACGTGAACCGGGCGTCCCATCGCGGACAGGACCGGTTTGACCTGATCCATCACCTCGGCTTCTCCGCCGACCATGATTGCAAGTGTCGCTGCTTCAGCCCCTTTGGTGCCGCCGGAGACCGGTGCATCCAAATGCGACACTCCAAGCGCTGCCAACTGGGCCGATTGGGCGCGGGCATGTTCTGGCTTGGCGCTGGACATGTCGATCCAGATTGTTCCAGGTTTCAGCTGTTCACAAAAAGACGCATCGTCCAGCAGCGCAGCGGTGGCGGAGCCATCGGACAGCATGGTGATGATGATATCGGCATCCTTTACCGCAAGCGCCGCGCTGTCGGCCACCTTCGCTCCGTCCGAGGCCAAAGGTTGGGCTTTTTCAAGGCTGCGGTTCCAGACCGTCAACGGGAAGCCTGCCGCCAAGAGATTTCGTGCCATCGGGCCACCCATAAGACCGGTTCCCAACAACGCCACGTTCGGTTTTTCGCTCATGTTTTTCTGTTCTCCTCAAACTGCACCGCGCAGGGTTATGGTCAAACCCGCATCTCTGACTTACGCTAACGGCCTGAGGCCTACATGCCAGAAATCGTTTTAAACCTGCATAGGTTTCTTTGTATTTCAGGTGGCCAGGGGAACAAGCATCACCGATTCGGTTGCTAGATATGAGGTCGAAAAGTTTTTATGTCAGAACGACTTAAGGGAAAGCGAGTGCTGGTTTCAGCTGCCGCTCAGGGGATCGGTCGGGCCAGTGTAATAGCCATGGCGCGCGAGGGCGCGATGGTCTTTGCGACGGATATAGACACGCAAAGCCTATCTTCGATTCGCGATGAGAATCTCGAAAATATCGAAATTTTCGAGATGAATGTCAGGGATGACGATAGCGTCCAAGAGGCAGTTGCGCTGGCCAAGCCGGATGTCCTGTTCAACTGCGCGGGCTTTGTTCATCACGGCACCATTCTGGATGCGACGGATGACGAATGGGACTTTGCGATGGATCTGAACCTGCGCTCGATGGTGCGCACGATCAAGGCTGCGCTGCCTGGGATGCTCGAAAGAGGAAGCGGGTCGATCATCAATATGTCCTCGGCTTTGGGGTCTATCATCGGCGCGCCGAACCGTTTTGTTTACGGTACAACCAAGGCCGCTGTTGTCGGGCTGACAAAGTCGGTGGCCGTTGATTTCATAACACAGGGCCTTCGGTGCAACTGCATTTGCCCGGGCACGGTCGACAGCCCAAGCTGGCGCGATCGGGTCGACGCCCTTGGCAAACAACTGGGCAGCCGGGAAGAGGCCCTGGCGCAGTTTGTGGCGCGCCAACCGATGGGGCGTGTCGCCAAAGCAGAAGAGATCGCAGCTCTGGTCGTTTATCTGGCAAGCGACGAGAGCGCATTCACCACAGGACACACACATATCATTGACGGGGGCTGGTCAGGCCAATGACAAAAATATCCAAAGACGATCTGCGGTCGCGCAAGTGGTTCATGAATTCCGACAACCTGGAAATGACCGCTTTGTATCTTGAAAGATACCTCAACTACGGGCTGACGCGGGAAGAGCTGCAATCGGGCAAGCCGATCATCGGCATCGCTCAGACCGGCAGTGATCTGAGCCCCTGTAACCGGCATCATATCGAGCTGTCCAAACGGGTGCGCGACGGGATCATTGCTGCCGGAGGGACATGTATCGAAATCCCGGTGCATCCGATCCAGGAAACCGGCAAACGGCCTACCGCCTCGCTTGACCGCAATCTGGCCTATCTGTCTTTGGTCGAAAGCCTGTTTGGTTATCCGCTGGACGGGGTCGTGCTGAATATCGGATGTGACAAGACTACGCCCGCGCTGCTGATGGCTGCCGCGACGGTGAACATCCCTGCGATTGCCTTGTCTGTGGGGCCGATGCTGAATGGCTGGTGGAAAGGCGAGCGGGCCGGTTCCGGCACCGTCATCTGGAAGGCGCGCGAGAACTTGGCCGCCGGAGAGATCGACACCAATGAGTTCATGGAAATCGCCGCCGCCTCGGCGCCTTCGGTGGGCTATTGCAACACGATGGGTACGGCCACCACGATGAATTCGCTGGCTGAGGCTCTGGGCATGCAGTTGCCGGGTTCTGCAGCGATTCCAGCGCCTTACCGCGAACGTGGGCAGATCAGCTATAAGACCGGAAAACGCATTGTCGAGATGGTCTGGGACGATCTGCGACCCAGCGACATCATGACCCGCGCGGCGTTTGAGAATGCAATCGTCATCAATTCGGCCATCGGCGGGTCGACGAATGCGCCGATCCACCTGAACGCGATTGCCCGGCATCTGGGTGTGCCGCTGGACAATGATGACTGGCAAAAATTCGGCCATGACGTGCCGCTTTTGGTCAACATGCAGCCCGCCGGGAAATACCTGGGCGAAGATTATCAGCAGGCGGGCGGTGTTCCGGCTGTTATCGGAGAGCTGATCGAAGGCGGGCTGCTGCCAAACCCGGATGCGATCACGGCAAACGGGCAATCGATGGGGCAAAACTGCACCAAGCGCCGGTCACTGAATGCGGATGTCATCAAGCCGGTCAGCAACCCGGTCAAGGAGCAGGCGGGCTTTATCAACCTGTCAGGAAACCTGTTCGAAAGCGCGATCATGAAAACTTCGGTGATTTCGCCCGCGTTTCGCAAGGCGTATCTGTCGAACCCGGATGACCCGGATGCGTTCGAGGGCAGGGCGGTTGTGTTCGACGGGCCCGAGGATTTTCATCACCGCATCGATGACCCGTCCGAGAATATCGACGCGAACTGTATTCTGATCATGCGTGGAGCTGGGCCCAAAGGCTATCCCGGTGCTGCCGAAGTGGTGAACATGCGCCCGCCTTCGTATCTGTTGAAACAGGGGGTTGAGGCATTGCCCTGCATTGGCGATGGGCGGCAATCGGGCACTTCGGGAAGCCCATCGATCCTGAATGCCTCACCCGAAGCCGCAGAAGGCGGTGGCCTGGCGCTGGTGCAAAACGGTGACCAGTTGCGGATCGACCTGGGCAAAGGCACTGCTGATATGCTGGTTCCGTTGGAGGAGCTGCACGAACGGGCCCGCGCGCTAGAGGCTGCTGGCGGCTATGCCATGCCACCCAACCAATCGCCCTGGCAGGAGATTTTCCGCGAAAAAGTCGGTCGGTTGGATCGCGGGATGACCCTGAAAGGGGCGGATAAATACAGCGATATCGCGCGCAAATTCATGCCGCGCGACAATCACTGAAGGGGGGACAGACATGAAACTTGTACGTTACGGGGCTGAAGGATCAGAAAAGCCCGCTTTGGTGGATGCGGCTGGACAGCTGCGTGATTTGTCGGCCCATGTGTCCGATATCACCGGGGCCATGCTGGACGATCAGACACTGGGTCAATTGCGCGCGCTGGATCCCGAAAGCCTGCCTGTTGTCGAAGGCGACCCCCGGATCGGGGCATGTGTTGGCAATATCGGGAAATTCCTTTGCATTGGTCTGAACTATTCGGATCATGCGGCCGAGACCGGAGCTGACATTCCAAAACACCCCATCCTGTTCTTCAAGGCAAACTCGGCCATCGTGGGCCCCAATGATGATGTGGTGATGCCGCGCGGGTCGACCCATACGGATTGGGAAGTGGAACTGGGCGTGGTGATCGGAAAGACCGCCAAATATGTCGCGAAAGCGGACGCGTTGAACTATGTCGCCGGGTACTGCATCGTGAACGATGTGTCCGAGCGGCACTTTCAGACCCAACTGACCGGTCAGTGGACCAAGGGTAAATCCTGCGACACCTTTGGTCCCACCGGACCTTGGCTGGTGACCTGCGATGAGGTGCCGGACCCTCAGAACCTGGGCATGTCACTGGATGTGAACGGTCGGCGCATGCAGACCGGAAACACCGCCACGATGATCTTTACAGTGGCGGAAATCATCGAACATCTGAGCCAGCTTTTCACCCTGCACCCCGGTGATGTGATCTCGACAGGCACACCACCCGGTGTTGGCATGGGGATCAAGCCCGAACCGGTCTTTCTAAAAAAAGGCGATGTGATGGAGCTGAGGATCGACGGGCTGGGCACGCAAAAGCAGAAGGTAGGCCAAGATGACTGATCTGTTGCAGATCGGCGGCATCACCGAACGCATGCGTGAGCGTTTGATGGCGGAGTTTGATATCCACCAGACAACCGATTTCAACGCCGAAGATATCACGCATGTCATCACAAACGGCCATGACGGGGTGCCGCAGGATCTGATGGATTCACTGAGCAATCTCAAGATGATTAGCGTCTATGGGGTTGGCTATGATGCGGTTGACGCGCAGACCGCCGCTCGGCGTGGGATCATGGTGACGCACACGCCCAATGTCTTGAACCAAGAGGTTGCAACAACGGCGGTTCTGTTGCTCTTGTCCTGTTACCGAGAACTGTTGCGCGACGATGCTTATGTCCGGTCTGGTCGCTGGGAAACCGAGGGCAACGCCCCTTTGACCCGGTCGGCTGACGGACGAAAGATAGGCATTCTGGGTCTTGGCCGCATCGGTCAGGCCATCGTTGACAAGCTGGAGCCCTGGGCGCCAGAAATCTCTTACCACACGCGCAGCAAAAAGGATGTGCCCTACCGGTATTTCGACTCTTTGCGCGACATGGCCGATCATGTGGACGTGCTGATCTGCATCACACCTGGCGGGCCTTCGACAAACAAGCTGGTCAATGCCGAGGTTCTGCGCGCACTGGGGCCTGACGGAACGCTGATCAATGTCAGCCGGGGCTCGGTCGTAGACGAGGCCGCCTTGATCAACGCGCTTCAAAACGGAGAGCTGGGTTGGGCCGGTCTGGATGTGTTTGCAGAGGAACCGCGCGTGCCCCAGGCCCTGCGGGACCTCCCCAACGTCGTTCTTCTGCCCCACGCCGGTAGCGCCACAGTTGAAACACGGGCCGCAATGGGTGATCTGACTGTCGATAACCTGTTGCGGCATCTCAAAGATGGTTCGGTCCTGACTGCCGTACCGGAATGCCAAGATCTGTAAAGGGTCGGTCTGACAGGTGCTTGAGTTTGTTGTTGCGGTTTTCTTCCTGCTGATAACGCCGGGGCCGGGGGTTCTGACAACTGCCGGTATCGGGTCGGCCTTTGGCTTCCGGGCAGGCCTGGCCTTTATGGCCGGTCTGATGGTGGGCGGATTCATCAACATGATGCTGGTGATTTCAGGCGTCGCCGCTGCCGCTCTGGCCGTGCCTTTGCTGAGAACGGTGCTGCTGTTTGCCTCGGTTGGATATCTGCTGTTTCTGGCCTGGCGCATCGCCAGCGCGGGATCAAAGGTTGGCTTTTCGCCCGCTGCGGCCCCGCTTGGGTTCAGGAATGGCCTGATGCTGCAATTCATCAATCCTAAGGCTTATGTGGTCAGCACTGCGCTGTTTTCCGGCTTTGCCTTCCTGCCCGAAGCACCGCTGTGGGAGGTCATCCTGAAACTCATTCTGTTCAACATGATCTGGGTGCCGGTGCATTTGATTTGGCTGGGGATGGGCGCAAAGCTGGGCAGTCTTGATCTGAGTGAAAAAACGCATCGCGCGATCAACTTTGCGATGGCGTTTTGCTTGGGCGTGGTTGCACTGGTGGCGCTGGTCTCGGTGCTTTGATTGGCCAGGTCTTCATATGATCTCCTTGACGGAACGGCACAGAACTTCAAACTGATCGCAGGCGATTTACACCATACGGTTCGATTTTTCACGGAGGACGTTTGATGAAGGTTGATGGAGTTCACTACCGGTCGATCTGGCGCGATGCGGGCAGCGGAGAGGTGCGGATCATCGATCAGCGCTGGTTGCCCCATGCGTTCAAGATCGTCACCTTGTCCTCGCTGGAAGATTTCGAAGTCGCGATCCGCGACATGTGGGTACGCGGCGCACCTTTGATTGGCGCCACGGCCGCCTATGGGATCGCCGAAGCCATGCAGCGCGACCCCTCGGATCAGAACTTCGAACACTCAAGCGCTGTGCTGTATGCCACACGCCCAACCGCAGTGAACCTGCGCTGGGCTCTGGATCGGTGCCGCGAGGTTTTGTTGCCATTACCGACAGAGCAGCGTGCGGATGCGGCCTGGGCTCTGGCGCTTGAGGTCTTTGAAGAAGATATCGAGATCAACCGCCGCATCGGTGAAAACGGTTTGGCGCTGATCAAGGACATTGCGGCACGAAAGAAAGACGGCGAACCGGTTCGTCTTTTAACCCATTGCAACGCGGGTTGGTTGGCAACAGTGGATTGGGGCACAGCGACCAGCCCGATGTATCACGCGCAGGCCGCTGGCATTCCGATCCACGTTTGGGTCGATGAAACCCGCCCCCGCAATCAGGGGGCGCTGACCTCATGGGAATTGGGCGAGCAGGGGATCAGCCATACCTATATCGTCGACAACGCGGGTGGGCATCTGATGCAGCGCGGGATGGTTGATTTGGTCATTACCGGCACCGACCGCACCACCGCGCGTGGTGACGTCTGCAACAAGATCGGCACCTACCTCAAGGCGCTCGCCGCGCATGACAACGGAGTGCCCTTCTATGTGGCGCTGCCGTCACCCACCATCGACTGGACGCTCAGCGACGGGGTTGCAGACATCCCCATCGAAGAACGCGCCGAGTTGGAAGTAAGCCACGTTCTGGGCATGACCGAAGGGGACGAGATTGGCGATGTGCGCGTAACGCCCAAAGGAACACTGGGCGGTAACCCAGCCTTTGACGTAACACCTAACCGGCTTGTGACCGGTCTGATCACCGAGCGCGGTGTCTGTGAAGCCAGCGCCGATGGCCTCGCGGGTCTATTCCCCGATAAGGCTGGGACCAAGTAAACCAGCCCGCTTGCGTTCGGCTTCAAGGCTCTTCGCATCTTAGATCTCAACGCGGCACAATCGCTAGCTCTGAAAAGAGTATCAATTCGAGATAAAAAGATGTTTTAAATTGTAAAATTCGTTATAGTGAATTTGTGAATCTGAGGTCGCAGCGAATGAGTCAACAGACCACAAGACGCGCATTGCTAAGTGCAAGAGCGCTGAGAAGGGACGAAGATGCGATTCGTCCACCGGGTTGGGTTGAGGCCCGATTTGATGATCTGTGCAACCAATGCGGAGATTGTGTTCCAGTCTGCCCGGAAGGTATTTTGAGAGCTGGCGCTGATGGTTTTCCGAAAGTCGACTTTGACCTTGGCGCTTGCACCTTTTGTGGCCGCTGTGCCGAAAGCTGCCAAACCGGTGCCCTTTCAGCCGAGCATGTTTCGCTATGGCCCTGGCGTGCACTCATCCATGACCATTGCCTCTCAATGACGGGCATCAGCTGCAGGTCGTGTCAGGACAGCTGTGACCAAAGCGCCATTCGTTTCAAACTGCAACTGGGGGGTCGCGCACAGCCAGAGATTGATTTGGACCGCTGCACAGGTTGCGGCGCGTGCGCGTCCGTATGCCCAGTGGGTGCTGTATCTTTCGAACAACAATCTGCTGTCGCGCAAGAGGTTTTGTCATGAATATCTGTGGCTGCCTGGTCCATGTCGCACCTGAACGCAGCAGCGTTGCGCGCCAGGCCATGGACACCACACCGGGTGTGGAAGTGCATGCCGAGGCTGAGGATGGTCGCTTTGTCGTTGTCGTCGAAGACACCGAGGATCGGCTGGCCTCGGAAACCATCATGGATTTGCACCATATCCCGGGCGTCGTCGCGCTGGCCCTCACGTATCACCATTTCGAAGACCCCGAAGCATCGCCTCTGAATTCAACCGAATAGCCCAACCCAATCGCCGGAGACCCATGCCATGACCCTCTCTGACTCGCGCCGGACCTTTCTGAAAGCCACTGCAGCGGCGGCAACGGCGTCAACCGCAGGCCTATCGCTTGGTGCCGGGCCTGCTGACGCTCAGTTCGGCGTTCCTGATATCAAATGGGATAAGGCGCCCTGTCGGTTTTGCGGCACCGGCTGTACGGTTTTGGTTGGCACCAAAGAAGGGCGAGTGGTGGCCACGCAAGGGGACCCGCAGGCCGAGGTCAATCGCGGGCTTAACTGCGTCAAGGGCTATTTCCTGTCGAAGATCATGTATGGCAAAGACCGCCTGACTCAGCCTTTGCTGCGCATGAGAGACGGCGAATACGCCAAAGACGGTGATTTCCAACCGATCTCATGGGATCAGGCTTTCGACATCATGGCCGAAAAATGGAAAGAAACCCTCCGAACCAAAGGTCCCGAAGGTGTTGGCATGTTCGGGTCCGGGCAATGGACCGTATGGGAAGGCTATGCAGCGTCCAAGCTTATGAAAGCGGGGTTCAGGTCGAACAATATTGATCCAAACGCGCGACACTGCATGGCTTCGGCCGTAATGGGGTTCATGCGCTCCTTTGGCGTGGACGAGCCGATGGGCTGCTATGATGATCTTGAGGCTGCAGACACCTTTGTTCTGTGGGGCTCGAACATGGCCGAAATGCACCCCATCCTCTGGTCTCGCCTGACGGACACGCGACTGACCAAGGAAGGTTGCGAAGTACATGTGCTGTCCACATTCGAGCACCGTTCGTTCGAATTGGCAGACAATGGCATGGTCTTCACCCCGCAGACTGACTTGGCCATCCTCAACTACATCGCCAATCACATTATCCAGACCGGGGCTGTGAACGAGGAGTTCCTCTCAAAACATGTCAACATAACCAAAACCGCCACGGATATCGGTTATGGGCTGCGGGATGAGGACCCCTTGCAATTGGCGGCTGCAAACCCGAATTCGGGCGAGCTGACGCCCATTAGCTTCACCGAGTACGCTGAATCCGTTAAGCCATACACGCTTGAATACACAGCAGAAATATCAGGTGTACCTGCGGACAAGCTTGAGCGATTGGCACAGCAATACGCTGATCCGGATCGCAAGGTCATGAGCCTGTGGACCATGGGCTTTAACCAGCACACGCGTGGTTCCTGGGTGAACTCGCTCATGTATAATGTGCACCTTCTGACCGGCAAGATCTCCGAGCCGGGCAACTCGCCATTTTCCCTGACCGGGCAGCCCTCGGCCTGCGGGACAGCGCGCGAGGTCGGCACTTTCGCCCATCGTCTGCCAGCAGATTATGTCGTCACCAACCCCGAGCATCGTGCCAAAGCGGAAAAGATCTGGAAGCTGCCTGAAGGGACCATTCCCGACAAGGTTGGTTTTCATGCCGTGCTGCAGAACCGAATGCTGAAAGATGGCGTCTTGAACGCCTATTGGGTGCAGTGCAACAACAATATGCAAGCCGCCCCGAACATGAACGAAGAAGGCTGGCCAGGCTATCGAAACCCGGACAATTTCGTCACTGTTTCCGATCCGTACCCCACTGTCACAGCCATGTCGGCTGATCTGATCCTGCCCACAGCCATGTGGGTTGAGAAAGAGGGGTGCTATGGCAATGCCGAGCGCCGCACCCAGATGTGGCGCCAGCAAGTGCACGCGCCCGGCGACGCCAAATCAGACCTTTGGCAGTTGATGGAGTTTTCCAAACGCTTCACCGTGGAAGAAGCCTGGGGAGATGAGTTTGTCGCCACGGCGCCCGAGATGGCGGGCAAGACCCTGTACCAGGTTCTTTTCGAAAACGGCAATGTCGACAAGTTCCCCCTTAGCGAAATTCAGCATGGCCACCCGAATGATGATGCCAACCATTTCGGCTTCTACGTTCAAAAAGGCCTGTTCGAAGAATACGCCGCCTTCGGGCGCGGGCATGGCCACGATCTTGCGCCGTTTGAACGCTATCACGAAGAGCGTGGTCTGCGATGGCCGGTGGTCGATGGCAAGGAAACATTATGGCGCTATCGCGAAGGGCATGATCCTTACGTGGAAGAGGGCTCGGAACTGCAATTTTATGGGTTCCCGGACAAAAAGGCCAAAATCATCTTCGCCCCGTATGAGGCTCCGCCCGAAATGCCAGATGATGAGTACAATCTGTGGTTCTGCACCGGTCGTGTATTGGAACACTGGCACTCGGGTTCGATGACCCGCCGCGTGCCGGAACTGCATCGGTCTTTTCCGCTGGCCGTGGTCTATATGCACCCGGACGATGCTGCAGATCGGGATTTGCGCCACGGGCAAGAGGTCAAGGTCGCGACCCGGCGCGGAGAGGTCACCAGCCGGATTTCGACCAAAGGTCGAAACAAGATGCCGAAAGGCCTGGTATTCATGCCGTGGTTTGACGAAGGGCAACTAACCAACAAGCTGACGCTGGATGCGACCTGCCCGCTGTCCAAACAGACCGATTTCAAGAAATGCGCCTGCAAAGTCGAGCGTGCCTAAACGAGGTGACGGTTCAGCCGTTCCGCACACAAAAGGATCATGCAAGATGAACAAGATTGCCGTTTTTGCCTCCGCCCTTCTGATCGCATTCGGCAGCATCGCTCTGGGCCAAGAAATCAAGGACTTGCGCGGGACGCCCCCGGACGCGCCGAGCGTTGTCAACATGAGCCTGCAATGGGAAGGGCGCGAAGGGCGGATGGTCAGGAACTATCGCCAGCAGCCTCCGCTCATTCCGCATTCGATCACCCAGTATCAGATCGATCTGCGAACCAACCAGTGCCTGTCCTGCCATGACTGGACCAAGGCGGGTGAACGCAACGCACCAACGCTTTCGATGACCCATTACCTGGATCGCGACGGGACCGAGTTGGATCACATCGCAGGCACACGGTATTTCTGTAACCAATGCCACGTGCCCCAGGCCGATACAGACGTATTGGTCGAAAACACTTTTGTGCCGTCCCACGGCGAATAACCGACGCGGATCAAACAAGGAGCACGCAACATGGCAGACTCCCAAGACACACGAGGTCGCATACGCCGCCTGTGGGACTGGTTCTGGAGCCCGATCCCGGTTCTAAGCGTCGGTTTTACCCTGATTGCGGGGTTTCTAGCAGGCATCTTGTTCTGGGGTGGGTTTCACTGGACGCTTGAACTGACCAATACGGAAGAATTCTGCACGTCCTGCCATTCGATGGAGACCAATCTGGGCGAGTATCGGGAAACCATTCACTACAACAACCACTCAGGCGTGCGGGCCATTTGCTCGGACTGTCATGTTCCACATGAATGGAACCACAAGATCAAGGCCAAGGTTATGGCGGTCAAGGACGTCTATCACGAACTTGTCGGTACCATTTCGACAACCGAGAAATACGAAGCGCACCGCCTCAGCATGGCCGCAGCGGTCTGGAAAAAGATGAAAGCATCGGACAGCCGTGAATGCCGGAACTGTCACAACTTCGACTATATGGATTTCACCATTCAGGAAGCTCGCGCCGCCTCGGAACATCAGCGCGCGATTGACAACGGCATGACCTGTATCGACTGCCATCAGGGTATCGCACACAACCTCCCGCCGGGCTACCTGGAGGAATATCAGAAAGTAACCGAAACCCTGAGCGCGCAATCTGTGATGCCACCAGAGAAACATGCAGCGGCAGGCGATGATATTCGGGCCTTTCTGGACAACACAAGCGACTGAAGCGGGGCGAGTATGCTGGATATTCTAGGAACAATTGGCGGAAACGTCCTCAGCCTGCCGGGCATTCTGGGGTTGGCGTTGGGCATGATGACGCGCAGGCTGTGGTTGGGGGCGTTGATGGGCGGTGTCATAGGCGTAATCGAGACATTGATTTTCGCGGGCTGGCGTTTCAGCAATGTTGAAGCGACGGAACTTGTAATCGCCATCATTGTTGGAGTTTGTGCCGGATCACTGGGTACAGCGATCCGCCTGAAAGGTGCGACGGTGTGATTTGAGCCCTGACGTGCCGATCCGGACTTGCAAATCAACTTAATTTTTGTTGCGGATTGTCAGATACCTGTGCTGCAATTTTAAAGTCAGTACATAATTCTGATAGCCCAAGGAAGAACTATGCCGGATCCTGTCATTCCCCTCCCGAAACCGACGGTAATTCCTACTGCGGATGGCGACGTGTTTCCGGTGCGCCGTGTTTATTGCATCGGCCGAAACTACGCTGCGCACGCAATCGAAATGGGCCATGACCCAAACCGTGAGCCCCCTTTTTTCTTTCAGAAGAACCCCGACAATCTGGACCCGTCGGGGCAGTTTCCCTATCCGGCCCGTTCCGCCGATGTACATCACGAGGTCGAACTGCTGGTGGCTCTTAAATCGGGGGGCACCAACATCCCGCTGGATCAGGCCTTGGACCACGTGTGGGGGTATGGCGTAGCGCTGGATATGACGCGCCGCGACTTGCAGGGAGAAGCAAAGAAAGCCGGACGCCCGTGGGAGATCGGCAAAGCCTTTGAGCGCTCGGCCCCGGTTGGAGTATTGCGACCCGTTGCGGAAATCGGGCATCCCGATCAAGGGCGCATCGCCTTGTCTGTCAACGGCGAGCTGCGACAAGAGGGCGATCTGAACCAAATGATCTGGAAAGTGCCCGAGATGATTTCGTACCTGTCGGACTATTTTGAGCTGGGCGCTGGTGACGTCATCCTGTCTGGCACGCCTGCCGGAGTGGGGCCAGTCGCAAAGGGCGACAAGATGGATGCGTTGGTCGAAGGTATCGGTAGTATGGCCGTACAGGTCATTTGATCTCACCAAATCGATCTGTCCGTAAAGCTTTGCCTTGGCGGTATGCAAATCTAGCTCAACGCAAAGCGTGTGATTGATACAGACCGGTTTTGATATCACCAAAGGTTTCGGGTGTCTTCCGGCAGAGCCGAGGGCAGACTATTGAAAACCAGCCCCTGCACCATAATTCCAAATGCGTGATGCTGCAGTTGGGATCGAAACAGGCGACGAACTGCAATGTGATGCGAACCGGCGCTTTTGCGTGATAGAAGGCAAAAAGACTATCATCATTGTGGCCCAAGCCATACATCCAAATACCTGACGCAGCAGTTCGGAGTTCGTCCATGTCCTTTCGCCATCTCATTTGTGCCGCACTTTTTGCTGGCGCTATGCCGTCCTTTGCGATGGCGCAATCCGCATCCGAGCCAGGCAAGGATTTGTCGATTGAATTGAATGCGGTACAGGACGTTTCTGGCAGCTGTAGGCTGATCTTTCTGGTCACAAACGAAACCGGTTCTGAAGTCGACAGCGCGGTTTTGGAGACTGTGATTTTCGACCCTGAAGGTGGCTTTGTTCGGTTGTCGCTTTTGAATTTCGGTGATTTGCCCTCGGGCCGCCCGCGTGTTCGGCAATTTGTCGTGCCGGACCGCACTTGCGCGATGGTTGGCCAGGTCTTGATCAACGGTGTCAGTTCTTGCGTCATCGATGGAACTGAAAGCCAGCTCTGCAGCGATGCGCTGACACTGAGCAGCCGCATAGATATGGAGCTATTGGGATGAACCCTTTCATGGCACTTCGCGAAATCCTTGCGCTGGGCGGGCCCGTGGTGGCGATCCTGATCGTCATGTCCGTCCTGACCTTGGCGGTAACGCTCTATAAGCTTTGGCAATTCGCGGCGTGCGGGGTTGGCCGGCACAAGGTATTGTCGCAGGCGCTGGCCGCCTGGGATGCCGGAGACACGCGGGCGGCACGCAGCCGGTTAGAAGCCAGCAGCAGCTACCTTGCCCCGATTGTCAGCGCAGCGATGGAGGCGCCGGAAACCCCCGGTCTGGATGCGCGTCTCGACGCTGAGGCCGGTTTGGCGCTGGCTGGGTTAGAGCGTGGATTCCGATTGCTGGACACGGTTGCGCAGATTGCGCCGTTGTTGGGCTTGTTTGGCACCGTTCTTGGCATGATCAGCGCGTTTCAGAACTTGCAAACTGCTGGCGCTTCGGTCGACCCCTCCTTGCTGGCGGGCGGGATCTGGGTGGCGCTGATCACCACGGCGGCGGGGTTGGCGGTGGCTATGCCAACCTCGATGATCCTGTCCTGGCTTGAAAGCCGCACTGCGCGCGAACGCGTGTTTGCCGACAAAGCCTTGCGCACGGTTTTAGTGCCCGGCAACACTGTTCTGCCCACGACCGAAACCGGCGCTGTCTCGGCGACGCCTGAACATGCGTAACCCGGCACCCTTTGTGAGGCGGCCGATGTCGATGACACCGCTCATCGACGTGATCTTTTTATTGTTGCTGTTCTTCATGCTTACCTCAACCTTTTCCAAATTCGGTGAGATCGAGCTGAGCAATGCGACAACAGGGGCAGGGGCTTCGGGCGAACAGGATGAACGCGTGTTTCTTCAGCTTGGCGCGGAGCGGTTGGATCTGAACGGTCAGCCCGTGCTGCTTGACACGCTGGCCGAGCAGCTTGAACCGGGTCAGGTTCTTATCAGTCTGGATGACGATGTCACGGCTCAGCGGTTGGTCGACCTTCTTGTGCGCCTGCGTGGGCGCGAAGGTCTGACCGTCACGGTGTTGGAGTAGCGCGATGATCCGCCCCCCTCGCCAGACGCGACGACGCGATTCAACCATTCCGCTGATTAACGTCGTTTTCCTCATGCTGATCTTTTTCCTGATCGCGGGCACGATCTCGGTGCCGCTGGACCCTGATCTGGATTTGGTGGACACGGCTGATCTGCAAGGGCGCGAACCGCCTGATGCGCTGGTTTTGCATGCCGATGGCACGCTCAGTTATCGCGGGCAGGGGCTTGCTCTGGAACGGTTCATGGCAGGGCAGGAATCCGGCGCTGTGCGGATCGTGCCGGATCGGAACGCACCGGGCCCGCGGCTGATCGAAATCACCGGGGAATTGCGTCGCCTTGGGGCGACCTCGGTCTTTGTGGTCACTGACAAGGCGCTAGAATGATCCGTCGCTCGCTCTTTGTTGCGGCGCTTGCAGTTGCCCTGTCTTTGCTGGCCCATCTGATTGGCCTCAGCATGACGGTGTCGACCGAGCCAAACGCTCCGTCAGGGCAGAGCCGGACGGAAGCGGTTGAACTCAGCAACGCCTTCGAAGATCTTGCCGAACCTCTGTCCGAGCCGGAGGAGCCCGAGCCCGAGCAACCAGAACAGCCCGACGACGAGCCCGAACCCCCTGTCGAGCCACCGCTCGAGCCCGAAGTCCCGATCTCCGAGGCCCTTGTAGCCTCGCAGGATCCGCAAGCGGATTCCTTTGCACCGGATACCGGCAGTGAAGATCTTGTGCAGCCCGAAGCACCCGAAGAGGTGGTCGAAGACCCGGTGGAAGAGGTGGGCGGCGATGATAGCGAAGAAACGGCGGTGACCGATGTTGAGCCGGTTTTCGAATCTCCGGTCGGTGTTCCTGAAGGGGTTGAAATTCAGGCCGAAACGCCCGAAGCCGATGCGTTGGAGGCCGATGCTCCGCAAGAACTTGCCGCTTTGCCGCCCGAATTGATCGAAACCGCTCTTGCTGCCCCGCTGGAAGGTGAAGCAATTGACCCGGACATATCCGTTTCACCCTCTGAGGCGCCATCAGAACAGATTGAGCCGCAAGAGACCGAGGCGGAAGACAGCGTCCCGGATCAGGGTCTGGTAACGTCGTTGCGGCCACGCCTGCCGGATCGCAACGCCCGGCCCGCAGCGCGCGGAACCCTGCAGGGGGCGCAGAACTTTGACAGCTTGCGGTTCCCGCAACAAACCATCGACTCACCTCTAACCTCGTACCGGCGCGAGGGGCGGGATGTGTTCCGCCAAGGCCAGCAAGGCAATCGTTCAGGCGGGCGTGGGCCAGGCAACTCGGACACCACAAACTATGCCGGTCAGGTTTTGGTACATCTCAACCGATCACCCTTGGTTGCAGTGTCGACCAGAGGATTCGCGCAGGTGTTTTTCGAGATAAATCCTGACGGCAGTCTGGCGTGGGTTGATGTGATCGACAGTTCGGGCGCGCCGGACGTGATCCGGGCCGCCAAAGAACAAGTACGCATCGCCGCGCCCTTCCCGCCACCGCCCAGTGGGCGCAGCCGCAAGTTGTCGTTCTTCTATCAGATCAGATGAGCCTTGGGAGCAGCGAAACGGGCCCAACTCACCCCATCATTGCTCGGTCGGGACAACTGGACTAACCTGACAGCACGGGTGCCCGTCGCGCCTTATGTTTGGCGGTCCGGGGTTCGGGAGGAATGGAGACAGGCAAACTTGCGTGATGCTTGAGATGGGTTTTGCGTATTTTGCCTGACCTTGGAGGCTGGTGCGCGGCAATGCAATCTACCAAGACCGTAGAAACGGATGATCAGTCATTGGACGCTGAACCGCGGCCATTGGAGTGGATCGAACACACAGACGACATACACAAAAAGGTCGTGCTGGTGGACTGGATGCTTGGCAATCGCTGCAACTATTCCTGCAGCTATTGCCCACCGGCGTTGCATGATGGCTCCAAGGGCTGGCAAAGCTATGACGATGTCCTTGGCATGATCGAGGCCCTTCAAGAGCATTATCACAACCGGTTGTGCCGTCGGGTTTGGCTGCAGTTGACGGGGGGCGAACCCACGCTGCATCCCAAAATCAAAGAGATCCTGAGCGCCGCGCGCGCCCACGACATGAAGGTCAGCATGATCTCGAACGGGTCGCGAACAGAACGGTTCTGGCTGGCCATTCGCGACAAGCTGGATTCGCTGATCCTGACGCTTCATCTGGAAGAGGCCGAGTTTGACCACGTGCATCGCGTTATCGCGATCCTGTCCGAGGTTATCCATGTGCAGGTCAATCTGACCATGCTGCCAGACCGGTTTGACGAAAGCTATGAGATGGCCCGCAGGCTGGGGGCTGATTTTCCCAACATCGCGATTGTAATGAAGCCTTTGCGTCTTGAGTTTGGCGATGCGCTTTATCCGTATAGTGATGAACAGATCAAGAAGATGCAGGAGCGTATGTCGACCCCCAGCGCACCCAACGGGCGGCTGCGGCATCCACGGGGTACGATGACTCGGTTTAATCCCGATGGCACACAAGAAGAGCTGCGCGCCAATACATTGATCCTGCGGTCAGAAAACCGCTGGCAGGGTTGGCTATGTGAGGCCGGTCTTGAATCTTTGCGCATCACCGGGGACGGGCATGTCAAACGTGCGGTTTGCAACGTAGGTGGACATGTTGGTGAAATTGGACGTGACATCGAATTGCCGATGGATCCGATCGTCTGCGATCGAGAGAGTTGTTCTTGTGTCGCCGATATTCTGATCTCGCGCGCCCGTTGGCACGAGCTCCCAAAATCAGAGTAACCGGTAAAAATGGCGCGCGTTGCGCTGTCATGTTGCTCAAAACAATTCGCACCAGTCGATAGCACTGTCGCCCTAAGAACTTGGATATTGCCGGATTCCGCCTAAGAAAACGGGTTAGCTTGTCTTCAATTCGTCAATTTTCTATAGTTTCAGGCGGGTTTGTTTCTAAATTTCAGCGATCAAATGTGTAACGGTTTCACCTGCTGAGATCATAAGAAACGTTATGTGTGCTTAGGGTGCCAGTTGGGGGATATGATGTCGAAGGATAGCGAGACAAGAGCGCTACCTGAAGTTGACGGCGACGACCTCCAAGGGGTGTCGGAAGTTCGCAACTTTCTGAAATCCTCGGACTGGCAGCAGATGCTTGAAAACGCTCGGATTGAGCGGGCAAAAAACTTGGCTGCGCGGGCGCAGGGTGAAGCGGTCCCAGCTTCATCACCGAACCGCCCTGTTGCACAAGAGGTTTCAACCACAGCGGAGCATCGTCCAACACCCAAGACTTGGCTGGACCGGATCGAAGAAGCTCGACTCCAGCGCGAGGCGGTTATGGCTCAGCGCGATGGTGAGTCGTCTGAAGCTCTTCTGAAACCTCTTGATACCATCCCGTCGGACGGTCTCAGCAACCGCGTGACTGGCAAAAGCCGCAAACATTCGGAGGCAGCGCAGACCGAGCCAAAGGCTGCTGAAATTTCGAAAGAGGACCCGTCGCATCAGCCTGCGTCCATCGAGGCAGAACAGGTCGAAGGCCTGCCAAAATTGCCAGGTGTCACGCGACCTTATGATGATGATGTCGATGACGGCCAATTTTTGCAGCCAAATTCCGAGCCGGTCGAAATGCTGCCAAGCGCGGGTCGCGACAAGACGCTTCTCCGAAAGCTTCAGCGCAGTTTGAGCAAAAAAGAGAGCAGCAAAAAATACCGATTTGGTGCCATAGCCTTGGGGTGCGTCATTGGAGTGGCAGCCAGTTCGGCTGTTTTCTTTGTGGTGTCTGACTCGTCACTGCCCAGCTTGTCCGAGCGCGATAGCGTCGCAAGTTCCAGCCCGGACCCGACTAATACGTCAACACCACAAAGCACGGTAATCGAAGCACCCGAGCCGCTGCTTTCGGGGGCACCCAGCCTGACGGATCGCAGTCCGGGCCAGCCGACTGGTTTGCCTGAAGTTTCAGTTCAGTCTGATCTGCCGTCGGCAACCGTGACCGAGACAGATCGTTTGGCGTCGCTACAGCCGTCAGCGCCTGAGCTAATGCAGCCATCGAACGTCGTTGAGGTGTTTGTCCTGCCGGGGGTGCCCAGGCTTCAAGCGTCGGTTTCTTCTCTCAAGCCACCACCGGAGCCAACAATCACAGGTGATCTGAGCCCGGGGCAGGTCGCTGATGCGCGCTTCGCACAGTTTGAGACCGGGCCACTGGTCAGGGGCAATGCGCCGGTGCATGCCTTTGTCTCTGCGCGTGAAATGCAAGGCAATTGGGATGGCTTGGCGGTTTCTCCACCTGCGGCACCCCTGGCAGTGACGCAGCTTGGCGGGTTCGCAGCTGACAACCCGTTCGTGTCAGGGGCCGAGCGGGCCTCATTGCCGACAGAAGCTCTTTCCTATGGTGTCGAGGTAAGTGGCACAGGTGTGACCACTGCGTTTTCTGATCTTTACACCGACACGACAGTGGCCGCGCTGGACTTTTATGAACTGCCGGATTTGAGTTATTCCACAAGCCCGGTGCAGCGCCCCAGCACAGCAAGTCTGGCCGAACCGGATGAGGCGGTTAAAGAACAGTTGGAAGACGCCATCGCAAGCGCATTGACACCCAGGCCTTTGGTTCGGCCCGAGCCCGTTGAAAACAGCGATGTGCCCGAAGAAGCCGCAACACCCGCTCTCGAGAATCGGGCTGATTTCAGACTGTTTGCTCCAAATCGTTTGTCGGAAGGAACCGTGCAGGCGGTGGTGTCAGAGCTGGAAGCCACGGGACATCAACTCAGCGGGACCGCGCGGGTCGGTTTTGGGATTACACAGACGAATGTAAGGTTCTATCATCCCGAAGACGCAGAAAAGGCAAAAGCACTGGCCGAAGATGCTGGCGCTTTGTTGCGGGATTTTACTGGGTCCAGAGCTAAGACACCCAACGGTGTGGTCGAGCTGTGGTTGGCAGGCGAAAGCTCGGGCCGCGCCCGGTCAAGCACAACACGCAGCAGTCGCAATACATCGCCGGCAGCTCAGACCCAACAATTGCGAAACCAGGTTCTGAACAAGCTTAGGTCTGCGACGAATTAATGAATTGCTTAAATGTAAAAAAAACCGTGTATACTGGACATTGTGATAACCCGGGCGTCGAAGAATGACAGATCGCAGACTCTCTGGAATAGTGACAGCGCTGCTTTTGCTCAGCGCTGCTAGTGGCGTGCGGGCTGAGATCACCATTGACCAGCTTTTGATTATAGATCAGTACCTGTCCAGCAACGATACCCAGTCGCTTTACGCTTATCTTCAGCGAAACCCGCAAATCATGGCTGGCAACGACGAATTGTCGATAGAGTTGCGCAATTTTTATCAGGCAGCCTCGGCGGGCAGCCTCGATTTTGACTATTCGGAAGATCAAGCAGCGGCTCCCGATACAACATCGACTGAAAGTGCGACGCAGTCTAGCGCTCTGCAGCATTAGGATCCGATGTCATTGTCACTCTCGGTTGCCGACTTGACCCTGCCGAAAATCGCCTATGTGGTCGAACCCCGGTTTTCGGGTGGGACATCGTCAGCCGTCGCCCAGGAATTGCGGGTTGCAGCACAATTCGGGCAACTTTCGGTTCATGCGGTAACCTCCAAGACGTTTGGTAAAAAGCAGCTTGTCGCACCATCGTTGCGGCGTGTTCTGGACGAATTGCACATACCGTTGATCTGGGATGCACCCCGTATCAGCGCCGACTTTGTAGTCTTACACAATCCCTCGTTTCTGAAGTTCCAGGATGAGTTGCCTACTAAGATTTTTGCCCGTGAACTGATCGTTGTGACACACGAGAACTTTTTGCGTCCGGGCGGCGAAGAGGGGTTCGATGTCGCGAACTGTCTGAACCAGATCGAGGCCGCAAGTTTGGCTTTGAAAAAAACGCTGGCACCGATCTCAGGTCACAATAGAAAGACCGTTACGGATTGGTTGGACCGAAGCTGTGCCGCAAAGCATTGGCAAGTTCTAAAGGTGGATTGGTTCAATATTTGCGATTTTGAACTTACCGAGCCTTCCAACCAACCCAGCGATCGGCGTGGCAGACACTCTCGTCCCGGGTTTGAGAAATTTCCAACCTTGATCGATCTGGATCATTGCTTTTCCCCACAAGCGCAGGAAAACGTCATTCTTGGTGCGGATAGTTTGCTTGAGGCGGGATTTCAGCGCCCGCATTGGACCCTGCTTCCATTTGATGCGATTTCGGTGAGTGATTTCTTTGAAATGATTGACTTTTACGTCTATTTTACCGCGCCAACATGGCAGGAAAGTTTCGGGCGGGTCATTGCCGAGGCAATTGCCGCTGGCAAGGTTGTTCTGACCGATGCCAATACTGGGCAGGCTTTCGGTGACGCGGTCGTGAAATGCAAACCCGGTGAAGTGGATGAAATCGTTGCGCGTTTTGTTGCTCAGCCTGACAGCTACCAAAACCAGGTTCGCAAAGCGCAGCAGATGATGGCGGAATACTCTTCACAGAAGTTCGAGGCCATGATTTCAGGCGTTCTGTCCAGTCGCAGCGAGGTACAGCCATGATCTTTGTCGAAGCGGGGCAACGATCATTGCGGTCTTTCGACTCGCAGTTGATCTTCGCAGAACAGCTGAATGCGCGCGGTTTCAACGCGTGTATAGGATCCGAGTACCTGCCGGAAAACGCCGGGCGGGGGCGTATCTATGAGGCCGCAAAGTTTTTGGTGGATCAAGAAGAGTATCAGGCTTCAACAGTTTTCATTCTTGGTGCCGAGGAGATCGACGATCTTTTGCTTTCCTCGCTCAGACAAAAGAAGCTTGCTCTGGAAACTCCGGTCATCGCTACAGGCCGTTTCAAATCGCAGCAAAGCTATGTCGGGGCAAAAGCGCGCTTGGCCTATGCGCTTGGTCGTGAGGCAAATGTTATCGACCTGACAGAAATGCAGCCTCGCTCGATCCTGCCGACGGCGGCCAGTCCGCTTGTGGCCGAACTTGGCCAGGGTCCGCGCCCCATCCGCCAGAAGACTGCCGTCACGGTTGTGCTGGGGTCGATCGAGCTGGACACGACCGATACGTTGTCCTGTCTGGCCCGCATGAGCAATCAGAGCGCCTATACACTCAGGATCATCGTGAGCGGCGCGCAGAACGAAGCGATAAAAGCGTCTCCCTTCAGTGACTTGCCAACGCTTCTTTACACTGATCTGTCACCACACAGCTTGGCTGGCAGCACTGATATTTTAGCCATGTTCGGCACGGGCGTGGCCGGCGTTCGCATGGCAACACTGGCGGTTGAGCTGATCGCAGCTGGTGGTGTCGCAATTGATTGCACCGAAGATGAAGCGCTTATGTCAGCGGGCGCACCTGCTTTGCTGGGGCCCAAGTCCCTGTTTGCCTTTGATGGTTATCTGACCGGAAAGGTTCTGGGCCACAGGGCGATGATCGCGCAACAGGCGTCGAAATCTCCTTGGTTGCAGACGGTCGATATTGCGCGGCTGGAAGCTGCAGCAAGGTTGTCCGCACCCGCACCCAAGACCGCACCATCCGGGCGCCAAACCCTTTTTCTTCCGACAAACGGGGTCGGGCTGGGACACGCGCAGCGCTGTACGATTATCGCCAAGGCTTTGCCGCAACGCAGCAAGCCGATCTTTGCCGCCTTTCACAGCTGCGTGCCCTTGGTGCGCCGTGAGGGCATCGATTGTATCCCTTTGGTGGCCAGGGCCAGCGCTGAGGATCACATCAACGCCAACGATATTCTGACCTATCGACGCCTGAGCGCCGCTTTGAACACCGCCGATACATTTGTGTTTGACGGGGGCTATGTCTTTGATTCTGTTTATCGGGTTATTCAGGAACGCAGGCTCTCCGCCGTGTGGCTCAGGCGTGGGCTCTGGCCAAAAGGGCGTTCAAGACCGGCGATGCTGCGCCGCGAGGGCATCTTTGACCGGGTCATCGTTCCCTCTGAGGCTTTCGACGAGTTGAACGACGCCTATAGCTATGGCGATCACGTCCATTATGTGGGCCCCATCGTGCGCCAGGTGGATCAATCCAAATCCGAGCGCGAGGCGCTCAGGGAAAGATTGGCGGACCGTTTTGGCCGCGACTTCAAGCATCTGGTGGTCAGCATGTTGGGCGGGGGTGTTGCCTCGGACAGGTCGGCGCAGTTGCAAGCCCTGTCGGGCATGTTCGAAAAGCGGACCGATTGTCTGCATCTGGTGGTCACATGGCCCGGAAGCGTTGTGCACCCATCGGCCTTTGGCTGGACCAATACACGGGTGGTACATACGCTTGAGGCCACGTCGCTTGGCCTGGCGGCTGATCTGGTGGTGTCGGCGGCCGGGTATAACTCGGTGCTTGAAATCCTTTACCATCAGCTGCCCGCGATCCTCATCCCGCAATCCGCGCCCTATCTGGACGACCAGGAACGGCGCGCGCGGGCGCTCGCGGATCGTGACCTATGCGCAATCGTGACCGAGCGCGAGTTGATGAAGCTTGAACGCACCGTTTCCGACTGCCTGGACCACGGCGAGACCGAAGTCTATCAAGCGGCCCTTCAAACGATTGAGCCGCCCAAAACCGGGGCAGAGCAGGCCGCGAGGCTGATTGCAGAGGTGGGAGGCAACCATGGCTGAGACTTCCTGGTTTGAAATACTCAGCCGTATCTCGCCGAAGAAACCGGTCAAGCTGGATGATCTGATCACAGACGGGCGCAAAATGGCGCCGCTTGGAAAGGTACTGTTCCCTGAAACCGGCCTGGCGCCTGCGGTGGATCTGTGGGACCGTGATGGAGCCGGGTCCACCCATATCGGTATCCGTATCGTTGAAGCGCCCGAAGACGTCCATGATATTGCAAGACTATTGGCCGCCGCAGCGTTGGAGCGGTCAGTAGAGCCCGTGATCCTCAGCCGTGTGGATTTCTGCGGGTTTGAGCAGTTTGGCTTTCGTATAGAACGTCTGCCGGACGATCCAAAGGCCGCATTGGCCGCCGAAGAAGAACTGCGCAAGTTCTGGGATCTTGCGATCATAATCGATGGCCAGGATATCGGGCTTTTGGGGTAGTCGGCACGTCTGCGACCACCCCTGCTTGGCGTCAGATCGATTTGAACCCCGCATCCAAGGCCGAGACAATCGTGTCCACATCCGCGCTGCTTAGGATCAGGGGCGGGGACAGGATGATGTTGTTGCCTGATACGCGCACCATTGCACCGGCGGCATATGCAGTCTTTTGGACCTTGCCGATGGTGGCCTTGTCTATTGGCGTTTTGGCTGCGCGGTCAGAGACCAGCTCGAGCGCGCACATCAAGCCATAGCCACCGCGCACATCGCCGATGGTGTCATAGGTTTTGGCCAGGTCTTGCAGCCCTTCGAACAATTGCTGGCCGCGCGCGGCTGCGTTGTCCTTGACGTTCAGCCGTTCGGTTTCCTGCAAACAGGCAATCGCCGCCGCAGCCCCCACAGGATGGCCGGAATAGGTATAACCTGATCCAATCGCTGCTTTGCCGGATGTGTCCTTTTCGAACGTTTCCGAGATCTCATCGCTGATCATCACAGCGCCAAACGGAAAATAGCCGTTGGTGATCGCTTTGGCCGTCACGGCCATATCGGGCTTTACACCAAATCGCCGCGACCCGCTCCAGGCGCCGGTGCGGCCATAGGCCGTGATCACCTCATCCGCGACAAAAAGGATCCCGTGTTTCGAACAGATCTCGCGCACGCCGGGCATGAAGCTTTCATGCGGCGGGATCACGCCACCTGCACCCAGAACAGGCTCCATGATCATCGCGGCGATGGTCGAGGGGTCTTGGAACTTGATCTCGTCTTCAAGCGCGGCCAGACACAGCTGTGCCAGCTTTTCGGGATCACTTTCGTTGAACGGGTTGCGATAGGGGTACGGTGCCGGAATGTGGTGGCAGCCGGGCATAAGCGGTTCATATTGTGTGCGGAAATTGGGATTTCCGTTCACTGATGCCCCCAGCGTGTGGGTCCCGTGATAGCCTTTCTTGAGGCTCAGGAACTTGACCCGTCCTGCGTCGCCCCGGACCTTGTGATATTGGCGCGCCAGACGCAGCGCGATTTCCACCCCATCGGATCCGCCCGAGGTGAAAAAGGCGCGAGACAAGCCATCGGGTGCGAAAAACTCGCGCAGCATCCAGCTGAGTTCGATGACCAGATCATTGGTGGTGCCGCGAAAGATCGAGTAATAGGGCAGGCGGTTCAACTGAGCGGTGATGGCATCCTTCACCGGCTGGCAGGAATAGCCCAGGTTCACGTTCCAGAGCCCGCCAACCCCGTCAACAACGCTGTGCCCGTCCACATCCGTGATCTTCACCCCTTCGCCCCCGACGATGATGTCAGGCGGGTTATTCAGGCTGTCAGCCGGATGTGCCATCGGGTGCCACAGGTGGCGCGCGTTGTTTTCTTTCAGAAAGTTGCTGTCCTTCATCAGATCACCTGTTGTGCCAGAGTTTTGTCGCCCCAATCGGGCGGCAGAGTGTCGAAGCTGCGCGGGAAAACGCCGCCCAGCGCGGTTGAGGCATGCGAGGCCTCGACCAGAAGTCTTTGTGCGATGTCGCGCAGCTTTTCGGGATTGGCGCGCACGGTGGGTACCGCGACTGCCAAAGAGCCCACAACCCGTTCGCCTTCGCCAAACACCGGCGCGCCGACCGAGGTGACGCCTTCGTCAAACGTGCCGCTCATGGACACAACGCCAAATCTCTGCACCTGCTCGATCTTGGCCTTCAGTGCAGCAGGATCCGAGATGGTCTGGTCGGTGAATTTCGACAAAGGTCGCGTCAGCACTTTGGCCCGAGTGTCTTCGGCGCAAAAGGCAAGTGCGGCGATGCCCGATGAGGTTGCGTGCAAGGGCAACATCTCGGCAATATCGAAATGGACCAGAACACCGTGCAGGCTGGGGTCGGCATGAATAACCGGTGACAGCACCTCGCCCTGCAAGAGGCTGGCATGGGCCAGCTCTCCCACCGCTTCCGACAGATCAAATACGATGGGTTGCAACAGCTTTCGCACCGGAAACAGCGTCTCGCGCAGCGCGGAAAGGCGCAGCAGGGCCGGGCCCAGGCGATAGGCGCGGGTTTCGGGATGCTGTTCCAGAAACCCGTTCTCGGCCAGTTCGGTCAGATGACGATGCACCGTTGCCTTGTCCCGACCGGTCAGGCGCACAAATTCTCCCAGGCCGATCTCGGCCCGGTCGCGGGCAAAAAAGCCCAGCAAATCCAGCGCTTTGGTGATCGTGCCCATTCAGCGTCCCTCCATCTCGAAGAAAGCGGCGATTTCTTCCGCAAACAGCGCGCGGTCGGCGGGTCCGGCCTGCACCGAGGCGCGCGCGGTCTGTGTGACGGTTTCACCGACATAGTCGGCGTATTCGTCAACCAGATCGGAGATGAAGCCTTGTGTCATTTCCGGGTGATGCTGCACCGTGAACACAGCATGGCCTATGGCATACCCTGCGATCGGACAACCGGGGCTTTCAAACAGGCGCTGCGCGCCGTCGGGCAACGCGCCCACCTGTTCGATATGCGAGCCATAAAGCTGCAAGACATCGCCATTCCCCGACCACGGTGCCCGCGCCACGCGGCGGGTCTCGATCCGCCCATGCGCCCAGCCCTCGGGATTGCGCACAATCGGCGCACCCAAAGCCTTCGCAATACTCTGATGCCCAAAACAGGCGCCAAAAAGCGGTATGCCGCGTGTGATAATGTCCGTGATCAATTCCGAAAGCTTCTGCATCCAAGGCAGGTCTTCGGTGACAGACGCCGGACTGCCTGTGATAACCACGCCATCGAACTGGTTTATGTCTTCCGGAAACTCATTCCGGCAGACCCAGAACGCGGTCACCTGCCAGTTGGGCCTAACCTCGTGGATCAGATCCGCGAATTTCGCGTCATCCAAGGGGCGCGCTTTGGCAAAGGCGCTGTCATCGGTGTTGGTGACAAGGCAGGCTAATCGCATCTCAGACAAACCACACATAGAAATCCAGCAGAGCGTCAGGCTCCAGCTCGCGCGTCTTACGGAATTCGCGCTCTTTCATGAAGGCATGATTTTCAACCAATGCGCGCCCGACCGCATCGACCAGAGCGGTGTCGGCTGTCAGGTCCTGTATGGCCTTGCGCAGGTTCGGCGCGGTGCCGGTGCGGGCATCCACCCTGTCGAACCCGTCGCCGGTCTCGATCGGGGGCAGGGTCATCTTAGCCTCAAACCCCAGCCGCGCGGCCTGAAGAACGGCGGCGGCGGCGGTATAGGGGTTGGCGCTGGCATCCGCCATGCGGTGTTCCAGGCGCGCCTTGGCCCCGCCTTCGCCCGAGACGCGCGTGGTCACGCCCCGATGATCGCCGCCCCAGTTCTTCCAATAGCCCGACAGCGATGATGGCTGTAGGCGACGGTAGGATCCAGCCGTTGGGGCCAGAAGACCCGCCAGACCTTCGTGGTGATGCACAAGCCCGGCCAGACAGCCGCGCGACAGATCGTTCAGGTGATCGGGGCCGCCAAGCTCGCCAGTCGCCAATGCGTTCTGCCCGTCTGCATCCTTAAACGAGAAGTTGATATGCATGCCCGATCCGCCCATCTCGGACAGAGGTTTGGGCAGGAAGGTCAGAACGATCCCGTGGTCCAAAGCCACTTCGCGCGCCATCTGGCGGAACAAGACGATATCATCCACTGCTTTCAGCGCGTCATCGAACGTCAGCGTGTATTCGAACTGGGGGCTGTCGTATTCTGCGGTGATCAGGTCCAGCTTGAACCCCATCTCAAGCGCCTTGTTCCAGATCACGTCGTTGATCCGCATCGGATCGGTAAAGGGGCCGGTGCCATAGACCACGCCCCCCGGTGTGTCATAGGGCCGTAACCGTCCATCTTCGCCCCCTTGCAGGGCATAGGCCTCCAACTCGATCCCCAGCATCGGTTTGAGCCCGTGCTTTTCCCAATCAGCGATCGCGCGTTTCAGTGCCCCGCGAGGACACAGCGGCAGGGGGCTGCCATCCGCATCGTAGAGATCGCCCAAAACAATCGACGTATTGGGCTCCCACCCTTGGCGGACGTCCTCGCCACACCAACGCAGTTCCATATCCGGCGCGCCTTCGCGCACCATGGCGTGCGGTGCGTCCAGCAAGAGATCGCGGTCGTAATGCACGCCAAACGTTGCGCGGGCAAACCGGGTCGAGCCATCGCCGATCTTGCTGGCGGGCAGGTATTTGCCACGCGGGATAGATAGGTGGTCAATGAAAAGGGCGCGTAAACGGTTCGACATTGGCTTCCTATTGCAAAGTGACGCGAACGGGCATCCGCTTGATGCCGTTTACGAAGTTCGAGCGGACAAAGGCCTCGGGCCCGTCCGGCTCGATGGTTTTGATGCGCTTGACCAATTCCTGAAACAGCACCCGCACCTCAAGCCGCGCCAGATGCATGCCCAGGCAAACATGCGGGCCACCTTGACCCCACCCCAGCTGACGGTTGGGTTTGCGAGACAGGGTCAGGCGATAGGGGTCTTCAAACATCGTCTCATCGCGGTTGGCGGAAATGAACCAATAGAGCACCTTGTCACCTTCCTTGATCTGCTGGCCATGCACCTCGACATCCTTCATCGCGGTGCGACGGAAATAGGTTGCGGGTGAAGCCCAGCGGACGATTTCATCCGCAGCGGTGCCCCAAACCTCGCCAGCTTGCAATTCCTCCAGCAACCCGTCCTGCCGGGCCAGCGCCTGAATGCCTGCCGCGATGGAGTAGCGCGTTGTGTCGTTGCCCGCAGCCACCAGAAGGCAGAAGAAATTGCGGAACTCTGTGTCCGAGATCGTCTCACCATTCTCATCGGGCTGCAGGATCAGATGCAGGATGCCGCTGGTGTCCCCTGTGGCGTTCTTCTTGTCCATCAAGGCGCGAGAATAGTCGTAAAGCTCAGCCCCTGCTGGTGAGTTGAAGGGCATCAGCCGGAACGCATCCGTATCCATCTTGTCGACCACATGCTGGGTGAAATCGGGATCGGAATTGGCCATTAACGCGTCGCCCTTATCGACCAGCCAGGGCAGGTCTTCATCCGGGACGCCCAAGATCTGCCCCAGCATCCGCATCGGCAATTCCCGTGCGATGTCGCGGGTGGCGTCAAAGCTGCCTTTTTCAAGCGCGGTGTCCAGAATGGGCCCGCACAGATCGCGGATCTGTTCCTCGAACCCGGCGACCACCTTGGGCGAGAACGCTTTGGCTACTTTCATACGCACTTTGCGATGCTCGGTCCCGTCGGTCTCCTGAAAGGTGCGGCGGGCCATGTATTCCTCGTGGGTCTGATCCTCCATCCGAATGCCGCGCGCCGAAGAAAATGTCTCGGTATCGCGGATCATCTTGTCGATATCGGCGTGGCGCGTGATCGACCAGTAGCCCTTGCCGCCGTCAAACTCAGACCAGTGACAGGGGGCCTCTTGCCGCAACCGCGCGAAGGTATTGTAGGGCGCACCGTCCGCAAAGCTGTCATGCGAGCCGAGATCGGCAAACCCGTCATCGTCAGGAACCCACATGGTCATAGAAACGTCTCCGTCTTTGTTGTTTTGTGCGGTTTTCGAAATGGCGGTGCGAGCGACCTGCGATGCGTTTCGCAAAGGCGTTCGAGGCCTTTTTCTGCGGTGTACGACGGTCAACCGGTTTCCATTCGCGCCAAACGCGCCAGATGGTCGAGCCGATGATGATCAGGATCACGCAAAACAGCAGGAAGGCGATGGGGCGGTCGATGAAATCCATCGGCGTTTTGACCCGCGCCAAAGAGGCCCGCAGTTTGACCTCCATGATCCCGCCCAGCACCATGCCCAGGATGATCGGCACGATGGGCATGTTCAGGCGTTTCAGGACAAATCCGATCAATCCGAAGACCGCCGCGATGACACAGTCCATGGTCGAGTTGCGAATGGAATAGACGCCAACAAAGCTGAGCAGCAGGATGCACATGCCCAGAAACCGGTTCGGGATGCGCGTGAGGTGTACCAGCCAACCGGTTGAGACCAGTAGGAAACCCACAACAATGACATTCAGAACCAAAAGCGCGATGTAAAGCGCGACGACAAAGTCCATATCGTTCTGGAACAGCCCAGGTCCGGGCACCACGTTGTGGACATAGAACACCGAAAGCATCATTGCCGTCAGCGCCTCGCCCGGGATGCCAAGGGCCAGCAACGGGATCATCGCGGCTGCGGGCACGGCGTTGTTGGCGGTCTCGGATGAAATCAGACCTTCAGAGGAGCCATGCCCAAAAGCTTTGGGGTTCTTCGACAGTTTGCGGGCCGAGGTGTAGGACATGAACTGCGCGGTGAATTCTCCAACACCGGGGATCATCCCCATCACCACGCCAAAACTGGCCGAGATGGCCGCAACGCGAGGATGTCGCGCCAATTCGCGAAAGCCCTGAAACAGCGATCCGCGTGAACGCGGCAGGCGGATCTTTTCGTCATCCATGGTCAGCAGCAAAAACGCCTGAGACAGCGCAAAAAGACCCAGCACCACCACGATCAGGTCAAATCCTCCGGCCAGCCAGCTTTGACCGAAAGTGAAACGGCGGGTATAGGCCGCAGGTTCCAGCCCGACTGTGCCAATCAGGATGCCAAAACCTGCAAGGGCTGCGGCGATAGCCATTTGTCCCTTGTGCGCGACGACGACCAGAACAAGGCCCAGAAGCGCAGCCAGAAAGATCTCGCGCGAGCCGAACATCGGGGCGATCTTGGCCAGAACAGGGGACAGAAAAATGAGACAGACAACCGAGAAGACACCGCCCAGAAAACTGGCCGAATAGGCCAGCGACAAGGCGCGCCGGCCTTCGCCCCGCAGCGTCATCGGGAACCCGTCATAGGTGGTCAGCGCGTTGACGGCCGTGCCCGGTGTATTGATCAAAATGGCAGGGATCGATCCGCCATACATCGATGACCCGTAGATCCCCAACAGCAGCGTCAACCCAACAATCGGGTCCATCGAGAAGGTTGCGGGCAAAAGGATGGCGATGGCCACTGCGGGCCCAACACCCGGAATGGCGCCAATGGCCACACCGCCCACCGCCCCGACCAGCAGCGCAAGCATCACGTCCCAGCGGGCCAGAACGTCAATGGCGGACAGGATCAGATCCATCAGAGATACACCAGAAAGAAGGTTCGCACCGAAGCGGGAAGAAATTCATAGATTTGCGCGCCGGGTATGTTGACCCCAAGCAGACCCTTGAACAAAACCACCATCGCAACCGCAAAGAGCGCGGCGATCATCAACCCCATACGTGAGCGATAGCCCAACCGGTAGGTCAGCGCGCAGGCGAAGAGGATGCTCATGGGTAGAAAGCCCAGCCTTGGGACAGCTGCAACATAGACGAGAAACCATAGGAGGTATTCCAAAGGCTCGGCCCAGCGCCGCGCCTCGACCCAATCCAACGCGTTGGGCTTGCGTCGCCGCATCAACCGGAAATGGATCGCAAAGCCACCCAGCATTGTGATCAGGGCAATCGCTGGCCACAGGCGGGGTTGGCTGCCGATATTGCGGGCTTTTTCCGTCCATTCGGTCTGTGTGGTGATCTGCGACAGCAAGATCAGCGTCAGAACCAGACCGGCGACAACAAAGACAACCTGCCCGGACGTCTTGGTCTTGACCTGCAAAAGCTCGGAATCGTCCATCAGGGAGGTCCTTGTCGAGTGAGAGAGGGCGGGTCGCCGCCCCCTCGGGCCGTTGGTCTTACTGACCCAGCGCTTCCGAGATTGTACCCAGTGTCGCTTTGTCCTCGGCGATCACTGCTGCGCTTTCGACGGCGTTCAGCCAATAGACCAAGGCACCGGTTTCAGCGGCCAATTGCTGCGCGCGTTCGCTTTTGACGGTCTTCTCGGCAACCGCGGCAATTTTTTCCCGTACATCGGCTGGTGTATCTTTGGTGACAAAGAGACCGTTCCACAGCGAGATGTCGAGCGACGGTTCAACCTCGCCGATTGCAGGCGTGTCGGGCACCTTGCTGATCCGCTCGCCTGTGATCGACACCAGAACCTTCACGCTGTCCAGACAAGGCAGGATGAGTTGCAGCGTTGTGTTGATCACATCCGCATCGCCCGAAGCCAGCGTGTTGCAATCCAGCGCGTCAAAGGCAGCGTCACCACCCCACTCGAACCCCATAGTTGCCGACAGGGCCTTGGTTACCTGTGTCGGGGTCAGAACATCGCCGAAATGGCCAAGGAATACATCGTTTTCTTTCGCGTAATCTGCCAGTTCCTGCATATTGGAATAGGGTGCATTGCCGGATGTGGCGACAACAAACGGATAGGTCAGGAAGATACCAACCGGATCGAACTTTTCGGGTGTCAGCTCGGGGATGTCGATCTCATGCCCGATCAGCGACACGGCGGGTACAAACGAGCCGATGGTGTAGCCATCTGCAGGCGCTGTGGCCACTTCGACCGCGCCAGGGAAGGGACCGCCACCGCCGCCGGGCTTGTTCACCACGGCAGCGGGCACGCCATATTCCGCTTGGAAATCTTCGGCGATCATCCGGGTCAGCACGTCTTCCAGATCGCCCGGAGGCCACGGGACGATAAAGCTGACGGGTTTTTCGGGATACTCAGCCAGCGCCGGTCCGGCCAGGCCAAGGGCAAGTGCGGCCAGAACCGCCTTCGTCATTTTGGTCATGTCATCTCCCTGCGAGATCAGATTTGGTTGGTTTATTATATGAACCTTAGGTATCAATAATCTTGTTTTTGGAATCCTTGCCTGTCAACAAAAAAATCCCTGTTGACAAAAGCGGCCCAAAACTAGGAAAGTTTTTTGACACCTAAGGTTCATTATTTAAACCTAGCGAGACTGACTTGGACAAATCCAGAATCGACACCCTTCGCCATCAGCCGGTTCCTGACGCGAAACATGTGATCAACGGTGCGCGCGTTGACGCATCAGATGGCCGTACGATGCCGGTGATTTCTCCGATAGATGGCAGTACATTGACGACCTTGCCGAAAGGTACGCGCGAGGATGCAGACCGCGCGGTTGCGGCGGCCCGGTTGGCGTTTGACGACGGGCGCTGGTCCGGGCTTGCCCCCGCTGCTCGTAAGAAAATCCTTTTGAAATGGGCCGATCTGATTGAGGCGCAGGCTGAAGAACTTGCCGTATTGGGGGTGCGCGACAACGGCACCGAGATCGGCATGGCCTATAAGGCCGAACCGCTCAGCGCAGCGGGAACAATCCGGTATTTCGCCGAGGCCACGGACAAGATCTTTGGCGAGATTGCGCCCACAGCCCCCGGGGCGCTGGGGCTGGTGCACAAGCACCCGGTTGGCGTTGTAGGGGCAATCGTGCCGTGGAATTTCCCGATGATGATCGGCAGTTGGAAGCTGGGCCCGGCCTTGGCCGCCGGATGCACGGTGGTTCTGAAACCCGCCGAGACGGCTTCGCTCACCTTGCTGCGTTTAGCCGAACTTGCGTTGGAGGCTGGCCTGCCGCCGGGGGTTCTGAATGTGGTCACCGGCGAAGGCGCTGTGATCGGAGCGGCAATTGCAGAGTCCAACGAGGTTGATGTGCTTGTCTTTACCGGATCCGGGGCCACGGGGCGACGGTTGCTGGAGGCGTCGGCGCGTTCGAACCTCAAGCGGGTCTATCTTGAACTGGGCGGCAAGTCGCCGAACATTGTCTTCGCCGATGTGCCCGATCTGGATGAGGCCGCTAAGATCTCGGCGGCAGGTATCTTCCGCAACTCGGGGCAGGTCTGCATCGCCGGGTCGCGCCTGTTGGTGCAGCGTGAGATCTATGATGTCTTTGTCGATAAGCTTGTGGCGCAGGCCAAAGCGATGCAGATCGGCGATCCGCTGGACCCTATGACCAATGCAGGTGCCGTGAACTCCGAGCGTCAATTGGCGCAGAACCTTGCTTTCATAGACGAGGCGCGCGCCGCGGGGCGCACTATCGCTACGGGCGGCAACCGTATCCTACAAGAAACCGGCGGCACCTATATGGCGCCGACCATCGTGACGGATGTGCAACCAGATGACCGGATCGTGCGCGAAGAGGTCTTTGGCCCTGTTCTTACAGTGCAGGTCTTCGACACCGAAGCGGAAGCCGTCGCGCTGGCCAACGACACAGAGACAGGGCTAGCCGCAGGGGTTTGGACCTCAAACCTGTCGCGCGCGCATCGGATGATCGCGGCGATTGAGGCCGGGGTGGTGCATGTGAACACCTATGGCGGGGCGGATGTCACCGTACCGCTGGGCGGCGTCAAGCAATCGGGCAATGGGCATGACAAGTCTTTGCATGCGTTTGACAAATACCTGAACCTGAAAACCGCATGGATCAAGCTTTGAGGGTCTCTTGAGATGACGGACAAAACCATCCTTCTGGTTGGAACCTATGACACCAAAGATGATGAGCTGAATTACCTTGCCGAGACCATTCGGGGGCAGGGTGGTCAGGTCATGACAATGGATGTGAGCGTTCTGGGGGATCCGTCAAAGCCGACCGATATCTCAAAGCACGACGTGGCCAAAGCTGGGGGCCACAGCATCCAAGAGGCGATCGACAGCGGGGATGAGAACACGGCCATGCAGATCATGGCCAAGGGCGGGGCGATACTGGCGGCCCGGCTGCAGGCTGATGGAAAGTTCGACGGTGCGCTTGTTCTGGGCGGCACTATGGGCACCGATCTGGCGCTGGATATCTGTTCGGCCTTGCCGGTTGGTGTGCCGAAATATATCGTGTCGACGGTGTCCTTCTCACCGCTAATCCCGCCCGAGCGTTTGCCCGCGGATGTTCAGATGATCCTTTGGGCGGGCGGGCTTTATGGGCTGAATTCGGTCTGCAAAGCCTCTCTCTGTCAGGCCGCTGGCGCGGTGCTTGGCGCGGCGCGCGCGATTGAGCGGCCCGACGCGGCCAAGCCGCTGATCGGCATGACGTCTTTTGGGAAAACAGTGCTGAAATACATGGTGGCGCTGAAACCCGCACTGGAACAGCGCGGGTTCGAGGTTGCGGTGTTTCATGCAACCGGCATGGGCGGGCGGGCGTTTGAAAGCCTGGCATCCGAGGGGCGCTTTGCCGCGGTGATGGATTTCGCACCGCAAGAGGTGGGCAACCATTTGATGGGGTCTTCAATCTCGGCCGGGGCGGATCGGATGACGGCGGCGGGTCTGTCTGGCACGCCTCAGATCGTGTCCATCGGCTGCTATGATCTGGTGGATTTCGTGGGCTGGCAGGACACGCCCCAGAAGCTGCGCGGGCAAGAGACACATGCCCATAACCGCCTGTTGTCTTCGGTCATGATGACAGCAGATCAGCGCCGCGAGATGGCGCGCGAAATCTGCGCGAAACTGTTGCAGGCCAAGGGTCCGACGACTCTAATCCTGCCAAACCAGGGCGGCAACGAATGGGACCGGCCCGGCGGACCCCTGAGTGACCCCGCAGGTTTAGCCGCGTTCATAGAGGAGGTTCGCGCAAACTGTCCGCCGAATGTGACCCTGATCGAGTTGGATGCACATATTAATGACCCGGAATTTGCCGAGGCCGCGTTGAAACAGTTCGACGCGTGGCTTGCGCAGGGAGCGGTCGCGCAGCCCTAAGCGTGGCTTAGATCAAAGCGCGGCGGGGTCAGACCGGCCTGAAACCAGTTGACCAATGTGACGATCGAATAGACCGGCAGCCCGGTGGCGCGTTGAATATCAGCGGCATAGGGGCACATATTTGTGCACTCCAGTACCAGCGCGCCAATCTCAGGGTGGTCTGCCGTCAGCGCCAGCGCCGCCTCGAGATTGTCTGCCCGCGCTTTTTCGACATCCAGTGTGAGTTCGTTGTCCAGAATGGCCCGCGTAAACTCCATCCCATGTTCCGTTGACCCAATGGGCGTGCCTTCAGGGACCTGTGCGCCTGCCAGATGGGCGGGTGTCAGCGTCGAGGCCGAGATGGTCAGGATACCGGCCCGCTTACCTGCGGGTAGGGTCCGGTTCACCATATCCACCTGCATCAGCGATGAGGTCACAACCGGCACCGGCAGCGCCGCGGCGAGTTCCTCCTGAAACAGCGAAAGAAACCCGCAATTGGTGGTAATCCCGTCCGCGCCGTCTTTGACCAGATCACGTGCCGCATCGATAAAGGCGCCCAGCATGCCATCGGCATTCTTGCGCACGACGTGATCAGGGGTGGCATCCCGCACGACGCGGTAGAGCACCGGAAACGGCCAGGTCAACGCGTTGCCCATATCACCTGGAATACGGGGGAATTGTGCGTCCAGCATCAAGATACCAACCGACGCGCCATAGATGGATTTGCCGCCTTTTGCGATCATGGTCTATGCGTCCTCGATGATCCGGGACGAGATCCCCTCGGGCCCATCCATATAAATGCTGGAAATACCGTGCCGCACGGCCTCTTGCACCTGATCCATACGTTTGGCGATATGCGCGCCCATCACCTGCGCGGCACAGTCCGCATCGCGGGCGATCAACGCTTGCATCACGCGTTTATGTTCGTCTTTTGAGCGTTGCAGACGATCCATACTCAACGATACCCAACGGATATAGCGGATGCGCTCGTTGATGCGGCTCAGCGTTTCGACCAATTCTGCATTGCCGGTCAGTTGGGCAATGCCAAGGTGAAACGCCTCATCGCGCGCGACGGCCTCGGCAATGGTCAGGCCGCTGATGTCGATGCCGGTGGCGTAAAGTTCGGTTTTCAACGCATCCAGATCTGAATCCAAGGCTCTTTCGCAGGCGCTGCGCACAGCGGCGGTTTCGATGATACGACGCAGTTCGAACAGGTCGTACACGGTTTGCGCATCCAGCGGGCGGCAAAAGAAACCCTGGCCGGGGCGGAAATCGAACAAGCGTTCTGCCACAAGGCGGTTCAGCGCCTCTCGTAACGGCGTACGGCTGACGCCAAGCTCTTTGGACAGTGCAACCTCGTTCAGCCGGTCACCCGGGCGCAGGCGAAAGGAAACGGCCATCGCCTTGACCTGCTCATAAATGTCATCGACCCGTGGACCTGCCATCAAACCCGCCTGAATTCTGCTGTTCAACAGGTGGCATAGAGCGCGGTTGAAATCAATATACAAAACTGTATACAGGTTTGTGTTCAGATTCTGATCAGGGAGAGCTTTGCTGTGACTGGAACCAACCATTTGACCGGTGCAGAAGCGATGGTGCGGATGCTGCAAGCCCATGATGTGCGCCATATGTTTGGCCTGTGCGGCGACACGACCTTGCCGTTCTATGACGCTTTGGCGCGCATGGATCATGGCATTCAGCACATCCTGACCCGGGACGAGCGCCATGCGGCCTATATGGCGGATGGCTATGCGCGGGTCACTGGAAAGCCTGGGGTTTGCGAAGGCCCTTCGGGCGGAGGGGCGACCTATATTCTCCCAGGCGTGGTCGAGGCCAATGAAAGCTCGGTGCCGGTACTGGCGATCACGTCGGATGTGGCCACGACCAGCCGGGGGAAATACCCGCTGACCGAGTTGGATCAGCCAGCGCTCTTCAAGCCGTTGACCAAGTGGAACGCATCGCTCGATGACCCGTCGCGACTGCCTGCGATGGTGCGGGCAGCGTTCCGGGCCATGACCACAGGCACGCCCGGTGCCACCCATTTGGCGCTGCCCTTTGACACGCAGAAAGGGCCGCTGGACGAGGCCGAGATTTGGGCGGATGACCGCCATCAGTCATTCCCGGCGGAACGCGTAGGTCCCGACCCGGATACCATCGAAGCAGCGGCAAAGGTTCTGGCGCAGGCGAACTCTGCCGTTTTCGTCTGCGGGGGCGGGCCGGTTTTGTCGGGTGCGACAGCGGCCCTGTCGCGGGTGGCCAAACTGTTGGATGCGCCCGTCGCAACAACGGTGTCCGGGCAGGGGGCGATTGCCGAAACCGATCCTTTGGCGCTGGGCGTTGTCGGCTCGAATGGCGGGGTCGCGGCGACCCGAGCGGTTATCGATCAGGCCGATGTTGTTGTCTTTGTCGGATGTCGCGCCGGATCTGTGACCACCGAACGCTGGCGCAGCCCAGCGCGCGGTGCAACGATCATTCATATCGACAGCGATCCCCTGGTGATCGGAGCCAACTACCAGACCGAAGTCGCCATTTGCGCAGATGCCAGATTGGCGCTCGAAGCGCTGGCCGATGCGCTTCAGCAACAGCAAGATTTACCGTCCATGGGCGGCGCAGCCAAGGCAAGCGCTGCCTGGGCCGCAAAGCTTGCGGGCTTTAATCCGCTTGCGGCAAGCCAGGACACCCCGATCCGACCCGAGGCGGTGATGGCCGCGCTGATGGATGTTTTGGACGATGACGCGATTGTTGTGGCCGATCCCGGCACGCCTTGCCCCTATTTCAGTGCGCATTACCGCTGGCCCAGGGCAGGGCGACATTTCATCACCAATCGGGCGCATGGGGCTTTGGGCTATTCGCTGGGCGCAGCGATGGGGGCACATGTCGGGCGACCCTCGGTCAAGACGCTGGCCGTGATGGGTGACGGTTCGTTCGGTTTTGCCTGTGGCGAGTTTGAAACTATGGTCCGGCACAGGATGCCGATCACTTCTATCGTTTTCTCAAACGCGGTGTTTGGATGGATCAAGGCAGGGCAGAATGCGGGGTTTGGTCAGCGGTTCTATAACGTCGATTTCAACCGAACCGATCACGCGGCTGTTGCGTCCGCCTTTGGAGTCAAATCCTGGACGGTTCAGGATCCGGCCGAACTGAACGGCATTTTGAAACAGGCCCTTGCCCATGACGGTCCGACTTTAGTCGACATACACTCCCAACCGCTTCACGAAGCCGCCGCACCGGTTTCGGAATGGGTGGCATAAGACGCGATTGACGCGGTCAACTGCGCCAGAAACGCTTGTGCAATTGCGGACAAAGGGCGAGTTTTGGCGGTGATCACGGCCAGATCCAGCGTCACTGCCGGTTTGAATGGGCGGGTGAGATAGCCGCTCTCATGGTCAAACGCGACTGTGAAAGGGTCGATCATGGCGACGCCCATGCCTTGTTTGACAAAGCTCAGCAGGTTTTCGGACAAATGGGTATGGATCTGCGTGCGCCAGGTGCATCCGGCGGCCTGAAAAATATCGCGGGTTCGCCGGTGTGTCTGATGCTCGGGGCCCATCACGATAAACGGTTCATTGTCTAGTATCTGTGGCGTTAAAACCTCATATGCTGCAAGCGGGCTGTCGGCGGGAAACGTCGCCAAGGTCTCAAAGTTGAACACTTGGTATTCCAGCGTGTCATGCAAGATCGGCAACTCGACCACGCCAATCTCGAACAGGCCAGAGATGACCCATTCCTGAATTTTCGAAGAATATTGCGACTGGAAGCTAACGGACAGGTTGGGGCGGGATTTGGCGAATCGCGCTATTTCCTGCGGCATGAAGCCGAAGGACAGCATGTGTGGGGCAGCAACCTGTAATTGACCAGGGTGTTTGTTTTGAAGGTCAGTTACCGCCTGGGCCACATGATCCAGACCGCGTACCACTGTGTCGACCTCTCGATACAAAAGCTCTGCCTCAGGCGTCGGCAACAAGCGGCCTTTGGTACGCTCGAACAAAGGCAGGCGGGCTTCGCGTTCAAGCTGAGCCAGCAGATTGCTGATCCCGGGCTGAGAAATCCCCAAGACGGACGCGGCCCCGGTGACAGTTCCGGTTTCCATGATGGCGTGAAAGGCCTGAAGTTGGCGAAAGCGCAGCGACATCGCTTACCTTATCATTTCTTCTGATGGAGTTGCCAAGAATTAGTATTTGAAATGATATGTAGGTCAAGGCAGGCTTTCAGGGTGGAACCGGGGGCTGCATGGGCGACTTAGATCAGAAAATCGTGGGGTACGACCTGTGGCACCTTGAACTGCCGGTTACATCGCGCCGCGATCACGGGATTGGCTCGGTCGAAGGCACCTGCGAGATCGTGGTGCTGCGGCTGACGTCAGAAGATGGCTCGCAGGGTTTTGGCGAGGCGTCGCCCTGGTCGGTCTTTACCGGCTCGCCCGAGGCCAGCTTTGCGGCGCTGAACCGGTATCTACGCCCACTCGTCGTGGGTCAGCCGGTCGCGGATCGGGCCAGGATTATGGCGCAGGCCGAAAAAGCGGTGGCCCATTGCACCGAGGCCAAGGCGGCGGTTGAGACAGCGCTTCTGGACCTTACGGGTCGCATCAGCGGTGTCCCCGTCTGGGCGCTGCTGGGTGGACGATGTCGCAGCACGATCCCGCTCAGCTGTTCCATCGCCAACCCAGATTTTGCACAGGATATCGATCTGCTGGCCCGACTGAAGGATGATGGCGTGCGGATCGTCAAGTTAAAGACCGGGTTCAAAGATCACGCGTTCGATATCATGAGGTTGGAATACCTGGCGCAGAATGCCCCCGAATTCTCGGTGCGGGTGGACTATAATCAGGGCTTGTCGGTCGAGGACGCTCCGGCGCAGGTGCGCGATGTGGCGCAGTTTCGTCCCGATTTCATCGAGCAGCCTGTGCGGGCGCATCATTTTGGTATGATGGCGCAGTTGCGGAAGATGGTTGACGTACCGCTATTGGCAGATGAAAGCGTGTTTGGGCCCGAAGATATGGAGCGCGCCGCCCGCGAAGGAATTTGCGACGGCGTATCGGTCAAGATCATGAAATCTGGTGGCCTATCGCGTGGCCAAAGCGTTGCGCGCATTGCTGCGGCGCATGGGCTGAGCGCTTATGGTGGCGACATGTTCGAGACCGGATTGGCCCATCTGGCCGGTACACATATGATCGCCGCCACGCCCGAAATCACACTTGGATGCGAGTTTTATCAGGCCTCCTACTTTCTGGCTGACGATATCCTGCAAGAGCGCTTCGCGGTCAGCGAGGGCAAGGTTGTCGTTCCCAATGGTCCGGGTTTGGGTGGCATGCCGGATATTGGCAAGTTGGAACATTACGCAACCGCTCGGGCGCAGGCAGCATGAGCGAACAAAAGACCATAGCCATCATCGGGGCCGGGATCGTTGGTGTCTCTACCGCGATCTGGCTGCAAAGAGATGGTCACAAGGTTATTCTGATCGACAAGGCTGGACCGGGGGAGGGCACGTCTTACGGGAATGGTGGTGTTCTGGCTTCATGCTCGGTAGTGCCGGTGACCGTGCCGGGGCTGCTGAAAAAAGCGCCGGGAATGCTGTTTGATCCGATGCAGCCATTGTTCTTGAAATGGGGGTACCTGCCCAAGCTGCTGCCCTGGCTGACGCGGTATCTGAAGCACGCCAATGCAGAAGATGCAGATCGGATTGCGGCAGCCCTTACACCCATTGTCGGAGACAGTCTGAACGATCACGCCGCACTGGCGCAGGGCACAGGAGCGGAAAAGTGGATCGCTCCTTCGGACTATATGTATGTCTATGACGACCGCGCGCACTTTGAAAGCGATGCCTTCGGATGGCGCATCAGGCACAAGAACGGGGTCAAATGGCAGGAACTCGAAGGGCAAGAGTTTCATGACTTCGACCCGATATATGGCCCGCAGATCGGATTTGCGGCGAAGATGGCCGAACATGGCCACATCAAGGATCCCGGAAGATATATCAAAGACTTGGCCGGTCATGTTAAAGCGCAAGGCGGTCAAATCATCGGCGCCGAAGTGCAAGCCATCCTGCATGAAAGCGGTCGCGTTACGGCCGTAAAGGCCGGGGGGCAACAGATTGAGTGTGACGCGGCTGTGCTGACAGCTGGCGTTTGGTCTGGCCCTTTGGCAAAATCCCTGGGCATATCGGTGCCGCTGGAAACCGAGCGCGGGTATCATCTGGAATTGATCGAACCCTCGGCCATGCCGCGTTGCCCGGCCATGATCGCCTCGGGCAAGTTTGTGGCCACCCCGATGGAGGGGCGCATCCGTTTGGCTGGCATTGTTGAATTCGGAGGGCTCGAGGCTGAACCCTCGCCCGCTGCGTTCGATCTATTGCGCAAGAACGCCAAAGCGACGTTTCCGGGTTTGACATGGCGCGAAGAAAGCGAATGGATGGGACATAGGCCAGCGCCTGCCGACTCGATCCCTGTCATTGGGGATGTGCCGGGGACTGACGGTGCTTTCATGGGCTTTGGTCACCATCACATCGGCCTGACGGGTGGCCCCAAGACGGGGCGGCTTTTGGCGCAGATGATCGCGGGCAGAAACCCGAACATGGATGTAAGTGCCTATGCACCTGCACGTTTCGCAACCTAGACAGATCGGTGGACAACACTGACACAACGAATTTCAACCGGGAGAACATGATGAAAAAACTGACACATCTTTTGGCAGCAACTGCTTTGACTGCCGCCGCAGCTGCACCCGCTTTGGCCGAGAAATGGGACATGCCGATGGCCTATTCGGCGTCAAACTTCCATTCGGCCACCGGGGCGGAATTCGCCAAATGCGTGACCACTGGCACTGGGGGCGAGATTGAAATTGTCACGCACCCGTCGGGATCGCTGTTCAAGGGTGCTGACATCAAACGCGCAATCCAGACCGGGCAGGCCCCAATCGGTGAGCGTCTTCTGTCCGGCCACCAGAACGAAAACGCACTGTTTGGGTTCGACTCGATCCCTTTCCTGGCCACGTCCTTTGACGATAGCGCCAAGCTCTGGGAAGCGGCGAAGCCTACAATCGAAGAACTGCTGGCCGAGCAGAACCTGACGCTGCTTTATGCCGTGCCCTGGCCACCGCAGGGGCTGTACTTCAAGAACGAGGTGAACTCGGTTGCCGATATGGAGGGCATCAAGTTCCGCTCGTACAATAACGCCACATCGCGGCTGGCCGAGCTGACAGGAATGTTGCCCGTAACCATCGAAGCGGCCGAGATCAGTCAGGCTTTTGCCACAGGTGTTGCCGATGCGATGGTGTCATCGGGATCCACAGGGTATGACCGTAAGGTCTGGGAAAGCCTGAACTATTTCTACGAAGTGGATGCATGGCTGCCGCGCAATTACGTGATGGTGAACTCCGACGTTTGGTCGGGTGTTTCTGACACCAACAAAAACGTCATCAAGGCCTGTGCCGAACTGGCCGAATATGCGGGCAACTGGCGAGCCAAGGAGTACACGGGCTTTACCCTGCAAGGCCTGCGCGATGGTGGCATGACCGTTGGTCCGGCTTCTGAGCAGATGGTCAATGAACTGAAAGAAATCGGTGTCACCATGACCAATGAGTGGCTGGAAGCCGCCGGAGATCAGGGCAAGGCGATTGTCGACGCGTTCAACGCGTCTCAATAACTGATTGTCGTCGGGCGGCGGAGCATTTCGCCGCCCGAATACCAACCAAGAAAACAAACACGGGAACAGCATGGGTGCTTTGCGAGGGCTTCGGTCCGTACTGGATTTCATTTATCTGGCAGCAGGGGTTCTGGCAGCGCTGAGCCTGATCGCCATCCTGCTGTTGATCGTGGTGCAAATGCTGGCCCGCTGGACCGGTGAGGTCTTTCCGGGCGCGCCCGATTATGCCGGGTACGCCATGGCCGCCGCCTCGTTCCTGGCCTTTGCAAATGCATTGAACCGAGGCAGCCACATCCGGGTCTCGATCCTGCTGAACGCCGTACCCGAAAGCGTGCGCCGTATTCTTGAGGTCTGGTGCTTTGCCATCGGCACTGCGGTGATGTGGTACTTCTGCTGGTACGCCTACCGGTTTGTCTATTGGAGCTGGAAGTTCAACGATATCAGCCAGGGGCAAGACAAAACCGCTTTGTGGATCCCGCAATCTACGATGCTGATCGGCGCGGTGATCCTTGCGATTGCGCTGACCGACCATCTTATCCACGTGCTCATCAAGGGCGATCACCGGATCACCCGTGATCTGGCCGATCAAAGCCAGGGAGAATAAGCGCATGGAAAACCTCTCTGTCATCATCCTCTTTTTGTTTGTTTTGTTCACCTTGCTGGGTACGGGTGTCTGGGTGGGCCTGGCCCTGATGGGCGTCGCCTGGGTCGGGATGGAGCTGTTCACCACGCGGCCCGTGGGCGATGTGATGATCACAACCATCTGGTCGGCCTCTTCTTCCTGGACGCTGACCGCGCTGCCGATGTTCATCTGGATGGGCGAGATCCTCTATCGCACGCGATTATCTGAAGACATGTTCAAGGGGCTGTCCCCCTGGATGGCGCCTTTGCCAGGTGGGCTCGTGCATACCAATATCGTCGGCTGCACCGTGTTTGCCGCTGTGTCAGGCTCGTCTGCGGCCACCCTGACCACGGTGGGCAAAATGTCGATCCCAGAATTGCGCAAACGGAATTATCCCGAGCGGATGATCATCGGCACACTGACCGGGGCTGCAACGCTAGGTCTGATGATCCCACCCTCGCTAACGCTGATTGTCTACGGGGTGACCATCAACGAATCCATCACCAAGCTGTTCTTTGCGGGTATCCTGCCCGGCCTGGTGCTGGCGGCGATGTTCATGGGCTATGTCGCGATCTATTCCAAGATCGGCAAAGACTGGAATCCCAATATCGAGGGCAAGTTGACCTTCCGCGAAAAGCTCAGAAACTCACGGTTTCTGCTGCCGGTGATCCTGCTGATCACGGTTGTGATCGGCTCGATGTATCTGGGCTATGCCACCGCAACCGAGGCCGCCGCCTTTGGCGTGATCGGGGGTCTGCTGTTGGCAGCGGGGCAGGGCTCGCTGACGTGGAAGACCTTTACTGAAAGCCTGATGGGGGCCACGCGCACCAGCGCCATGATCGCGCTGATCCTTGCAGGTGCTGCCTTTCTGTCGCTGTCGATGGGCTTCACCGGCCTGCCGCGCGGGCTGGCCGATCTGATCGCCGGGTGGGAGTTGACGCGGTTCGAGCTGCTGATGGTTCTGCTGGTCTTTTACATCATTCTGGGGTGTTTCCTTGACGGGATCTCTTCGGTGGTTCTGACCATGGCTGTGGTCGAGCCGATGATCCGCGATGCGGGGATTGACCTGATCTGGTTTGGTATCTTCATCGTGGTCGTTGTCGAAATGGCGCAGATCACACCGCCTATCGGCTTTAACCTCTTTGTGATGCAAGGCATGACCAATCATGAGATGGGCTATATTGCGCGTGCAGCGATCCCGATGTTCCTGATCATGGTGCTGATGGTCTTTGTCCTGATCTGGTTCCCCGAGCTGGCCACATGGTTGCCGGAAAACCTGCGGCAATCGCCCGGAGGGTAGACTGATTTGAACCCGCTCCATCTGGCAGCCCGCCATGGTCCCTATGTGTTGATCGCAGGGCTGGTGGCGGGTCTTTTGCTGCCCGGGCTGGCCGAACCGATGCGCCCCTTGTTGCCGCCGCTTGTCGTGATGTTGCTTTTCATCACTGTGCTGCGGATGGACCCAGCAACACTTGTGGGAAGCCTCAGGGATCTGGGGCAGGGGATCGGCGTTGTCATCCTGTTCCAGGTGCTGCTGCCCATGGTCGTACTAGCCGTCGGATTCGCCGGGGGCTGGATCGGTGCACCGTTGCTGTTGTCGGTATTGATCATGATGTCGGCACCATCCATTTCCGGCAGCCCCAACATGTGCCTGATGATGGGCTATCCGCCTGAATACGCGATGCGTTTGATGATTTTGGGTACCGCGCTTCTGCCGCTGACGGCGCTGCCGGTGTTTCTTTTGATGCCTGAGCTGGGCGATTTTTCCACCGTTCTGACCGCCACGACCCGACTTTTCCTGACCATCGTCGCCGCTGCGGGGGCGGCGCTTGTGTTGCGCATGACCCTGCTGCGGCGCTTGTCCAGCGAGATGTCTCTTTCAATTGAAGGGCTTGCCAATATTACCCTGGCCGTCTTCGTCATCGGCCTGATGCCGTCGGTCAGCGCCACAGCACTCACAAACCCGGCGGCGGCGGCGTTCTGGATCGCTTTTGCCTGCCTGATCAACTTCGGTGCGCAGCTTTTGGCGTTCAAATTGACCCGCAAGACTCTGCCCGGCGAGAAATCCACAGCAATTTCGGTGATCGCAGGAAACCGCAACATCGCGATTTTCTTTGTCGCCCTGCCGCCCGAGGTGACGGCCCCAATCATGGCTTTCATCGGCGCCTACCAGATACCGATGTATCTGACGCCTTTGGTGATGGGTCGGCTTTATCGCAAAGGGCAAGCTTAGGGGCAGACATGCTTCGGTTTCCAGGGTTTTCCAACTGTGGACCCAAGGAATGGATTGTCTTCACCTGCTCAGAGGGTTAGGGAGTCCGAACCGGCCCTTTTTCGGCGCTGTGCGGGCGTGATGGAATGGTAGACATATCAGACTTAAAATCTGAAGGGCGTATGCCCGTGTGGGTTCGAGTCCCACCGCCCGCACCAGAAACTTTCCTCTGCCAATTGGAAAACGGCAGGAAAGCTAGGAATTCGCACAACAAGCGGGTTATCATACATTCTGCATTCCCTATATAAGGGTCGGAACACTCAGGCCGGAGGATGAGATGCCGTTGACAGTCAAAGACATGATGGAAGCCGCAAACGCGATTGTAGAGCGTATTGATACCGCGCGCGCACAGGCGTTGATGGGGCAAGGGGCTCTGCTTTTGGATGTGCGCGACGGGGCCGAACTGGAGCGCACCGGCCGCGCTGAGGGGGCACATCATATTCCACGCGGGATGCTTGAGTTTCGCGCTGATGACGCGGTTCCATCGCATGACCCGGAGCTGCGCAAAGATCGCGCCATCGTGCTACATTGCGCCTCGGGCGGTCGTGCAGCTTTGGCCGGGAAGCTGCTGAAAGATATGGGGTATCCCGAGGTCTATAATCTGGGCGGCCTGTCTGACTGGATCAATGGTGGTGGCGCTGTGGTGGGCCCGGAATAGGTCTGATCTTGACGCAGATCAGGGAAGTCTTTGCACAGGAGCGATATGGGAATTGGGACTCCAAGTGGAAGGTTCGCAGCCCATGTTTCGACTGGCCTCTGTGCTGTATTCTTTGATCGCAACCGCTTTCGCCGGAAGCGCCGTGATCGCTGTGCTGTCGGCGGGCTTTGTCACCACGGTCGCTATCATATCCGCTGCTCTGGTCGGGGTCTGTTAGCGCTGCCCGCAGCTTGGTTCGTGGCCAGGCGGCTTTATACGTCGCAAGCCTGATCAGGCGTTCAGAAAAGCCCGGACTGCGGCCTCGAACTCTCGTGGTTTTTCGGCGTGCAACCAATGCCCGGCACCGGGGATCTTGGCAAATTTTGCACCGGGGAACAGGGTGCGGATCGTGTCGCGATGTTGCGGCAGAACATAGTCCGATGCGCCACCCGACAAGAACAGGGCCGGACCTGGCCAGTTGGATGTGTAGGTTGGAAATCCCATGATGTCAGGCATCGCGTCGGCGAGCCCGTCGAGGTTCAGCAGCCACCGTTTCTCTTTCACATCCAGTGATTGCGTGAAAAAGCTCTGCAAAGCTTTCTCGACCCCCAGATCGGCCAGTTGCTGTTCCGCGTCCGAGCGCCGCTCGACTCGGGACAGGTCAACCGCACGCATGGCCTCGATAAACTGGATCTGGCTGTGCGTGTACCGCACCGGGGCGATATCCGCGACCACCAATTTGCGCAGTAGATTCCCATATTCCAGCGCCACAGCCATCGCCGCTTTCCCGCCCATCGAATGCCCCAGCAGGTCAACCGGCGCGCCCAGGTCGTTGATGACCTCGGCCAGATCACGCGCCAGATCTGGATAGCCGTGATGGGGATCCCATTTGCTGTGTGCGTGGTTGCGCATATCAACAGCCACAACTTGGCGTTCATCCGACAACCGGCGGGCAATGACGCCCCAGTTCCGCGCCGACCCGTACAGGCCATGGGCAATCACAAGGGTGGGGCGGTCGGTGGGGGTACCGTGGACAATGGTGTTCAGCATATCCCGGGTGATACCTTTCGCCGCCGGAAACAGCCACCCCCATTGTCGCCAGCAAACGCACCGGTTAGGGTGCCGCCGCAGGAGGGGCCATGCCGCAGAATACCGATGTTCAGAGCCAGATCGCCGAGACAATTGAACTGTTGCGCGGCAAGCTGGGCGTGCGCGACAAAACCCTTGCCGCGTCGGTCAAACGCGCCAAACGTCGGCTGCCGCGCAGGGTCTATAAAGAGGCGATGGTACTGGCCCAGGCCGAACCTCTGGCGGATCACCCCAGGCTGCGACTGGTGCTGGATACAAAGCGGCTGGCTCGCGCCGCGGATGAGGTACAATCCCATCTGCGCGCCATAGATTTGGCCGATCGCCGATGGGGGTGGTTTCTTGGGCTCTTGGGCTCGTTGTCCTTCAACCTGATCGCCCTGACTGTTCTGGCCCTGATCGTTCTGTACTGGCGCGGCTTGATCTGAATAGGTCTTTTGGCTTATCCGCAAGGGGATGAACGCAGTTCACCTTTTTGGGGATACGATGACCACAAAAACTCAGATCCGGCGCCAACAATTGCGCGAAAAGCTGGTTGAAGCGGCCGAGATTCGGATCGCCCGGGATGGTTTGTCGGAACTGCGGGCGCGTGATTTGGCCAAGGATGCTGGCTGCGCTGTGGGCGCAATCTACAATGCTTATGAAGACCTGACGGCGATTGCCATGGCGGTCAATGGGCGCACATTCCTGCGTCTGGAACAGGCGGTAGGCGCATCCTTCGACGGCACGGAATCCCCGGTTGAGCGGTTGATCGTCATGAGCACGGCTTATCTGCATTTCGCCAATGCGCACACAAACCTGTGGCGGGCCTTGTTTGACCTGCAAATGGCCGATGATAGCAATGTTCCCGATTGGTATCGCGAAGCACTCAAAGGCCTCTTTGCCTATATCGCTGAACCGGCGCGTGAACTGTTTCCCGATCTCGACCGGGCCGAGATGGATCTGATGACCCGCGCGCTGTTCTCGTCGGTCCATGGCATCGTCACGCTGGGTCTCGAAAACCGCATATCCGGTGTGCCTCCGGAACAGATCGAGCGCATGATCGCTCAGGTTCTCTCACGAATTGGAAACAAATAGTTTCCTGAACGTCGTTCAAAAAATATTGAACGACGTTCAGGATCTTGCTATATCCGTTCGGTGAACAACGTTCATACGGAGGATCACATGTTTGGAACGTTAAAGACCTTGATCAGTGGAGCCAATGCGCGGGCCGAAGAGCAATTGCGCGATGCCTACTCGATCGAGTTGATTGACCAGAAAATTCGCGAAGCAGAGCAAAATCTGAAAGCAGCCAAATTGACCTTGGCCAGCCTGATTCAGCGTCAGCGCGGCGAGACCCGCCAGATCGAAACGCTGCAAACCCGGATTGACGAGTTGATGGAACGGGCAGGGGCTGCCTTGGCCGATGGTCGTCAGGACATGGCGGAGACGGCGGCGCAAGCGGTGGCGGATCTTGAAAACGAATTGGTGCTCCGGCGTCAGACAGTTGATCGGCTGGACGGGCGCATTCTGCAACTGCGCCAATCTGTACAAGCCGCAAACCGTCGGATTCTGGATCTGAAGCAAGGCGCTATTTCCGCCCGTGCGGTGCGTCGTGAACAGAGTTTGCAAAAGCGCCTGAACCGGCATCTGGGTGGCGACAGCCCGATTGAGGAAGCCGAGGCGCTAATCACTCGCGTGATGAACAAGGATGATCCGTTCGAGCAGTCCGAAATCCTGCAAGACATCGACCGGGGGCTGGATCACCGTGACATCGGGCAACGGATGGAAGAGGCGGGCTATGGCCCCAAAACCCGCAGCACCGCTGCGGATGTGCTCAGCCGTCTCAAAGCATCGCCGAAAAGCTGACTTTTTGACCAACACATAGAAAACTCGGAGACTTGAAATGACCAATCGTAACGAAAACAACCTGATCCTGATGCTGAACGGTGCCGGCGTGGCCTTGGCCTATCTGTTGCTTGCAATCTCGCTGTACCTGTCAACCGACGTGCCGCTTTCGACCAAAGGCTATTGGGGCATGGGCGTCGTGCTGCTGACCCTCAGCCTGATCAACGTGGTGAAATACCGCTTCGACAGCCGCTCTGCCGAAGATCGCATCAACCGGATCGAAGAGGCGCGCAACGAAAAGTTGCTTGAGGATGCTCTGAAGGAAACAGACGCCGAGATCTGATCGCAGCCGCGCCACGCTGCAGGGCGTGGCGCTTGGCCCAACGCTTTCAGCGCATCTTTGATGCGCGCAAAAGGGGCGGGAGCCTTGTGGACAAGAACGGCGCCGAATTCGCGCCGTTCTTTACCGTTTACAGGTTTGGGTAGATCGGGAAGCGGGCGCAAAGCTCTGCAACTTTGGCCTTCACTTCTGCTTCGACCGCGCCGTTGCCTTCTTCACCGTTGGCAGCCAGCCCGTCGACCACTTCGATGATCCAGTCGGCGATCTGGCGGAACTCGATCTCGCCAAAGCCGCGGGTGGTGCCAGCGGGCGAGCCCAGACGAATGCCCGAAGTGACGGTTGGCTTTTCCGGGTCAAACGGCACACCGTTCTTGTTGCAGGTGATATGCGCCCGGCCCAGCGCCTTCTCGGTCGCGTTGCCCTTGACGCCTTTGGGGCGCAGATCAACCAGCACCACATGGGTATCGGTTCCGTGCGTCACCGTGTCCAGACCGCCTTTGATCAACTGATCCGACAGCGCTTGCGCGTTGGCGACAACCTGCTGGATATAGGTCTTGAATTCGGGCCGCAGCGCCTCCCCAAAGGCAACAGCCTTGCCCGCAATCACATGCATCAGCGGCCCGCCCTGAATACCTGGGAAAATCGCCGAGTTCACTTTCTTGGCGATGTCGGCATCATTGGTCAGGATCATGCCGCCGCGCGGACCGCGCAGGGTTTTATGGGTGGTGGTGGTGGCCACATGGGCATGCGGGAAGGGGCTGGGATGCTCGCCTGCCGCGACGAGACCGGCGAAATGGGCCATGTCCACATGCAGATAGGCACCGACCATATCGGCGATCTCGCGCATACGGGCAAAGTCGATCTGACGCGGAATGGCCGAGCCACCCGCAATGATCAGCTTGGGCTGATGCTCTTTCGCCAGCTCTTCGACCTGATCATAGTCCAGCATGTTGTCCTGCTGGCGCACACCATATTGCACAGCGTTGAACCATTTGCCCGACTGGTTGGGACGTGCACCATGGGTCAGGTGACCACCGGCGTCCAGGCTCATGCCCAGAATGGTATCACCGGGCTGAATCAGTGCTTGAAACACACCCTGGTTGGCCTGTGAGCCCGAGTTCGGCTGCACATTGGCAAACTCGCAGCCAAACAACTGCTTGGCGCGATCAATGGCCAGGTTCTCGGCGACATCCACAAACTGGCACCCGCCATAATAGCGACGACCGGGATAGCCTTCGGCATATTTGTTGGTCATCACCGAGCCCTGTGCCTCCATAACGGCGGCAGAGACTATGTTTTCGGACGCAATCAATTCGATCTCGTCGCGCTGGCGGCCAAGTTCGGATGTGATCGAGCCAAAGATCTCGGGGTCACGGTCGGCAAGAGACTGGGTAAAGAAACCGGTGTCACGAAGGTTGGCGTTCATAAGGGCTCCACATGGCTGAGGTGAGTCTTTGGCGGATTTCCTATAGGAAACAGTCCGGGGGAAAAAGCCTGTAAAGCGACTTATTGGCCTGTGAGGGCGTCAATGCTGGCCTAATGCGGAAAGGTGTGTTTGTTTCGGAACCAAATGTGCAGCACTGGAAACCACCCAAGATGACCAAACGAATCGCTTTTCTGGCCAGTGACATCGATGTCGCCCAATCCGCGCGCGAAGTGCTGGTCAAACGCCACGGGAACGCAGCGCCCCGCGATGCGGATGTGGTGGTCGCACTGGGTGGCGACGGTTTCATGCTCAGGACGCTGCACAGCACCCAGCATCTGGATGTACCCGTCTATGGGATGAACCGCGGCACAATCGGATTTCTGATGAACGAGTATGCGGAAACTGACCTGATGGCCCGGCTTGCCGAGGCCGAGGAAGAGGTCATCAACCCGTTGCATATGAAGGCGATGGACCAATCCGGCCAACTGCGTGAGGCTTTGGCGATCAACGAGGTCTCGTTGCTGCGGGCAGGGCCGCAGGCCGCGCGCTTGAAGATCACCGTGGACGGGCGCGAGCGTCTGCCCGAGTTGGTTTGTGATGGTGCGCTGTTGTCAACGCCCGCAGGCTCGACCGCCTATAACTATTCCGCCCACGGGCCAATTCTGCCCATTGGCTCTGACGTATTGGCGCTGACAGCTATCGCGGCCTTCCGCCCGCGTCGGTGGCGCGGTGCTTTGCTGCCAAACACCGCCAAAGTACGGTTCGACGTCCTGGATGCCGCCAAGCGCCCGGTGATGGCAGATGCCGATTCGAACTCATGCCCCGATATCGATTGGGTTGAGATCCGGTCTGAGCCTTCGATCCGGCATCGAATCCTGTTTGATCCCGGTCATGGGCTGGAAGAGCGTCTAATCTCGGAACAATTCACCTGATTTTTCAGACATCTGGCGATTTCATTTTTCTTATGTGAACCAGTTCACATTCAGCGATTTCACCTTTTGGTAGTGTGAACTTGCCCGGAGAAAACGCCAAGGTGGAAGTGAGTGGCCATCTAACGGTGTAAAGATCCTTAGCGCAGTTTTAGCGCGGGCTTGTGTGGGTGGTGCCACGCTTGTCTTTTGATCTCTGGGTTTATTTTAGAAAGTGGACCCCGGGCACAATAACCCGGGGTCAATTTCGTTTGGGGTGAACTCAGCCTGTCTCTAGCTTTTCCCAGAGGATCGGAGCCATTTGCCCAACACGGTCTTCGATGGCTTGGGCTGCATCCACCGCAAGGTCTTCGCGCCACCGCCGGGCGGCGATCTGAACATTAATCGGCTGTGGCCCCTTGGGCAGCATCGCCAGCCGCGACGGAACGCTGGCGGCGGGCAATCCCAGAAAGTTCATCGAGTAGGAATAGACCGCGCAGCCCAGAACCTCATGCACGCCTTCGGCACCTTCTGTGTCTCGGTCGGGGCCAAAGAAGGGTTGTGGCAGGAACGGGGACAGGACCAGCGGGTAGTCTTGAAGAAACAGGGACCATTCCCGCGCGTAGTGGGATCTTTTCGCCATCATTTGCAACAGCTCGGTCTCTATAATCGGCGGAAACTCCTGAAAGTAGACGTCAAAGATGTCGCGAATAGTCTGCGACCCAGCCGCCTGAATGTCGGATTTCAGCAGAGACAGAACCTCGCCCATCAAGGCGCGATACCCAGCACGCCCACATTCGAACACATCTGGCGGCTCAACCTCGTGCACGTCATATCCCGCGTCCACCAAGGCATCGCGCGCAGTATCCAGAGCCTTGTCGACCTCATCATGCAGAGCATAGCCAAAGGTGTTCTTGGTGAACGCAACCTTGATGGGGCCATCCATCGCCTCACCGCGCCAGGGCAGGGGTACGTGAAACGGGTCGCGCGGGTCGGCTGCGATCAGGCTGGGCATGGACAGGTGCAAATCGGCGGCAGAGCGTGTCAGCAGGCCCTGGACGGACATGGACTGCGCCAGCATCCCGCGTTCTACCGTTTGACTGGGGTTCCAGGCAGGCACACGACCCAGGCCGGGCTTGACCGTCACCGCACCGTTGGCCGCCGCCGGAAACCGCAGGCTGCCGCCTATGTCATTGCCGTGGGCCAGGGCACCGACCCCGGCCATGACCGCAGCTCCGGCGCCGCCAGAGGATCCGCCGGGTGAGATATGTTTGCCCCAAGGGTTATGCGTGCGCCCGTGCAGCGGGTTGTCGGTGTCGGCACGGAAAGAAAACTCGGGCGTATTGGTCCGTCCGATCACAATCGCGCCTGCCTTTTGCAAATTGCTGACGACCGGAGCGTCATCGGGTGCGATCACATCCTTCAGAGCAACAACCCCGTTCGAGGTGGCATGCCCTTTTTGGTCGACATTGATCTTTATGGTCACCGGCACACCATGCAGCGGACCAACCGGCGCGCCCGCGTCGCGGGCTCGGTCAAGGTCGCGGGCGCGTTGCAGGGCTTCGACGCCCAGGTCCTCGACCACGGCATTTAGCGTCGGATTGACCTGCTGCATCCGGTCCAGCGCGCTTTGAACGGCGTCCTCGGCGCGGATATCACCGCGCGTCGTTTGCGCTGCCAATTCGGTGGCGCTCAAACGCCAGAGTTCGGTTTTTGTCATGGGCCCTCGCTGTCTGTGCTCGACAGTAAGGGCCGCTTAAACACTTGCAAGCAAAACAGCGCGCGACGTCGCCGACACGGCGGTTATTTGGCATAGCCGATGGTTTTCAATGCGTCCGTGATCTCGTCCAGGATGGCCGGATCGTCGATGGTCGCGGGCATCTTATAGTCCTGCCCATCCGCAATCGACACCATCGTTCCACGCAGGATCTTGCCTGAACGTGTCTTGGGCAATCGCGCCACAACCACGGCCTTTTTAAAGGCCGCCACCGGTCCGATCTTGTCCCGTACCATGGTGACCACCTCTTGCACCACGTCATCGTGACCGCGATCCGAGCCAGTATTCAGGCACAGAAAGCCAACCGGCATCTGGCCCTTCAACTGGTCCGACACCCCGATCACGGCGCATTCGGCCACATCCGGGTGGGCGGCCAGAACTTCCTCCATGCCACCCGTGGACAGGCGATGGCCCGCCACGTTGATCACGTCATCCGTGCGCGCCATGATATAAAGGTATCCGTCCTCGTCGATCATGCCCGCGTCACCGGTTTCGTAATAGCCGGGGAAATGATCCAGGTATGAGGTCTTGAACCGCGCCTCGGCATTCCAAAGCGTCGGCAATGTACCGGGGGGCAGGGGCAGCTTGACAGCAATTGCGCCCAACTCTCGGGCTTTCATCGGGTGTCCGCCTTCGTCGAGGATTTGCACATCATAGCCCGGCATCGGTTTGGCGGGCGAGCCCAGTTTGATCGGCAATTCCTCGATCCCCAGCGGGTTGCCTGCAATGGCCCAGCCGGTTTCGGTTTGCCACCAATGGTCGATCACCGGCACGTTCAGCGCATCCTGCGCCCAGGTGATCGTGTCGGGATCTGCGCGTTCTCCGGCAAGAAACAGGGCGCGCAGGTTCGACAGGTCGTAATTGGCCATCAGCTCACCCTTGGGGTCTTCGCGTTTGACGGCGCGGATTGCGGTGGGTGCGGTGAAGAAGCTTTTGACCTTATGCTCTGAGATCACGCGCCAGAACGTGCCCGCATCCGGTGTGCCGACCGGTTTGCCTTCGAACACGATGGTGGTGTTGCCGTGGATAAGCGGTGCGTAGCAGATATAGGAATGTCCGACGACCCAGCCCACATCTGAGGCAGCCCAGAACACATCGCCGGGATCGACATCATAGAGGTTTTTCATCGTCCAGTTCAGCGCCACCAGATGGCCTGCGGTTGGGCGCACAACGCCTTTCGGCGCGCCCGTCGTTCCAGACGTATAGAGGATATAGGCCGGGTCATTGCCGTCGACCGGCACGCATTCGGCGGGTTCAACACCATATTGAAACCCGTGCCAATTGACATCGCGCCCCTCGATCAGTTCGGCCACTTCCTGTTCGCGTTGAAAGATGACGCAGAAATCGGGTTTGTGGTCGGCCAGCTCAATCGCGCCGTCCAGCAGGGGTTTGTAATGTACCACACGACCGGGTTCCAGCCCGCAAGAGGCTGCGATGATTGCCTTGGGTTTGGCATCATCGATGCGCACTGCCAATTCGTTGCTGGCAAAGCCGCCGAACACCACCGAGTGCACAGCACCCAGGCGGGCACAGGCCAGCATCGCCTCAAGCGCTTCGGGGATCATCGGCATGTAGATGATGACCCGGTCCCCTTTCTCGACCCCTTTGGCCCGGAGCGCGCCAGCAAGATTGGCGACGCGGTTGCGCAGCTCGACATAGGAGATTTCGCGCTTGGTCTGGGTGATTGGGCTGTCGTAGATGATGGCGGTTTGTTCACCCCGACCATTTTCGACATGACGGTCCACCGCGTTCCAGCAGGTGTTCACCCGCGCGTCGCTGAACCATTCGTAGAGAGGGGCGTTCTCCGCAAACAAGGCCTTGCTCGGAGGGCGGACCCAATCGATCCCCTTGGCGGCATCCATCCAGAACCCCTCGGGGTCGCTTTTCCAGCTGTCATATACCTCCTGATAGGCCACGGCGTCCTCCTCTCCATAAACCTGTGATACCGTGTTACGGATCAGCATTGCATCGAACAAGCGGCTCGAATAACGGCGCGGCAGTTTATCGCAAAAAATTTGCAGATGCCGCTAAAATCACCTGCAAATTTTTGCAAACCCAAGAATATGCAAGCCGATTTTCACATGATCTTCCGAGTATTGCAAAACTGCAAATTTCGATCTGCAAACGGTTTGCGCTATCAGAATCAGACTTGGATAAATGCCTACCCGTAGTGGTCCACTGGCGTTCCCGCGATGGCCGCCATGTTCAACAATCCGCGTGCGGTGATCGAAGGTGTTACGATATGGGCCTTGTTCCCCATGCCCATCAGGATCGGTCCAACCTCAAGCCCGTTGGCCTTCATCTTCAGGATATTGCGCACACCACTGGCGGCGTCCGCATGGGCGAAGATCAACACATTTGCGGGCCCTTCAAGACGCGAATTTGGGAAAATCCGTGCACGCAGTTCCGGGTCAAGGGCCACATCCAGGTTCATTTCGCCCTCGTACGTGAAGTCCCTTGGTTCCGAATCCAGGATCTTAAGCGCGGCCCGCAACCGCTTGCCCGAGCCTTCGGCCTGATTGCCGAATTGCGATTGCGAGCAAAAAGCGATCTTGGGTTCCAGCCCGAACCGTCGCACGTGGCGGGCTGCGCCGATTGTGGTCTCGGCCAGTTCCTCGGGCGAGGGCAACTGCCGCACGTGCGTGTCCGCGATGAAGAGAGGGCCATCTTCGAGGATCATCAACGACAGCGCGCCGTGGGGCCGCAGATCACCTTCGTCCAGAACCTGTTCAACATAGTCCAGATGCCAGCGGTATTCGCCAAAGGTGCCGCAGATCAGGCTGTCAGCCTCGCCGCGATGCACCATGATGGCGCCGATGGCGGTTGTATTCGTACGCATGATGGCCTTGGCCAAATCCGGAGTGACACCCCGGCGCTGCATGATCTGGTGGTAGGAGTTCCAGTAATCATAATAACGCGGGTCATTTTCCGGGTTAACGATCTGAAAGTCCTGACCGGGCCTGACCGTCAGGCCCAACCGTTCACACCGCGCGTCGATTACATCAGGGCGGCCGATCAGAATGGGCGTTTCGGTCGTTTCTTCCAAAATCGCCTGAGCGGCGCGCAGAACGCGTTCGTCCTCGCCCTCGGCAAAGACAATCCGGCGCGAGGCATTGGCGGCAGCCTCAAACACAGGGCGCATCAGTAGGGCGGACTTGAATACCGTCTGGTTCAGCTTTTCTTTGTAAGCCTCAAGGTCGTCAATCGGGCGCTTGGCCACTCCGCTTTCCATCGCGGCTTTGGCCACCGAGGATGACACAACGCCAACAAGGCGCGGATCAAAGGGCTTGGGAATCAGATAGTCGGGGCCAAAGGTCAGCTGCTCACCCTTATAGGCAGCAGCGGCTTCGGCGCTGGTTGTTGCGCGTGCCATTTCGGCGATGCCATCAACGCAGGCGATCTCCATCGCGTCATTGATCTCGGTCGCGCCCACATCCAATGCCCCGCGAAAGATGAACGGAAAGCACAGCACGTTGTTGACCTGATTGGGAAAATCGCTGCGCCCGGTGGCGATGATCGCGTCGGGTGCGACTGCGCGGGCGTCTTCCGGCAGGATCTCTGGCGTCGGGTTGGCTAGTGCAAAAATGATCGGTCGCGCCGCCATTTTCTGCACCATCTCGGGCTTCAGCACATTTGGCCCGCTCAGCCCCAAAAACAGATCGGCCTCGCCAATCACATCGTCCAGCGTGCGCAGGTCGGATGTCTGCGCGAACTGGTCCTTGTGCGGGTTCATGTCCTCAGCGCGGCCTTCATAGACCAGACCGTGGATGTCACAGAGCCAGATATTCTCGCGCTTTACCCCCAGCTTGACCAGCATGTTCAAGCAGGCGATCCCCGCCGCGCCACCACCGGTCGAGACAACCTTGATATCCTCAAACGCCTTGCCTGCCACATGCAGCGCGTTTTTGGCCGCAGCCCCCACTACGATGGCGGTGCCGTGCTGATCGTCGTGAAACACAGGGATGTTCATCCGTTCGCGGCAGAGTTTTTCCACGATAAAACAATCTGGTGCCTTGATGTCTTCAAGGTTGACGGCGCCGAAAGTCGGCTCCAGCGCGCAGACGATATCGGCCAGTTTTTCCGGGTCGGGCTGATCGACTTCTATGTCAAAACAGTCAATGCCTGCGAATTTCTTGAACAGGACGGCCTTGCCTTCCATCACTGGCTTTGAGGCCAGCGCACCGATATTGCCCAGACCCAGAACCGCCGTGCCGTTCGAAACCACGGCCACAAGGTTGCCGCGCGCGGTGTAAAGCTCGGCGTTCGAGGCGTCGGCTTTAATCTCAAGGCTGGCTTCGGCCACACCCGGAGAATAAGCGCGCGCAAGGTCGCGCCCATTGGCCATTGGTTTCGTGGCGCGAATTTCAAGCTTACCGGGTTTTGGATGAGCGTGATAATCAAGTGCGGCCTGCCGCAGGTTTGACGTGTCCGACATAGGCGATTCAGCTCCCTCTCCAAAACTGGTTTAGGGGTAATCCTTTTTTTCGGCTTTGGCCATGACGTTACGTTCCGCATGAATAGCGGCCCGTCGGTTTGGAATCTTGCATTGAATATTTTCACAAAACTTTTACATTCTCGCGATCTTCGACCATGAAAATCGAGCAGCAAGTCTACAAAAGATGAGTCAGCAAGAAGAAAACCCGGACAAGACAGTCGCTTGGCCCGATGCCGTCGAAAGTCCAAAAAACCACTTGTGGTATTGGGTTGCGCTGATTGTTGCTGTTGCTTTGTTGGCCATCGAAGTTCTTTGGCCGATGCGCATCGTTCCGCTCAGCCAGGAAGGCGGATTGCTCGAAACGATTTCGGCTGCTGCGTTGTTTACAGCCGGTATCGTCGCGTTGGTGCGGTATCCGGGCCTCAAGCGTCTCTATCTGGGTTTGGTCTGTTTCTTATTGGCCGAGCGCGAGCTAGAAGCCGATGTCTACGCGCCCGACAGCATGCCGTTTGCGATTTTGAGCGGATTGGACTGGGCGCTTGACCTGACCGTCGTGCGCGTCGTCTTGCTGCTCGTTGTGCTCTATGGTCTGATTTTGCACGGTGTTCCGACCGCTTGGAAAGCGATCAAAGCAAGGGCGCCTTTTCTGATCGTGTTTGTATTGGCAGGGCTGATGGCCGTGATCGCGCAGGTTCTGGAAGAAATCAGTGGCGCATATGGCGCGTCTCTGTCTGTAACAGCGATGACCCGTCTGTTTGTTCTGGAAGAAACGCTTGAGATGTTCTTTTCGATTGGCCTTTTGGCTTCGGTTCTGATCGGATGGCCGAAACGTCAAACCGAAGAGACTTTGAATGACACGCCCCTCCCAACAGGCCGAAACACGCGCTGAAATTCGTTTGCCCACGCAAGAACTGCGGGACGACATTCCATTCTATACCAAGGCTCTGGGTCTGCGCATGGATATGATCTATCCGGCGGACGATCCTCAGGTCGCGGTCTTTTCGGGCCACGGGTTGCGCATTCGGATCGAAAAGGATGCGCCCGAAAGCCCCGGCACGCTGCGCATCCTGACCGATGATCCTCAAGGCTTTGCTGATGGTCAGCGCGTTCTGGTGGCCCCCAACGGCACACGGATCGAGATCGATGAGTTGAACCCGCCCATGGTCATGCCCGAAACGGTACATTCTTTTGTGGTGCGCAGGCTGAAAGATCAGGCGCCCTGGATTATCGGACGAGCAGGGATGCATTACCGCGATCTCGTGCCCGACCGGTTGGGCGGCTCGATCATTGCCAGCCATATCCGCATCCCGGACGGTGGCCCGGTGCCGGATATGGTGCATTTCCTCAAGGTGGGCTTTCAGCTCATCTTTTGCATCCATGGCTGGGTCGACGTGGTCTATGAGGATCAGGGCGACAAGATGCGTCTGACCGCAGGGGATTGCTTTATCCAACCGCCCGAGATCCGGCACCGCGTGCTGGAAGCCTCGGACAATGTGCAAGTGATCGAAATAGGGGTTCCTGCCGAACATGTCACCGAGATTGATCACGACATGACCTTGCCAACGCCGCATCTGCGGCCCGACCGGGAATGGCAGGGGCAGAAATTTGTGTTCAATCAGGCCGAAGGTGCCGAGTGGGGTCCGTTTCGTCTGCCGGGTTACATCTGCCGCGACACCACGATTGCGGAGAACACCAAAGGCGTGGCCGGGGTTCAGGTAGTACGCAAAGGGCAGGGGCAGCCGCAATGGGCGACCCATGACACCGATATCCACTTTTCCTTTGTGATGAGCGGTCAGGTCACATTGGAAGGTGAGGGATGGGAGCCGTTCCGGCTGGAACAAGGGGATGCCTTTGTCATCCCACCGGCCTTGCGCACCCGTCTTACGGATGCCACAGAGGATCTTGAACTGCTTGAGGTTACTTTGCCGGGTACTTTCAATACGGTGTTGGACGGGGGCTGAGTTTGGACCAAAAAAGCCGCAAACGGGGCTTCAATTCCCCGCGCGCTTTCCAGTAGGGTGGGTCATTCTGACCAGATGATCAAAATTTAAGGAATCGCTATGTCGCTGAAAGACGCTGCCTTGGCCGTGCGGGAGAACGCCTATGCCCCTTATTCGAACTTCAGGGTGGGCGCGGCGGTGCGGTCAGACACGGGTGCGATCTATGCCGGATGCAACGTAGAAAACGTGGCCTATCCCGAAGGCACCTGCGCCGAGGCCGGGGCCATCGCGGCCATGGTTGCTGCGGGTGAGCAGACCTTGACCGAAGTCTATGTGGTGGCCTCAAGCCCTGAACCCGTGCCGCCCTGCGGTGGGTGCCGTCAGAAACTGGCGGAATTTGGTGCGCGTGACGTCAAGGTCACGCTGGCCACCGCCACTGGGGTTGAGATGGAAACCACAATTGGTCAATTGCTGCCGGGGGCCTTTGATGCCTCGCATATGGAGGACGTCTGATCCGATGGATGCCCGTTCGATCATTGCAAGGCTGCGGCGGGAAGAGGTGCCCACAGGCGATGAACTGAAATGGTTTGCCCAAGGCCTGGCGGATGGCAGTGTCAGCGACGCGCAGGCCGGAGCTTTTGCCATGGCGGTGTGCATGGGTGGGCTGGGCCCGCAGGGCCGCGCGGATCTGACCATCGCCATGCGCGACAGCGGCGAGGTGTTGCAGTGGGATTTTGACGGTCCGGTCATCGACAAACACTCGACCGGTGGCGTTGGCGACAGTGTAAGCCTTGTGCTTGCGCCAGCTCTGGCCGAGATGGGAGCCTATGTCCCCATGATCTCGGGCCGGGGGCTTGGGCATACTGGGGGGACGCTCGATAAGCTTGAGGCGATCCCGGGCGTCGCCACGCTGATCGGCCAGACGCGGCTGAGGCAGGTGCTGACCGAAACCGGCGCTGCGATCGTTGGTGCCACAGGTCAAATCGCCCCGGCGGACAAGCGCCTCTATGCTATCCGTGACGTGACAGCGACTGTGGAAAGCCTGGATCTGATCACCGCCTCGATCCTGTCGAAAAAGCTGGCTGCCAGCCCGGATGCCCTGGTGCTGGATGTGAAAGTTGGCAGTGGCGCCTTCATGAAAACCCTTGATGATGCACGCAAGCTGGCAATAGCGCTGACCGAAACCGCCAATGCGGCGGGTTGCAAGACCTCTGCGATCATCAGCGATATGAACCAACCTCTGATCCCGGCGCTGGGCAATGCGCTTGAAGTGGCAGAGGTGATGAAGGTTCTCACCAGCGGTCAGCCTTCACCTCTGGCCGAGATATCGGCTGAGTTGGGCGGCGTTCTGCTAGCCGATGCCGGGATGTGCGACAGCGCTCGGGCTGGACGAGACAAACTGACCGAGGTGATCCGCGACGGGCGCGCTGCCGAGCGCTTTGGCCGGATGATGGCAGCCGTTGGTGGCCCTGTGCATTTTGTAGACAATTGGGCGCGGTTCCTGCCCGAGGCGAATGTGATCCAGGAGGTGAAGGCCCCCCGAGCAGGTTACATCACGGCCAAAGATGGTGAGGCGTTGGGGCTTGCGGTAGTCGCGTTGGGTGGTGGGCGACAGGTGGAAAGCGATGAGATTGATCCGGCGGTCGGTCTGTCAGGGCTGCTGCGCCTGGGCGACCGGGTGACCAAAGGCGCTCCGCTGGCTGTTATCCACGCAGCCCGCGAGGATGCGGCACAGGCTGCGTCTCAGGCGGTGTTGAACGCAATCACCCTCAGCGACGCGCCGGTAGAGGTGCCACCTCTGGTCCACGAAAGGCTCACCGCATGAGCCGGGCCTTTCTGGTGGTCATGGACTCGGTCGGAATCGGTGGCGCGCCTGACGCGGATCGGTTCTTTAATGGCACGATCCCCGATAGTGGCGCCAATACCCTGGCTCATATCGCACAGGCTTGTGCTGAGGGACGGGCCGAAGAGGGGCGGTCAGGGCCCTTGCACCTGCCGCATTTGGATGCGCTGGGATTGGGCGCGGCGACCCGGCTTGCGTCCGGTGATCCGACCCCAGGGCTGACGGCCCAGCCAACAGGGCTGTGGGGCTGCGCGCGTGAGCATTCGCCGGGCAAAGACACCCCCTCAGGCCATTGGGAACTGGCGGGCCTGCCGGTGCCATGGGACTGGCACTATTTTCCGAATACAACACCCAGCTTTCCCAAGGATCTGACCCGCGCGGCGGCCGCGGCAGCGGGCACCGATGGGATCCTGGGAAACTGCCATGCGTCGGGCACGGCCATCATTGCCGAACTGGGGGCCGAGCATATGCAAACGGGCTGGCCGATTTGCTATACTTCAGCCGACAGCGTCTTCCAGATCGCCGCACATGAAGAGAGCTTTGGCCTCGACCGGTTGCTTGAGATGTGCCGCACGCTCGCCCCGCGTTTGCATGAGATGAAAGTGGGTCGTGTCATAGCGCGACCCTTTGTCGGTACGCCCGAGGACGGGTTCACGCGCACAACCAACCGCAAGGATATCGCGATTCTACCGCCCGCGCCGGTGCTTACCAACTGGGTACAAGACGCAGGTCGCAGGGTTCATGCGGTGGGCAAGATCGGCGACATCTTTTCGATGCAAGGCATCGACACGCTGCGCAAAGGCTCGGATGCGGATTTGATGAACCACCTGTCGGACCTTGTGGACAGCGCCGAAGAGGGCAGTCTGAGTTTTGCAAATTTTGTCGAGTTTGACAGCCTCTATGGCCACCGGCGCGACATCAGCGGCTATGCGCGTGCGCTGGAGTGGTTTGACGCGGGGATCGGCGCGTTGTTAGCACGGTTGAAGCCCGGTGATCTTATGGTGCTTTCGGCCGATCATGGCAATGATCCCAGTTGGGTGGGCACTGACCACACGCGCGAACAAGTGCCTGTGCTGGTGGCCGGGAAGGGCAAAGGCCAAATCGGTCAGGTCAATTTTGCCGATGTCGCCGCCAGTATCGCCCATCATCTGAATATCCCGGTGCAAGGGCCCGGGCGGAGTTTTCTATGAGCGTCGCAGACCTTCCCAAAATCGAACTTCATCTGCATCACGAAGGCGCGGCCCCGCCCGCCTTTATCCGCCAATTGGCACATGAAAAGCGCATCGACCTCAGCGGGTTATTCAAACCCGATGGCCGCTATGACTTTCGGGATTTCGCCCATTTTCTCAGCGTTTACGAGGCCGCCTGTGAGGTTTTGAAATCGCCCGAAGATTTCCGTCGCTTGACGCTGGCTATTCTGGAGGAAAGCGCCGCCAATGGGGTGGTTTACTCTGAAACCTTCCTCAGCCCCGATTTTTGCGGCGGTGGCGATCTGCAGGCCTGGTGCGACTATCTGGCCGCCATTCAGGACGCGGCGGTTGAGGCAGAACGCAAATTCGACATCACCCTGCGCGGTGTCATTACCTGTGTGCGTCATTTCGGGCCCGAGAAAGCCAAGGCCAGCGCCCGTTGCGCGGCTGAGACCGCAGGCGACTGGATCACCGGCTTTGGCATGGGCGGAAACGAAAGCGTCGGCGCGCAGGGGGATTTCAAATGGGCCTTTGATTGTGCCCGCGAGGCAGGGCTGCGCCTGACCACCCATGCCGGAGAGTTCGGCGGGCCCGAAAGCGTGCGCGATGCGATCCGCGATCTGGGTGTTGAGCGGGTGGGGCACGGTGTACGTGCCATCGAAGACCCCGATCTGATCCGCGAGATCGTGGATCGGGATGTGACGCTTGAGGTCTGCCCGGGCTCAAACGTCGTTCTGGGGCTTTATCCTGAATTTGCCGCCCATCCCATCGCGCGGTTGCGCGAGGCGGGCGTCAAGGTCACGGTTTCGACCGATGATCCTCCCTTTTTCCATACCACAATGCGGCGTGAATATGAGATGCTGGCCCAGGCCTTTGGCTGGGGTGCCGAGGATTTCGCGGCCCTCAATGATACCGCATTGAACGCGGCCTTTTGCGATGAAGAGACCCGCGCGCGGGTCAAGACAAGACTGGAGACACCATGAGCGAACACCTGACCGTCGTAGATCACCCGCTGGTGCAGCACAAACTGACGCTCATGCGGGACAAGGGCACCTCGACCGCCGTGTTCCGGCAGTTGCTGCGCGAGATCACATTGTTGCTGGCCTATGAGGTCACGCGCGAGATGCCGATCACCACGCGCCATATCGAAACCCCGATGGAAGAGATGGACGCGCCTATTCTGGCGGGGAAAAAGCTGGCGCTGGTCTCGATCCTGCGCGCGGGCAACGGCATGTTGGACGGTGTGCTGGAACTGGTCCCCTCGGCGCGGGTCGGCTTTGTCGGGCTTTACCGCGATGAGGAAACACTCAAGCCGGTCCAGTACTATTTCAAGGCCCCCGAAGGGCTGAAAGACCGGTTGGTGATCGCGGTGGATCCTATGTTGGCCACTGGCAACAGCTCGGCTGCCGCGATTGATCTGCTGAAAGAGGCCGGTGCCACGGATATCCGGTTCCTGTGCCTGCTGGCCGCTCCGGAAGGTGTGGAGCGTATGAAAGAGGCGCATCCTGACGTGAAGATCGTCACGGCGTCGCTGGATCGCGAGCTGAACTCGAAAGGCTATATCATGCCGGGGCTTGGCGACGCTGGTGACCGGATGTTCGGCACCAAGTAAGCGCGCTCAACCGCCGCAGATATTCTGAAGCTGGACCCAATCGCGGTCCGGCAGCACCTGTTCCTGAGCGCGACCTGCCATCGGGTCGGCTTCAATCAATCCCAGAACCGTCTCGCCCGTGATATCCTTGGCATAGGCATAAGGGGTCGAGGGCAGGGCGGATCGTGCAAAGACGTCAAGCAGATCGTCATCGTCAAGACGGGGCTTGGGCTCGGTTAGCAATTGTTCGGTATAGTCGTCAATGATCTCGGGCGTCAGCTCTCCGGTGGTCAGCAACCGGAACGCCGCGGTTGTGCCGGTGCGGTCCAGCAGATCGTCCAGCGGGTCTTTCAACTCGGCCCGTGCGCGGGCGGCGATCACATAACCTGCGGCAACCGCCGGGTCTTCGTGGTCTTCGACCAGCGCACGGTTCAACAATACGGTGCCTCCGGGCAGGCTCTGGCTGTCAGGCACACCCGCAGGAAGGACCACGATCTGTCGCACGCCGGTCCGCCGGGCCAGAGTGTCCAACGAGGTCTGCACATCCGCCGAGCCGCAAGCCTGACCTGACACCCGCTCGATCCGGTTCAGGATTGCGGTTCCGATCTCTTCACGCTTGATCTCGGGCAGGACTTGCACAACATGGCGCTGCAATGCACCGGGCAACCACAAAAGCAAAACACCCACGACAGCCAGCACAACCCCGACCACACTGATCCAGCGCAACCGTCCGGGGTGGGGCCGTGTCCGCTCGATCGCGCGCTGCAACCGATCAATGGCATCCAGCATGGTGGTTTCGGTTTCTGCAAGCTCGAGCGTTTCGCCAGGATCGCCATCGGGGTTGAAGATGGCGGGAAACTCGCCTGGGTTTTGGCGTTCAAGTGCCGCAAGCGACCAATGGGTCAGCGCACTATCGTTGAAATCCGAAACAGTAAGCGTAGCTTCGCCAATTGAAATGACCACCTCGCGCCGCTGAGCGTCGGGCGACGGGCGCCACAGACCGGTGGCCTCGATCCGCTGGTACTGTTTTAGGGCTGTCATTTGGACATGCTGCTCGGATTATTATTCTAAATTCATAACATGGTGTAATCAAAAGGCGCAAACCTGTTGCGACCGGAACTGCCGCTGAAAACGCACAAATCAAACATCTGAGTGATTGCCAATACCGGCACCACCTGAGTTTTGGGGCAAGGGTGCGATCGATCCCGCTTTTCCGGCGGCGCCTACCCCCGGCCTGTGCGAAAATCGCCAGGAGATTCGGGTATTGTTTTGATCGCAAAGGCGAACTTTCGTTTCCGATCAAAATCGCAATTCGCCAGGATCAGCCTTTTTGTTTCGGATTTAGCGTGCAAATAGGCCCGATTAACCCTGATTAAGGCGCAAATGTGTCCCAAATCTGACCCCTGCTAAAAATTAGTGCTACCTATAAACTGTGTTTGTTTAAGGGTGCCGAGTGGGGGTTGGCACAGGTGTAGGGTAATGAGTGTAGTAGAGTATTCGAACAAACAGGGGCATGTTGCCCCAACGTCGTCGGGTGCCTTGGTTTCTGCGCGCAGAGGGGGTTTTGTGCATGGAACCAAGGTGGCCACGACAAGCGGTTGGAAACCGGTAGAGCGTCTTGTTCCGGGGGACAGGGTTCGGACGTTGGATAATGGTTTCAAGGAAGTGCGACGCATTTCCACTGATACCGTTGCGATCCCTGAGCATGAGCAAAACCCTGACAACCTGCCCATACTGGTGCCGTCGCGTGCTGCGTATAACGGGCGGCCGGTCTGGCTCATGCCGGAACAGGGTATGGCGCTGGACCACAGCAAGATCGATCCGACGACGGCTGGTTCAACCGTTGTGGCCGCGCGATTGTTAAAGGATATCGGTCCCTTGCGCGCAGGCGTTCCAGCGGCAACCTTCGATGTCTGCACGCTGTTTTTCGACGAAGATCAGGTCATCTTTATCGAAGGCGGGCTGCAAGCCTACTGCGCCGCCAGTCGATTTGGGCAACGGTCGATGAACGCGTCCACGTCGTACCACGTCACAGATGAACACGGCGCTGCGGATCTGCTGCGCTACGTGGCAGCACGCGGAAGTCTAACCGTGTTGTCCAATCCGCTAGGCGCATTGCCCGCACCCATTCCCAACGAACCGATTTTTCCTGTGCGTCCGGCGAAGTCCCGTCGGCGACCGGGAAGACCCGGTAGACCGGGATTGCCTACACTGTTCCTGCGCTCCGAATGGATGATGATCGCTCATCACCCATAAGGAAGATACGCTGAACGGTGGGAAAGCTGGCGCATGAGGGGTATGCGCCAGCTTTTTTTGTCAGGCAGCTTTCGCGTCGGGGGCGAAGCGGCCATAGAAGCTTTGACCTTTCTGCGCCATTTCGCGCAGCAGAGGCGGGCAGGCGAAGCGATCACCATAGGCCTTTGCCAGCTGGTCGCAGCGTTCAGCGGCATAAGGCGTGCCGATGATGTCCAGCCAGCTGAGCGGGCCACCCGACCATGGTGCAAAGCCCCAGCCCAGAATGGCACCCACATCGCCTTCGCGGATGTCTTCCAACACGCCTTCTTCCAATGCGCGGACCGCTTCCAGTACCTGAGCGAACATCAGGCGTTCCTGAACTTCGATCAGATCAGGCTGATCTTCGGTGTGCGGATACTTGTCTTGCAGACCTTTCCAGTACTCGGTGCGTTTGCCCTTTTCGTCATAGTCGAAGAAGCCCGCGTTTGCCTTGCGGCCCAAACGGCCCTCGGCCTCCATCCAGAAGATCAGATCATCTGCCGGGCTGTCTGGATAAGCATCGCCCATCGCGGCCTTTGTGGCGCGGGCAATCTTTGCGCCCAGATCAATCGAGGTCTCGTCGTTCAACTGGATCGGTCCCACGGGGAAGCCCAGTTGACGCGCGGCGTTGTCGATCAGCACCGGGCTCACGCCTTCTGTGATCATCCGCAGACCTTCGTTGATATAGGGGATGATGCAACGGTTGGCATAGAAGAACCGCGCATCATTCACCACGATCGGCGTCTTGCGGATCTGGCGCACATAGTCCAGCGCCTTGGCAACCGCACGATCACCGGTGTCTTTGCCTTTGATGATCTCGACCAGGAACATCTTTTCAACCGGAGAGAAGAAGTGGATGCCGATGAACTGTTCGGGCCGTACGCTGGCCTTGGCCAGATCAGTGATCGGCAGGGTCGAGGTGTTTGACGCAAAGATGCAATCCTCGGGAATGATTGCCTCGACCTTCTGGGTCATCTCGGCCTTGACGCCAGGGTCTTCGAATACGGCCTCAATGATCAGATCACAGCCTTTGAGGTGATCCAAATCAGGGGTCGCGGTGATACGGCCCAGCATTGCCTCTTTCTTTTCTGCCGTGACTTTGCCGCGCTTGATCCCTTTGTCCAGATAGGTCTCGGTATAAGCCTTGCCTTTGTCAGCGGCTTCCTGATCGCGGTCGATCAGCACAACCTCCATACCCGCTTGGGCCGAGACCAAAGCGATACCTGCACCCATCATGCCCGCACCCAGAACCCCGATCTTCTTCACGCGCTGATCAGGTACGTCCTTGGGCCTTACCGCGCCTTTTTCCAGCGCTTCCTTATTCAGGAACAGCGACCGGATCATTGCGCCCGAAGACGGGTTCATCAGGACGGATGTGAACCACCGCGCCTCGATCTTCAGCGCGGTGTCGAAATCAACCAGCGCGCCCTCATAGACGGCACTCAACAGCGCTTTGGCTGCCGGGAAAGCGCCTTGGGTCTTGCCGTTGACCATCGCCGAGGCTCCGACGAAATTCATGAAACCCGCCGGATGATAGGGCGCACCGCCTGGCATCTTATAGCCCTTGGCGTCCCATGGTTTGACAAGATCCGCATCCTTGGCGTTCAGCACCCATTCCTTGGCTGCGGCCATCGGATCTTCGGCGATTTCGTCGACATAGCCTGCGCCCTTGGCCTTCTTGACGTCCAGCATCTTGCCTTCCAGCAACAGAGGAGCCGCCGCGATCGCGCCAACCTTGCGGACCATCCGGGTTGTGCCACCCGCGCCAGGGAAGATACCGACCATGATCTCGGGCAGGCCGAATTTCGCCTTGGGATTGTCCGCCGCAAAAATCCGGTGCGTGGACAAGGGCAGTTCCATCCCGATCCCAGCTGCGGTGCCGGGCAGCACCGTCGCAATCGGCTTGCCACCCTTCTTGGATTTGGGGTCCATACCTGCCAACTCGATCCTGCGCAGCAGGGCGTGCATTTTCATCGTGCCTTCAAACAGGCCCTTGGCCGGGTTGTCACCTGCCTGTTCCTTCATCACGGCCAGCAGGTTCAGATCCATGCCGCCTGCAAAAGAACCGTCCTTGCCCGAGGTGATGATGATGCCTTTGACATCATCATCTGCCAGTGCGTGGTCGATGCAGTCGCTCAGCTGCGCGAGCCCGTCAAAGGACATGACATTCATGCTTTTCCCGAGCACGTCCCAGGTGATCGTGGCGACGCCGTCCGCGTCTTTGGTCAGAGTGAAATCAGTCATTGTCATCTCCAATCTGGTCAGGTGTCAGCGGGCTGCCATCTTTACGTGTGAAAGAGAAACCGTTCTCATCATCCTTCACCATCATGTCCAGGTCGCTGTAAAAGGCGGTTTCTGTCGGGGTCCGAGTGCCTACCACCAGAAAACTCGCAGGCGCGTCGGTTTTGTTCACAAGGTGATGGCCATTGGCCTCACCGGCAGGCCAGGTCGCGCAATCGCCGGGCAACATCTCATGCTCGCCGTTATCGTCGATCAAAACGCACCTGCCGCTGAGAATGATGGCGAACTCATCCTGCTCCATGTGGTAGTGGCGTAGCGAGGACAAACCGCCCGGTTCAAGCCGCACGATGTTGACCCCGAATTGAGTCAGCCCGCCTGCATCCCCCAGCGCCTGGCCAGAGCGGCCCGAGACTGCATCGGCCAGTTTCCCGGGATAGGATGTGCGGCTTTGGAACGGGATTTTCGAAAGATCCAGTTTGGGCATCAGACACGCTCGATAATGGTTGCGGCGCCCATGCCGGACGCGATGCAGAGCGTGGCCAGGCCGGTTTCCTTGTCCTGACGTTCCAACTCATCCAGCAGTGTGCCGATGATCATCGCGCCAGTTGCACCCAGCGGATGCCCCATCGCAATCGAACCACCATTGACGTTCACCAATGCCGGATCGACGTCAAATGCCTGCTGGAACCGCAACACGACCGAGGCGAAGGCTTCATTCACTTCAAACAGATCCAGATCGCTGATCTTCATGCCATTATCGGCCAGAATCTTCTCGGTCACTGGAACCGGGCCGGTCAGCATGATGGTGGGATCAGTGCCGATCTTGGCGGTTGCCTTGATGCGCGCACGTGGCTTGAGGCCGTATTTTTCACCAAATTCCTTATTGCCGATCAGAACCGCCGCAGCACCGTCAACAATGCCCGAGCTATTGCCCGCGTGGTGGATATGGTTGATCCGCTCAAGATGCGGATATTTCAGCATGGCCACCTTGTCGAAACCGGGCATCTGCTCACCCATCATCTGAAAAGACGGGTTCAGAGCGCCAAGTGTCTGCATATCGGTGCCGGGGCGCATATATTCATCGCGGTCCAGAATGGTCAGGCCGTTCTGGTCGGTGACGGAAATGACCGACTTTTCAAAGCGATTGTCTTCCCAAGCGGCTGCCGCGCGTCTTTGTGACTCGACCGCCAGGGCATCAGCGTCATCGCGGCTGAAGCCGTATTCGGTGGCGATGATATCGGCCGAAATGCCCTGCGGGACAAAATAGGTCTCCATCGCCAAAGAGGGATCAACGGCGATTGCGGCACCATCGCTGCCCATTTTGACGCGACCCATCATCTCGACACCACCGGCGATGTAAGCGTCGCCCGCGCCACCTTTGACCTGGTTTGCAGCCAGGTTCACGGCTTCCATTCCGCTGGCGCAAAAGCGGTTGATCGCCAGACCGGGGATCGATTGGTCCAGATCAGAGGCCAACACGGCGGATCGCGCCAGACAGCCGCCTTGCTCCATCACCTGCGTGACATTGCCCCAGATCACGTCTTCAACGGCATGACCTTCAAGATTGTTGCGCTCTTTCATCGCGTTCAGCGTCAGGGCGGACAGACGCACCGAGGTCACCTCGTGCAGGCTGCCATCTTTGCGGCCCTTTCCGCGCGGGGTACGCAGGGCGTCATAGATATAAGCTTCGGTCATAGGTCTTCTCCTTAAGCGCGATCCGACGGGTTGCCGGGCATCAGGTCATAGGGGTGTTTCCAGCCGGGCTGAGCAGACAGGCGCGTCAGCCAGGCATCGATATGGGGCCAATCGGTGCGGTCAAAGCCAAATGGCTCGGGGTAATAAAGATAGCCGCAACAGCTGAGATCGGCATTTGTGATGCCATCGCCGACAATCCAGTCGCGCCCATCCAGATGGGTGTTGAGCGTGTCGTAAGCCGCTTTCAGACGCCCTTGGTTAAAGGCGATGACATCTGGGTTGCGATGTTGTTCGGGCAAGAAATTGATCAGGAACCGGGTCAACCCCGCCATCGAGCTGAGCTTGTGATTGTCCCACAGGACCCAGCGCAGCACGTCATACCGCTCTTGCCGGTCTTTTCCGCCGAACTTGCCGGACTTTTCGCTAACATAAGCCTGGATCGCACCAGACTGAGAGAGGCTGAACTCCTCATCAACCAAAACTGGCGCCTCACCCAACGCGTTGACTTCGCTGCGATATTCCGGTGTACGCGTCTCGCCGTTGAAAAAGTCGACAAAAACAGGTTCCCATTCTAGCCCCGACATCTCAAGCGCAAGGGCCGCTTTGTAGGAATTGCCGCTTTCTCCGAAACAGTGAAGTTTGATTGTCATTTCAACGCCCCTCCCGTGGCGCGTTTGGATAGGTCGGATTTTCCGTATTTGTAACGAGAAGAAGCCAAGGGGTTTTTCACACGTCGTAAGGATTCATTAAGGTTAATGTGGTTTTGTTCTGTGTGAGGTACAGGCTGCCGAGCCGATGACCGCACGAGGAGAAGCCCCGCCGTCCCGGTTGCGTTCTGCCAGCTATGGATGCGACCCGGATGGCGGGGTGGACGAGACTGTGCCTTCTTCTCGTTCCAAATACGGCCGCCGGAGGCGGATTCAGACTTTGCCGTAGGTGAAGTGTTAAATATTGAGCCCTGCATCATCTTTTGCGCGCTTCCAGTTCCGAGTTGAAGATGCGCAGGCGGTGGGTCAGGTTTTCCTCATTTATGACACTGTTGAAGTTCTCGAACAGAAACGACAGAGCCTCGCCTTCGTCCAAACCTGCCTCGCGGGCAAAGCCGCGAAGCTTGCGGTAGCCGTCTTCGGTCATGGCGACCGGAAAGCGGCGGGTCAGGCGAAAGCGTTTGGGCATCAGATCTCCTTTATACGGGTGGGCCTGGGCAAATCCGTCCAGGCCCAGACTGCGATCAGAATTGCGCTGCGTCCAATGACATCACGGTGTCTGCCCCGGTCTGAATGCGGGCGAGGTGAATTGCGGTGGCGGGCAGGCGGCGCGCCATATAGAAACGGCCGGTGGTGATCTTGGTCTCGTAGAACGCAGTATCCGATGCACCGCTGTCCAGAGCAACTTGCGCGGCCTTCGCCATCTGCGCCCACATCAAACCCAGGCACACATGGCCGAACATGTGCATAAAGTCGTAAGATCCAGACAGCGCATTGTTCGGATTTTTCATGCCTTCCTGCATGAAATACATGCCCGCGGCTTGCAGGTCCTTGGAGGCGGCCTTCAGCGGTTCGATAAAGGCTTTGTCATATGCTTCGTCTTTGCCGCCGTTCTCTTTGCAAAAGCTCTTGACCATCTCGAAGAACGCCATGACATGCTTGCCGCCATCCTGCGCCAGTTTCCGGCCCACAAGGTCCAGAGCCTGAACGCCGTTGGCCCCCTCATAGATCATCGCGATCCGGGCATCGCGGGTGTATTGCGACATACCCCATTCTTCGATGTAGCCATGGCCACCATAGACCTGCTGGGCCTGTACGGTCATGTCATAGCCTTCGTCTGTCAAAAAGCCCTTGATCACCGGCGTCAGCAGCGAGATCAGGCCATCCGCATCCTTGTCACCGGACCGGTGTGCTTTGTCGATCATTGTGGCGCCCCACAGGATGAACGCGCGTGCGCCTTCCGTAAAGCTTTTCTGATCCATCAGGTTGCGGCGGATATCGGGGTGTACGATCAGCGGGTCAGCTGGGCCATCGGGATTTTTCACCCCGGTTACGTCGCGGCCCTGCAACCGGTCCTTGGCGTATTCCACTGCGTTCTGATAGGCGGCCTCAGCTTGTGCCAGCCCCTGCATGCCAACGCCCAGACGGGCCTCGTTCATCATGGTGAACATGGCGCGCATGCCTTTGTGTTCTTCGCCCAGAAGATAGCCGGTCGCTTCGTCATAGTTCATCACACAGGTCGAATTGCCATGGATGCCCATTTTCTCTTCGATATTGCCGCAGGCCACACCGTTGCGCGCGCCCAGGCTGCCATCTTCGTTCACGTGGAATTTGGGCACGATAAAGAGCGACACGCCCTTGATCCCTTCGGGGCCGCCAACGATCTTGGCCAGCACCAAGTGAATGATGTTATCGGCCATGTCATGCTCTCCGGCCGAGATGAAGATCTTTTGGCCCGAGATTTTATAGCTGCCATCTGCTTGCGGTTCCGCCTTGGTGCGCATCAGGCCCAGATCGGTTCCGCAATGGGGTTCGGTCAGGTTCATGGTGCCGGTCCACTCGCAGCTGACCATGTTGGGCAGATAGGTGTTCTTTTGCTCGTCCGTGCCGTGGGCCAGAATGGCCGAAGCCGCGCCATGCGTCAGGCCCTGATACATGGTAAAGGCCTGGTTTGCGGCCGAGAACATCTCACCCACTGCTGTGCCCATCACATAGGGCATGTTCTGCCCGCCATATTCCTCGGGCATGTCCAGCCCGGTCCAGCCGCCTTCCTTGACTTGCTCAAATGCGTCTTTGAAACCAGTGGGCGTGTAAACGACGCCGTTTTCCAACCGACACCCTTCGGTGTCACCTACCACATTCAACGGGTGCAGGACGTTGCTGGCGACTTTGCCGGCTTCTTCCAGCACCGCGCCGGTGAAATCGGCTTCCAGCTCATCATAGCCGGGGATGTCCGACTGCGAGACGTTCAGAACGTCATGCAGGATGAATTGGGTATCTTTGGTGGGCGCGGTGTAGATGGGCATGTGAACCTCCCTGGTTTCGTCTGTCCAGAGGGCGGGCTTATTCAGCCGCCTTCTTTTCCTGTTTCATCGAGGCAATGACTTTTTCGCCCCAGCGTAGCTGTTCTTTCAGGTCATCGATGGCCTGTGTCAGCTCGTCCCGACGCGATTCCATATCGGCCAGACGCTCGGTCGCGATCTCATAAGTACGGCACATCTGGGTGAGCTGCTGGTCCCCCACGTGATAGAGATCCAAAAGTTGACGGATCTCTTCGAGGCTGAAGCCAAACCGTTTTCCGCGCAGAATCAGCTTCAGGCGCGCCCGGTCGCGTTTGGTGAACAAACGCTTTTGGCCTTCGCGGATCGGAAACAAAAGCTCTTTCGCCTCATAAAACCGCAGGGTGCGCGGCGTGACATCATAGGCCTCGCACATCTCGCGGATCGTCATCAGGTCTTCGGTCATGTCTCAAACTCTCATCACTGGCGTCATGCCAACCGACTTGCGCAGTCGTTGCGTGTTTTACAACATGCCGATGACGTTTACGTAATGTGGACGCTGCGTCACAAATAAGTTGACGTAACTTCCATTCGCGTAAATGGGCCGCGTTGTAATTTTCTTGCCCTTAGGGCAGCCCAAATTTCAGGTGTAGGGAGAATTGCAACGACCTTCTTTCCTGGAGCGCGCAGATGCACAGGTCAGGCTGTCACGGTGTGTGATCTATTTCAGCAGCTTTGCAGTTTGGTCGCGCAGTTCCTGCAAGGCCGTCATGGCTTCGTCCAACTGTTCGCGTTGCTTTTGCAACTCGGGCATCTGACGATCCGCCATTTCGATGAATGCCGCCATTTGCGCCTGGTTGCCCTGATCCTCGTAGATCAGCAGCCATTGACGGATTTCTTCCAGCGAAAAGCCGAATGTCCGACCGCGCATGATCAGCTTCATACGGGCGCGTTCGCGCGGGCCGTAGTAGCGCGTTCGCCCCTCACGTTCTGGCTGAAGGAGTTCGATATATTCGTAATAGCGCAATGTACGTTTGGTCACGTCAAACGCGTCGCACATTTCGTTCAGTGTCAAACGGCTTTCCGACATACCTTTCCTCCTCGGCTGCACGTTAGGCGGTCACTGTGGGCAGCGCAACAGCCGGGGTTGCTCTTTCTGGTGGTGCGGGCTCATAAAGGGGCACGACCAGAACAGGACGCAAGCCCATGGTAGACAAGACAGTTTTAGCCCGTCAGTTCATCGAGGCGATCCCGCACGCCAAGGCGCTGGGGCTGAACCTGACCAGCATTGGCGAAGGAGAGGCTGAGATCACGATGCCATACAATGCGCAGCTGATCGGTGATCCGCGCACCGGTGTTATCCATGGGGGCGCGGTGTCGACGATGCTGGATACCTGTTGCGGAGCGGCGGTCATGAGCCATCCTTCAGCGCCTGGCGGAACAGCAACAATAGATCTGCGTATCGACTACATGCGAGCCGCCACACCAGGGCAAAGCATACGGACCCGCGCCACCTGCTATCACATCACGCGCAACGTGGCATTTGTGCGGGCCACCGCAACGGATGATGACCAGGAAACACCGGTCGCAACCGCGTCCGGTGCCTTTACCGTTGAGGGTGGTTAAGATGGCGCGCTCCCGTCCAGAACCCATGCAGGTGGTCAAGCAACGCCGTGACGCGGCGCTTAAAGCGCTGGTCGAAGGCGTGCCCTATATCCGCTTTCTCGACATCACCTTTGATCGGCGCGGCGACGAGCTGACGGGTGTGTTGAACTTTGACGAAAAGCTGATTGGCAATCCTTTTCTACCCGCGATTCATGGCGGTGTCACCGCGGCTTTTCTGGAAGTGACCGCCGTGATCACGCTGAGTTGGGAAACCATGTTTCCCAGAATTGAAAGCGGCGAGATTGAAGCACAGGACATCCTGACCGACGAAAGCATCCGCTTTCCCAAAACGATCGATTTCACGGTCGATTATCTGCGCTCGGGCCTGCCACGCGACGCCTATGCGCGCGCATTTGTGAACCGGTCGGGGCGGCGCTATGCTTCGGTCCGGGTCGAAGCCTGGCAAGATAATCACGCGAAACTGTTTGCGCAGGGAACCGGGCATTTCCTGATGCCGCAACCCCCCAAACCAAAGGGCTGAGTGTGGAGGACGCCAACGCGCCCATCACCCATCGGCGCGTTCTGAAGATCGCGCTGCCGATTGTGCTGTCAAATGCGACCGTGCCCATTTTGGGTGCGGTCGATACCGGTGTGGTCGGGCAGATGGGGCAGGCGGCCCCGATCGGGGCGGTTGGCATGGGCGCTGTGATCCTGTCGGCGATCTATTGGATCTTCGGATTTCTACGCATGGGCACAACCGGTCTGGCCGCACAGGCGCGCGGGGCCGGGGACACAGCCGAGACAGGTGCGCTCCTGATGCGCGGTTTGCTGCTTGGGGGCACAGCCGGTTTGGTCATGATCGTGGCGCAACTCGGCCTGTTCTGGGGCGCCTTTGCGCTGTCACCCGCCAGCCCCGAGGTTGAGGCACTGACGCGGGATTACCTGGAAATCCGCATCTGGGGGGCGCCCGCGACGATTGCGCTGTATGCGATCACAGGCTGGTTGATTGCTATCGAACGCACGCGCGGCGTGTTTCTTTTGCAGATCTGGATGAACGGGCTGAATATTGTGCTCGATCTGTGGTTCGTTCTGGGGCTGGGCTGGGGCGTGGAGGGCGTGGCCATCGCGACGCTGATTGCCGAATGGTCAGGGCTGGCGCTGGGCGTATGGTTGTGCCGCGAAGGCTTTGCCGGCCAAAGATGGAAAGATTGGACGCGCATCTTTGATGCCCAACGGCTTAAGCGGATGTTGCAGGTGAATACGGATATCATGATCCGGTCTGTCCTGCTGACCGGGTCTTTCACCACGTTTCTGTTTGTCGGGTCTGATCTTGGGGACGTAACTCTGGCAGCCAATCAGGTGCTGTTGCAGTTTCTTGAGATCACCGCCTTTGCGCTGGACGGGTTCGCCTTTTCCGCCGAGGCGCTGGTGGGTGGCGCGGTGGGTGCACGTAACCGGGGCGCGGTCAGGCAGGCCTCGATCATGGCGTCCCAATGGGGCGTGGCGGGGGCCATCATGCTGGGGCTAATCTTTTTCCTTGCAGGGCCCGCGCTGATCGACCTGATGTCAACATCACCTGAGGTTCGGTTGGCGGCACGAGACTATTTGATCTGGGCGGCTCTTGCCCCTGTGATCGGGGTGGCAAGCTGGATGTTTGATGGCATCTATATCGGCGCCACCTGGACCCGGGCCATGCGAAACGCGATGATCCAGTCTGTTGCGATCTACGTGTTGGCTCTGTTCGTTCTGGTGCCCATGATGGGCAATCACGGGCTGTGGGCCGCGCTGATGGTTTTGAACATCGCGCGCGGTCTCACGCTGGGATGGCGCTATCCCAAGCTTGAGGCGGGGGTGGCCTAAAGCAACTCCAGCAGGGTCTCGGGCGGGCGTCCAAGCGCCGCTTTGTCACCAGCGATGGCCAAAGGACGCTCGATCAGGATAGGGTTGTCCGCCATAGCCTGGATTAACACGTCCTCTGAGTCTGTCTTCGAAAGCCCCAGCGCCTTGAAGGTCTTTTCGCCTTTGCGCATCATATCGATGGCGGGGAGACCCAACTTCTTTAGCGCGGCCCGGATCTCAGCGGTCGTGGGCGCATCCTCAAGATATTTCCGAACCTCAATCTGCGCGCCTTGATCTTGCAGCAACGCGAGGCCCGTACGTGACTTTGAACAACGCGGATTGTGCCAATATTCGATCACAGCCATTCCTCGCGTTTGCTACCCACCGCCTGTGCGACCGTAGTGTATCCATCTCGCTCCAAAAGCTGATCCAGCCCGTGGGCGATCTCAGCCGCCAAAGAAATGCCGCCATAAACCATCGCGGTATAGAACTGCACCGCAGTGGCCCCGGCGCAGATCTTGGCATAGGCCTGCTCTGCCGTGCTGATACCGCCAACTCCGATCAAAGGGATTTCGCCACCGGTCAGCTGGCTCAGCTGCGCCAATACGCGGGTCGACTTGTCGAACAAGGGTGCGCCCGACAATCCTCCGGCCTGATCCTTGTCGGCGCTGCGCAAGCCATCGCGCGACAGGGTTGTGTTGGTGGCGATCACCGCGTCCACCCCGGTCTCGCGCGCGACATCGGCGATGTCTTGCAACTCGTCTGCCGTCAGATCAGGAGCGATTTTCAGAAAGATCGGAATGGGGCGGGGCAGAGCGTCGCGGGTTTCGATCACACCACCCAACAGCGCGCCAAGCGCGGCCTTGCCCTGCAAATCCCTCAGCTTTTCGGTATTGGGCGATGAGACGTTGACCGTCGCAAAATCCAGATGCGCCGCGCAATGGGCGAGGACTTTGGCAAAATCGCCGGGACGGTCGTCGCTGTCTTTGTTCGCGCCAAGGTTCAGCCCGATCACCGCGTCTTTGGGACGCGCAGCCAGTCGCCCGGCCATGACTTCCATGCCTTCATTGTTGAACCCAAAGCGATTGATCGCGGCGCGGTCTTCGGTCAGGCGAAACAGGCGCGGTTTGGGGTTCCCGGACTGCGGGCGTGGCGTGACCGCTCCGACCTCGATGAACCCAAACCCGGCGCGCGACAGAGGGGCCAGCGCCTCACCGTTTTTGTCGAACCCGGCGGCAAGCCCAACGGGGTTGGGCAAGGTCAGCCCGGCCACATTTGTTCTCAGTCGTTCGGATGTTACCGGCCCCGGTGTCGGCGCAAGACCGGCGGTTAGAGCCTTGATCGACAGCCCATGCGCGGTTTCAGGGTCAAGCCGGTGCAGGGCTGCCAGCCCCAGTCGCTCAGTCAATTTCATCCGAAAGAGGCTCCACCTTCTGTGGGCGCACACCGGATCAGGCGAGAGGTTTCGACCGCCGCCTGCCGATGCACCACCGCTGCGCGATAGGCCGGGTCCGTAACCATCTCCAGAAACGCGTGCGCGCTGGGGTAGCGTGCTATGAACACCGCGTCCCAGGCTTCGTCCTGCGGACCGATGAGCATCGTCTGAAACGCCCCGCGCCACAGGATCGACGCGCCAAGCCGGTCGATGATCGGAGCCGTTTCCGTTCCGTAGTTGCGATAGGCCTGCGCTCCGCTCAGCCCGGCGCCCGCCAGAGCGTGATCGGTGGGGTGGTCTGCGATCTTGCGGAATTTGACCAGGTTCAGCATCTCGATCGGGTGGTCACGGTCGAGGAATTTGAATGCTTCGAATTGTTCGCGCTCGGGATCGATGAAACTGGTCATTCCATCTCCTCGGGGAATTGGTGCGCCTGACCATCAAACGGCAGGTCGCTGGCCCAGATCACATCTGACATGCGGATTTGACGGTAGAGATGTGGGAACAACGCGCCTCCGCGCGAGACCTCCCATTTCAGGTCGTCTCCCATAGCTTCACTATCGCAGGCCAGAAGGGTGAGATCGTGTTCACCCGCAAAATGCTTGGCCGCAGTTTCCTGGGCCTGCGCGGCGGTCGAGAAGTGCACAAAGCCATCGCTTACATCAATCGGGGCCCCATCCGTGGCCCCCGTTGCCTGCAACGCGGCCCATTCGTCGGCGCGGAAAATCTTGTAGATCAGCATGCGTGTGTGATGCCTCGCGCGGCGGGTAGAATCAAGCCGGATTTCCCCCTTTGACTCTTGGCCATCCACGTCGCACGATCATGCGCATAACGACAGGGAGTCCAACTATGTTCAACCGTTTGCTGACATCTGCCGCAGCACTTGGCCTAACGGCCGGTATGGCGTTTGCAGATTACAAACTGACCATTCTACATACCAACGACATCCACAGCCGCATCGAATCCATTAACAAATACGATTCGACCTGCGGCGCCGAGGACGAAGCCGAAGGCAAGTGTTTTGGTGGTGTGGCCCGGCTAAAAACACTGGTCGATGCCCGCCGCGATGCGCGGGCAGATGACAATGTATTGTTGCTGGATGCTGGTGACCCGTTCCAGGGGTCGCTGTTCTATACAACCTACAAAGGCGCTGCCGAGGCCGAATTCATGGAAGCCATCGGCTATGATGTGATGGCCGTGGGCAATCACGAGTTTGATGATGGCCCCGAAGGTCTGGCAGCATTTATCGAAGCGGTCAGTTTTCCGGTGATTTCAGGCAACCTAGACCTGAGCTCGTCGAAAGAGCTGAAGGGCAAGGTAGACAACCATGTGGTACTGGAGGTCGGTGGCCAGAAGATCGGCATCATCTCGGCCTTGGCGACAGATACGGTCGATACATCAAGCCCGGGCAAGGACGTGGTGTTTCAGGATGAGATCGAAAGTCTGAAAGCGGATGTTGCCAAGCTGCAGGAAGAGGGCGTCAACATCATCATCGCCCTGAACCATGTGGGTCTGGCCAAGGATATTGAAATTGCCGAGCAGGTGCCAGGACTTGATCTTGTGGTTGGTGGCCACTCGCACACACTCTTGTCCAATACGCAAGAAGGTGCGGCGGGCAGCTATCCCATGATGGTGGGCGATGTGCCGGTCGTTCAGGCTTATGCGTATTCGAAGTATCTGGGCGAAGTCACACTGACATTCGACGATGATGGCAACCTGATTTCGGCAGAGGGCGAGCCGATCCTGCTGGACGCTTCCGTCACCCCGGATGAGGCTATTGCTGCACGCGTGTCCGAGATGGGCGCTCCTATCGAAGAGATGAAGCAGCTGGTGGTTGCTGAAAGCGCCTCGGCCATCGAGGGGGACCGCTCGGTTTGCCGTGTGCAGGAATGTGAGATGGGCAACCTTGTGGCCGATGCGATGCTGTCTCATGTGGCAGGTCAGGGTGTTCAATTGGCCATCGCCAATTCGGGTGGTCTGCGGGCGTCGATCGACGAAGGCGAGGTCACCATGGGCGAAGTGCTGACAGTGCTGCCGTTCCAGAACACTCTGTCGACCTTCGAGATCAGCGGGCAGGGCGTCATCGATGCCTTGGAAAACGGTGTCAGCCAGGTGGAAGAGGTCAAAGGTCGTTTCCCGCAGGTGGCTGGCATGACCTTTACCTGGGATCCATCTGTTGCACCGAACGAAGGCCGGATTACCGAAGTTCTGGTGGCCAAAGGGGATGGGTTTGAACCTATCGATCCTGCGGCGACCTATCTGGTGGTGACCAACAACTATGTCCGCAATGGCGGCGACGGTTACTCGATGTTCGAAGGCGACGACAAAAACGCCTACGACTTTGGCCCGGACCTGGCAGATGTCACGGCGGCATACCTAGCCGAAAACGCACCCTACAAGCCCTATGTGGATGGGCGCATCAAGCAGAAGTAATCTCGGTAGAACTCAGAAAGGCAGCACGATAAGTGCTGCCTTTTTTCGTGTCCGGGGTCAGGACAAATCGTATTCCGGCCAAAGCGCCGGATCAAAACCTTCAAGCATCGGCCGGATGTGGTCTTCGACCGCGCGCCATCCACCAATTGACTTGGTCGAAATCTTGTTGCGCACCTGGTCTATGCTGGCTGTCTTTACCAGTTTTGTATTCTTTTCAGGCTGCACCATTTTTTCGTGCCACGGAATGCCGCAAAAATCTGTCACTTTGCGGCTCAACGTCTCGGGGTCCGAGACCAGATCCTCGTAAGGTACGGTCAGGATGCGATCCCCAAACCCTTTTTGCCAATGGGCCATGTATTTGCGGTAGAGGTTCGCAGAATGTGCGATGGCTTCCAGATTTGACGCATAGCGCATCCCTGGGGCCGGGAAACGACGTATCCATTTCGAAAGGCCGACGTCGCGCGGATCACGTAACATGTTGATCACGCGGGCATTGGGAAACGCCGCCAGCAAGAACCCAACTTGTTGATAGTTATGGGGCATCTTGTCCACGAAAGCGATGGTGTCTTCCGGGATCGGGGGCAGCAATTTGCGGTATTCACCAGCGAAAACGGTGGCATCTTCCGAGGTAAAGGGCACACCCTTCTGATAAGGCTCAGCGCTGAGATCTCCTGAGATCATCAACTCACCGCATCCTGCTATGCCCGGAGCAGAGCTGAGCATCATCTCCATAAGTGTGGTGCCAGATCGCGGTTGGCCAATGACGAAGATCGGTTGAGGGGATTGGATCACATCAGAAGACGGGGCCGGAGCATCTACAGGGAACAGGCGACAAAGCGTTTCGAAGGTCTGTTCTTCCAGATTGGGATCATAGGGATTGGATTCATGCTGCGCAGTATTTGCCTTTGCGAACTGAGGCATGGATGCGTCCAGACCTTCAGAGCGCCGCAGCAAAATCGCTTTGGCAAATTCAAGCACCGAGTCCCGTTGCTCGCTTTGCGCGATGGCGTTCTCGATCGCCGTTCGCAAAACGGGGAATTCATCTTCGGGCGCGCTCTCAGCCAATGGGTACAATACCGCAGCATTTTTGGGATTTCGCGCAAAGATACGGTCAAGTATCTCCTTCGCACCTTCCTTGTCCCCCGACTGATGCAGATTCGTGGCCCGTCTGATCGCGATGTCTTCGACATCCGGTGCAAGCTCATATGCACGAGCGATGTCGCGTGTGGCTTGTTCGTTAAATGCTATTTGCCCATAGGCGCGTCCACGGTTGGACAGCATTTCCGCGTTGTCGGGTTCCGCCTGAAGGCGTTTGGTTGCGTGGTCAATAATAAGCCGCCAGTTCTTGCCCTTTAACTGAATCTCGTCTGTGACACGGACCAGTTCCTTGTTGTCGGGAAAAACCTTCAGCTTCTGCTCAGCATAGCTCAAGGCGCGCGGGATCTGACCTGTTTGCATAAGCGCGTTCGCGAGGTTTTCGGCAAACTGCGGATCTTCGGGCTTTCGTTTTGCAGCCTCAGCAAAATAAGGGATCGACTTGCGATATTGTTGCATCTCGGTCAGCACAAACCCTGCGATGGCAAGATAGTCCGTGTCTTTGGGGAATTTCTTGACCCCCAATTGCGCCTTTTTCAATGCCTGTGCCAGCTTTCCAGCCTCAAGATCGCTTATTGCTTTGGTCTTGAGCGATTTCGCTGTTTGTTGTGCCATGTCGGTGATTTTAGACCTTGTGTCTGAACGAATACGCCTTGAAAGTTGTTTATCCATGTGTGGCCGGATTGCAAACACTCTCCCCAATGACGCCATGGCGCAGCTGTTTTCGGCGCGCCCATCCAACACTCTGCCCGAGGTGCCGAATTTCAATATCTGTCCAACCAATGGGGTGCATGTGGTCCGGTCGGGCGCGGGTGGGCGCAAGCTGGATCCTTTGCGCTGGGGGTTCGTGCCTCATTGGTACAAATCACCGACCGATGGGCCGCTGCTGATCAACGCGCGAGCAGAGACGTTGGCGGAAAAACCTGCCTTCCGCGCGGCCTGCCGCGAACGCCGTTGTCTGATCCTTGCGACCGGCTTTTATGAATGGACCGGGACCAAGGACGGAAAACGCCTGCCTTGGTACATCCACCGCCGGGATCAGGAACCGATTGCTTTCGCGGGCGTTTGGCAGGATTGGGGACGGGACGACGCGCGACAATCCACATGCGCCATCGTGACCACCGCCGCCAATACGCATCTCGGTGCGATCCATCACCGAATGCCCCTAATTCTTGAGCCGGAGAACTGGTCGCTATGGTTGGGAGAGAAAGGAAAAGGCGCGGCGCGGCTGATGCAGCCAGGGGCCGAGGAGGTATTGGACTATTACCGCGTGAGGGTCGAGGTGAACTCGAACCGGGCCAACGGCGCCGAACTGATCGAACCGTTTGACGCAGAATGACCGCCGAACTTCCCTTTCTCCGCGTCGCAGATTAGATCGTTGATATGGCTACGACATTCTCCAGCTTGCCGCAGCTTTACGCGCACGGGTTTGACACGGTGATCGATGTGCGCAGCCCTGCGGAATATGCCGAGGATCATTTGCCGGGGGCGATCAACCTGCCGGTTCTGGACGATGAGGAACGCGCGCGGGTGGGGACGATCTATGTGCAGCAAAGCCCGTTTCTGGCGCGCAAGCTGGGTGCAGCTTTGGTGTTTCGCAACACCGCCGACCACATCGAACAACGCCTGAGCCATCATGAGGGCGGCTGGCGACCGTTGGTTTATTGCTGGCGCGGCGGGCAGCGGTCGGGTTCTTTCGCGTGGACGTTGCAACAGATCGGTTGGCGTGCGGATGTCGTCGACGGCGGATATCGGACCTATCGGCGGCTGGTGAACGCTTACCTGTATGAGGACCCGCTTGCGCATCGGCTGGTGGCTCTGGACGGCTATACGGGTACGGCAAAAACCGAAATTCTGGCGCGATTGCGGGCGCGGGATGTTCAGGTTCTGGACCTTGAAGACCTCGCCAATCATCGCGGGTCTTTGCTGGGTGAACAGCCCGGTGGGCAACCCAGCCAAAAGGCCTTTGAATCCCAACTGGCGGCTGCGCTTTGTGCATTGGATCCGGCACGGCCCGTGGTGGTCGAGTCGGAATCGTCCAAGCTTGGCAAGCTGATCTTGCCGCCCAGTGTCTGGCAGGCCTTATGCGCGGCGCCGCGCATTCGAATCGAGGCCTCGGTCGCAGCCCGAACGGCCTATCTGGTGCAGGCCTATGACGATATTCTGTCCGATAGCGAGCGCCTGCGCGACAGGCTCTCACCGCTTCGGGCGCACCGGGGGCATGCGGTTGTCGACGGATGGACGGCGTTGATCGCCGTTGGTGACAAACCCGCGCTCACGCAGGCGCTGATGGAGCAGCACTATGATCCGGCCTATGAGAAATCTCGGCGCGGTCGTACCGTAGAGGAGGTCGCGCGCGTGCAGGTGGCGCTGGATGCGCAGGGTCTTTCCGTCGCGGCGTCGCGGATCGAAGAGATTTTGGCTCAGCTTTGAAGCGCCAGACCCGGCGTTTCGGTCAAATGCCCAATGATTGCAGCGGGATAGCCTGCGGCCTTCAACTGATCACAAAGCACGGTTGCAGTATCCGGCGCAATGGCGGCCAGTAGACCCCCGGCGGTTTGGGGATCAAACAGCAAAGCGGCTTTTCCGTCTTCGGGCAGGTTCGGCACAAGCGCGCGGTTTTCCGGGTAGAGCGTCGACGCCACACCGCGCGCGGACAACTCGACCGCGCCGGACATGGTGGGAATAGCATCAAGATCCAGCACCGCGCCGCAGCCAGACGCCACGCAGAGCCCTTGCAAATGCCCGGCCAGACCAAACCCTGTCACGTCGGTCATCGCATGGGCCGCGCGCAGCAGTCTGGAGGCCTCGCCCTGAGGCTGGCTCATGTGCGTGTAGGCCTGGGCAACCCATTCCCCCTCCGCGTCCCCGGCCATTTCGGCAGCCATCAGGATGCCGCTGCCCAAAGGTTTGGTCAGGATCAACGCGTCCCCCGGCTTGCCGCCAGACAGGGTGATCGGCTCTTTTTCACACAGGCCGGTCAGGGTGAAGCCGATGGTCATCTCATCGCCCATCGAACTGTGCCCGCCGACAATTTCCGCTCCGGCTGCGCGGATGACCGCGTCGGCTGTGGCCATGATCTCGTTCAGCGTGCGGCTTTGCAACGTGGCGGACATGCGCGGCAGGATGATGGTGGTTGTGGCCGCCTGTGGCTGGGCCCCCATTGCCCAGATATCGCCAAGCGCGTGAACTGCGGCGATATGGGTCATCAGCACCGGATCGTGAACAAAGCTGCGTAGGTGATCGGTGGTCATAACCTGCTGCGCGTCGCCGGTTTTCAGCAGGGCCGCATCATCGCCGGGCAAGGGCACCACATCGTCGCGCGACGGGGGGGGACGCTGGTTCAAAACGTCCGCTAACGCGCCACGTCCCAGTTTGGCCCCGCATCCGCCGCACATGGGCTTGTCCCCCAGCGCCTCTTGCATCCCCGCTGCGCGTGCGTGGGGCAGGGCGGGAGGTTCCATTTTTGGCAGATCGCGAAACTTGTTCATGAAGTTTTGATCGATGTGGTCTTTCCAGCGCCACATCAAAGACCCGCTGAAGGACTTACCCAACCGTTCACCCAGCGCGGATTTCCCGCCCAGCGAGATGAGCTTGAGGTAATCATTCTGCGGCACATACCGTTTCAGCCGTCCGGACCCCAGCGCTGCACGGAGGTTGTTGAACAGGATAGGCGCTTCCCGCACCGCATAGACGCCTGCCTTGGGGCGTGGGTTTTCCGTCAGATGCGCGCAGTCGCCTGCGGCAAAAATCAGCGGGTCACTGGATTGCAAATAGCTGTTCACCTTGATGAAGCCGTCCTGCATCTCAAGTCCGGTTTCGGCCATCCAATCATAGGGTTTCGCCCCGGCCGCCCCAGTCACGAAATGCGCCGCGATCTGTTGCCCGTCCGTCAGTTCCACATATTCTGCGGTGATCCGCGCTATGCTGGCGCTTTCGATCAGAGTCACACCCAATTCGGCCATCGCCTTGCGAATGGTATCGGCTGATTTGGGCTTGGTCGCGGTCAGCGCGGTGGCATTGTCGATCACGGTCACCGTGCCTTGCCTGCGCCGGCTAAGCAAAGCGTGAGCCATCGCCATGGCAAGCTCGGCCCCGGCCACGCCGCCACCGATCACGACAATGGAGGCAGGACCGTCGCCTGACAGGTATTCGGCCCAACGCGCTGCAAAACGTCCCAGCGGCTTGGCGGGGACGGCGTGTTCCGCAAATCCGGGCAGGGCAGGCATGTCCGAGGTGATGCCCACGTTGATCGCGGCCACGTCAAAGGCAATCGGCGGTCGGTGGGGCAGATGAACGCGGTGGTTTTCCGCGTCGATCCCCTCTACGGCGCCCAGAACCACCCGGGCCCCGGCAAAACGCGCCAGTTTGATCAGATCGATATCCAGCGCGTCTCGGTCATAATGCCCCGCCACAAACCCCGGCAGCATACCCGAATAGGGCGCGGTCGGGCCGGGGTTTATCACGGTCACGCGCGCACCCGGCAGCGGGTTCATGCCCCATTTACGCAAAAGCAGTGCGTGGGTATGGCCCCCGCCAATCAGCACCAGATCGCGGGTCAAAGGCAGGGGCGGTCTGTTCATGGGTCTTAATTCGCGCTGTGATCCGGGACGTTTTCGACCTGCTCAACCGCGTGGGTGGCCCAAAGCTCATCCTCGCCCGCGTCCGGCAAATCCTGTGGCTGTTCATGGCGGTGAATATGCCATTTGGCAATGAACAGGGCCGTGATCGGTGCTGTGAGGAAAAGAAAAAGCGTGATCAACAGCTCGTGCAGAGACAGTTTGCCTTCCAGCAATACAGAATGCGCGATGGACGCCAAGAGCACCCCGCCAACGCCCAGTGTTGTCGCCTTGGTGGGTGCGTGCAGTCGCGACATCGGGTCTTTCAACTTGATCATCCCGAACGATCCAACAAAGCCGAAAATGCCAGAGACGATCAGAAAAAAGGCGATCAAAATTTCGAAAATACCTGTCATGCTAGCCTCATTCGATAATGTTGCCGCGCAGCATGAAACGCGCATAGGCCACTGTTGAGACAAAGCCGAGCATGGCGATGATCATAGCTGATTCAAAGAAGATCTCGGTGCCTTCCTTCAACCCGTAGAGGATCATCAGAGCAATGGTATTGATCACCATCGTATCCAAGGCCAGCACGCGGGTGCCCACACCATCTGCGGTGATGATCCGCCAAAGGCACATCATGATCGCCGCGCCGAAACAGGCAAAGGTGAAATAGAGCGCATAGGTGATCATTCGAAAATCTCCTTCAGGCGGCGTTCGTAGCGTTGTTTGATCTCATCCCGAACAGCGGCAGGGTCGGGGGCGTCCAGGCAATGGACCAGCAGGTTGTGACCCTGCGCCGACAGATCACAGCTGACTGTACCGGGTGTCATGGTGATGGTGCCAGCCAATACCGTGATCGCCTCGGGCGTGCGCAGATCAAGCGGGACGCACACCCAGTTCGGCTCACGGTCAGAGTCGCGTTTGAAAAGGATGATCCGAGCCACGGTGATATTTGCGATCACGATATCCCACAGCACAACCAGGATGTATTCGACCACCATGGACCAGTTGCGCAGCTTGGGGCGATCTGGCCAATAGGGCTGCGTTATGAATGGGATGATGATCCCCAAGAGCAGGCCAAACACGACCGAGTTCAGCGAGCCGTTATTGGCCAGCAGGACCCACACAACCGTCAGCAGGAAAGTCAGGTGTGGGTGCGGGAAAATTCGCCTGAGCAGCTTCATCATTCTTCCCCTCCCAACACAGCCGAGATGTAATCATCCGGCGTGAACAATTGCGCCGCTGTCCCGCTGGCATAGGTCAGCGCCGGGCCGGCAAATATGGTCAACAAGGCAAGCCCCGCGACGACCCCAAACACGGATGCAAAGGCCAATCCAGGCGACGGCTCTGGCGTGCTCGATATCTGCGCGTCGTCGTCTGTTTCTTCGGTGGGTGGCGGAGTGATCGCGGCATCATAGCTCTTCCAGAAGATCAGCGTACCTGCCCGGGCCAGGCCGACAATGGTCACGAAAGATCCAATCAGGATAACGGCCCAAACCGCCGTGGCATCCGGTGCGTCGCGGGAAGCATCAAGCACCAACAGCTTGCCGATGAAGCCCGACAGCGGCGGCATGCCCGCCAGCGCGATGGCACCCACAAAGAACAGGGCTGCGATCAGCCCGTTCTGTGCCATCGGGGCCTTGGGCTCAATCGCGCCTCCGCGGCGTTCCATGACCATGTCCGCCACCAGAAACAGCAAAGCAGTCGCCAGCGTGGAATGGAAGATGTAATACAGCGCCGCAGCAGTGGCGGTCTCGCTGAACAAAGAGATCGCGATCAGCAGGGTGCCCATCGAGGCAATGGCGCAAAAGGCCACCATTCGCGCGATATGGTTCGAGCCCAATATGCCGATTGTACCAACCGCCAGCGTCAGCAGCGCGGCGGGTTGCAGCCAATCGCCGATCAAACCATCGGTCACCGCCACGTCGGGGCCAAAGGCCAGAGTATAGACCCGCAGGATCGAATAGGCTCCTACCTTTGTCATGATCGCGAACAGCGCGGCCACCGGCAAAGGCGCGTTGGCATAGCTGGCGGGCAGCCAGAAATGCAGCGGCAGTACAGCGGCCTTGATGCAGAAGACGAGCAACAGCAAAACCGCGCCAACCCGCAACAGGGCGGTATCTTCGGGTGGAATCTCGGCCACGCGCACGGCCAAGTCGGCCATGTTGAGCGTGCCGGTCACGCCATAGATCGTTCCCAACGCGAACAGAAATAGGGTCGAGCCGATCAGGTTATAGGCCACATATTGCACGCCGGCCTTTAATCGCACTGCGCCACCGCCATGGGTCATCAGGCCGTATGAGGCGATCAGCAGAACCTCGAAGAAAACAAACAGGTTAAAGGCGTCGCCGGTCAGAAAGGCGCCGCAGACACCCATCAGCTGGAAATGGAACAACGCATGGAAATGCTTGCCCCTTTCGTCCCAGCCCGAGCCGATGGCATATAGGACAATGGGCAGGGCCAGCAACGCGGTCAGCAGCACCATCATCGCTGAAAGCTTGTCCAGCACCAGAACGATCCCGAACGGCGCGGGCCAGTCGCCCAGCTCATAGACCTGAATATCACCGCCCGAGGCCTGCGCGGTGATGGTCAGGGCAATGCCCAGCAACCCGACAACACCGGCGATTGAGAAGATGCGCTGCAAGTCCAGGTGATAGCGCAGCACCATGATGATGAAAGGGGCCAGGATCGCAGGAAGAACGATCGGCGCAACGATCCAATGGTTCATGCGTCTTCTCCCGGCGCGTCCACGCTGTCATCGGGTTTCATGTCGATATGATCATCCTTTGACGACAGATAGGCACTAAGCGCGATCATCACGATCACCGCCGTCATCCCGAACGAAATCACGATGGCTGTCAGCACCAACGCCTGAGGCAGCGGGTCGGTATAGGGCACGTCTTCGTATTTGTTCAATACCGCAGGCGCGTTCAGCGCCAGACGCCCAGTCGCGAACAGGAACACGTTAACCGCATAGGTGATCAGCGAAAGGCCCAGAATGACAGGAAAGGTCCGGCGACGCAGGATAAGGAAAATTCCGGCCGCCGTCATGACGCCCACGGCAGAGGCTACAAGCGCTTCCATCAGCCCTGCTCCTTCTCTTTATCGTCTTCCGGGGGACTGTCCCGCAGCGGGTTGATGTCCATCGGGAACTCTTGCGCCATACCCGGCTGCCAGGCGAAGCGGGACAGGCTGTCCAGCGCCAGCATCACGGCCCCAAGCACGGCCAGGAACACGCCCGTGTCAAACAGGATTGCTGTGGCCCACTCAAATTCTTCCAGCGGCGGCCAGTTGATATAGCCAAAATCACTGGTCAGGAACGGCCGCTCGTTGAACCAGGCGCCGATCCCGGTGGCGGCGGCGATCAAAACGCCCCAGCCGATGGTGCCGTGGTAATAGAACCGTTGACGCTCAATCGCCCAGGTATAGCCGCTGGCCATGTATTGCATCAGGAAGGCAATGGCGACGATCAGGCCGGCGATGAAACCGCCGCCGGGTTGGTTGTGACCCCTGAAGAAGATGTAAGCGCCCACCATCAGGGCTATGGGCATCATCACACGGGTGGCCACAACCATCATCAGCGGGTGGGAATCGCCTGATTGCGGCCAATGCGGTTTGCGGTTCAGCAGATAGGCGCGGACATTGCTGCCCAGAACGGCCTCGGTCAGGGCAAAGATGATCAGCGCGGCGATCCCCAGCACAATGATCTCTCCGAACGTATCAAATCCCCGGAAATCCACCAGGATCACGTTCACTACATTGGTGCCTCCGCCGCCTTTGTACGAGTTGGCGAGGTGAAAGTCCGAGATCGTCGGGAAGGCAAAGTCCCGCAGCATGATGGCATAGATCAGTGCGCCAGAGCCAATGCCCGCCACAACGGAAATCGCGGCATCGCGCCAACGTCGCCCGGCGGTGCTGTCCCAGGGTGTGTCGGTGGGCAGAAAGTTCAGCGACAGCAACAACAGGATCATCGTCACCACCTCGACCGAGATCTGGGTCAGCGCCAGATCCGGGGCCGAGAGATAGTTGAAGGCCATCGAAACGATCAAGCCGACCACGCCAATCAGCACCAGCGACAGCAGGCGGTTTCGGTGGAACCACATGATCGCCAGCGTCGCGCCCACCAGACAGATCCAGCCAATGATGGGAATGATCTGCGCAGGCAAGGGTACGCGCGTTGGCAAACCCATACCACCCGTGGAGAAGGCATAGTAGCCAAGGGCAACGGTGAAGGCGATCAGGATGATGGCATAGCGGCTGATCACACCGTTATGCAGTTCATCGGTGATCCAGTTGCTCAGGCGGGTCAGCGCATTGATAATGGCCTCGAAAATCACCTTGGCCTCGGGGCGGGGCAGGGCGTTCCAAAGGCGCTCGGCATGGCTGTGCAAGGACAGCAGGAACAGACCGCCCAAAGTGGCAATCACCGACATGTAAAGCGCAGGTGTAAAGCCGTGCCACAGTTTCAGCGAATAATAGGGCAGCTTTTCACCCCCGATCACCGCGCTTGAGACAACGGCGACCAACGGTCCCACGATTGCTGCAGAGTACAGACCGATTAGAACAACCAGCACGACCAGGAGCGAGGGCGCAATCCAAAGACCCACAGGCGGGTCATGTGGCTTGGACGGATAGGAGTCGCGCTGCGGCCCAAGGAACACATGGCTGACGAAGCGGAACGAGTAAGCGGCTGAGAACAGCGCCGCGATCACGGCCAGAACGGGCACGAGGTAATGCGAGTTCAGCCAGGTCGTGTGAACCGTCTCCTCCAGCATCATTTCCTTCGACAAAAACCCGTTCAATGGCGGAAGACCCGCCATGGATAGGGCGGCGATTGTGCCAATTGTGAAGGTGATTGGCATCAGGTGCCGCAGCCCACCCAGCTTTTTAATGTCGCGGGTGCCTGTCTCGTGATCGACAATGCCTGCGGTCATGAACAAGGCGGCTTTGAAGGTGGCGTGGTTGATGATGTGGAACACGGCAGCGACGGCTGCGAATTTGGTGCCAAATCCCAAAAGCATGGTGATCAGGCCCAGATGGGACACGGTCGAGAACGCCAGCAGCGCCTTGAGGTCATCCTTGAAGAGCGCAATCACCGCGCCGATCAGCATGGTGATCAGGCCTGTGGTTGCCACGATATAGAACCACGCATCCGTGCCCGCCAGAACCGGCCACATCCGGGCCATCAGGAACAGGCCTGCCTTCACCATGGTGGCCGAGTGCAGATAGGCCGAAACCGGCGTGGGCGCCGCCATCGCGTGAGGCAGCCAGAAGTGAAACGGGAACTGCGCGGATTTGGTGAAGCAACCCAGCAGGATCAGGATCAGCGCGGGCAGGTAATAGGGCGAGGCCTGAATCAGCTCTTTGTTCTGCAAAATAACGCTCAGGTCATAAGACCCCACGATATTGCCCAGGATCAGCATCCCCGCGATCATCGCCAACCCACCTGAGCCAGTGACAGCCAGCGCCATGCGTGCGCCCTGCCGCCCCTCAGGCAGGTGTTTCCAATAGCCGATCAGCAAGAATGAGCTTAGCGACGTAAGCTCCCAGAAAATAAGCAGAAGAAGGATATTGTCAGACAGGACGATCCCCACCATCGCGCCCTGAAACAGTAGCAGATAAGTGTAGAATTGCCCCATCGGGTCTTCGCGCGACAGGTAGAACCGCGCGTAGAGGATGATCAGCAGGCCGATGCCCAGGATCAGCAGCGCAAAAAGAAAACCCAGCCCGTCCAGCATGAAGTTTGCGTTCAGCCCAAGGATCGGGATCCAGTCAAACCGGGCGGTGATCACCTCGCCGCGCATCACCGATGGGATATGGATCAGCAGGCCCATCAAGGCCAGAAACGTGGTCAACCCTGCGGCAGAAGCGGCGGCATTCCGGCCTGCGCGGATCAGCAGGGCAGGAAACACAGCGCCAAGGAAAGGAAGGGCCGCGATAAGGAATAGGGACAATTGCGATACTCCGGGGTGGGCGGTCAGGGTGAAACCAATTTTGTAAGGATATTTTTTCCACTGTCCAGAACTTGCAAGTTTTTCACGGTGTTCTACGGAGCCCCTACGGCGCAGGACTTAATGCGATATAATGACGCGAACTTGATCAAAGCCCGGATTTTCGGCGCGGCAAGCCAAACCCATCTGTGGTAGAAGGCACCAACGCACAGGAGGCGACAGTGGCACAGAAAACGAACCGGACTCGGCGATGGGTACTGGTCGGCGGCGGCGCAGCCGTTGCCGCTGGGTTTGCCATACGCGAATACCGTCTGATCCCCGAGGCGCATGCGGGTGGGCGCATTACGGTCACCGAGGCGCATGATCAGGCCACGCAAGGCAATATCCTTCTGGTCGATATCAGAACACCGCGCGAATGGCGGGCCTCAGGCGTTGGCGCGGGCGCGGTGCCTTTGGACATGCGGCGCGAAGACTTCGTTCAGGCGTTGACGGATCTGGTCGACGGCAACGCAGCAGCGCCGGTCGCTCTGATCTGCGCGCGCGGTGTGCGGTCGGCACGGCTCAGCAATCAGCTGATCGCAGCAGGGTTTACCAATATCATTGACGTGCCCGAGGGCATGTTGGGCTCGGCCGCCGGGCCGGGATGGGTTCGGGCCGGCTTGCCGGTACAACAATATCAAGAGGATGCAGGATGATCCGAGAGTTTAGCCTGGCCGCCGGATTCGCCGTAATCGGCCAAACAGCGATTGCCGCCTGTGCCAATCAGGACGGGGTTTGTGAAACGCCGATGGGGGCCTATCACATCGAGTTACCAGATAACGGCAACGCACCGATGGTCGTGTTCCTGCATGGCTATGGCGGCAGCGGGCAGGGCACCATGCGCAATCGCGGCATGGTGCAGCCGTTGCTGGATCGCGGCTATGCGGTGATGGCACCCGAAGGGCTGGAACGCCCTGATCGCGGGGGCACCCAAAGCTGGAACTTCTACCCCGGTTTTGGCGAGCGCGACGAAACGGCCTTTTTAAGCGAAGCGGTGCAGGACGCCGCAGACCGGTTCGGCATCAATGCGGAACACGTTATGCTGGGCGGGTTCTCTGCGGGGGGTTTTATGGTGAACTACCTGGCCTGCGAAGCACCGGAAGCTTTCTCAGCCTATGTTCCTGTCTCGGGCGGCTTTTGGCGCCCGCACCCGGAAACCTGTGAGGGGCCCATCCGTATGTTCCACACCCATGGCTGGACCGACAATGTGGTGCCGCTGGAAGGGCGGCTGCTGGGCGGCGGGCGCTTTCAGCAGGGTGATATCTATGCCGGGTTCGAGATCTGGCGCGAGGCCAATGGCTGCGTGGATCACAAACCCACAGGCTTCAGCACCACCGGCAATTTCATGCGCCGTCACTGGAGCAACACCTGCGACGAAGGCAGCGCGCTGGAATTTGCCTTGTTCCCGGGCGGGCATACAGTGCCAACCGGATGGGCTGACATGATCGTGGACTGGTATGAACGGCTTCCCGACAGCGAGGCCGGGGGCTAATTCATTCGGCCGGGGTCAGATTGGTTTTACCCTCGACCAGATCTTTCAATTCATTGCGATAGCGGCGTGCCGAGCGTGTGATCGCAGGCTCGCTGAAATCCTCGCGCATGCCAACCATGCGACGCGCAGCCCCGGCAGATACTCCACTAAGTGCTGACAGCGGGATTGCCAATGCAAGGCTGATCGCAATCGGTGCCAGCCAGATCGAGACAAGGCCCGACAGGATACCGACACTCAGCGCAACGCCGCTGACCGTCTCAAGCGCGTGACAAATAACCAGTGTTCGCAGCCCATAGCTGCCGCCATCGCGCGCTTGCGGCGACCATCCGCGCTGAACGCCAAAGGCGGTGCGGAACACAGCGATCATCTGCTGGACCATCAGGATCGGCGCATAGAGGATGGACAGAACCACCTCGGCCAGAAACGAGGTCACAAATCGCCGCTCGCCACCGAAATCGGCATACCGCACACCGCTGAGCGGCAAGGCCAGAACGCCCAGCACCTTAGGGGCCAGCAGCATGGCATACATCACCAGAATGATCAGCACATGGCGGGTTTCGCTCATCTCGGGCCATTGCGGGAACAGCGGGTTGTCAGGGCTGAAATAGTGCAGAACCGACGCGTCCTCACCCTGACCAATCACAGCCCACATCACCAGCAAGGCAAACCACAAGGGCGACATCAAATAGCCCACGGCACCATGGAACATGTGAAAGCGCGACACGGCCCGGAATCCGCTGGAGCCCAACAGTTTCAGATGTTGCAGGTTGCCCTGGCACCACCGCCGATCCCGCATCGCGTGGTCGATCAGGGTGGGGGGTGTTTCCTCGTAAGAACCACGGATGCGCGGCAGGAACCGAACGGCCCAACCGGCGCGGCGCAGCAGACCGGCCTCGACAAAATCGTGGCTCATGATCAGCTTGTCCTGACCGCTGAATGACCGCAGCTTGGGCAAACCCGCACAAGTGGCAAAGGCCTTGGTGCGGATAATGGCGTTATGGCCCCAATAGTTGCCCTCTTGCCCGCACCAACGGGCCAGACCTTCGGCAAAAGCGATGCCATAGACGCCATTGGCGAATTGCTGCATCCGGGCAAAGACCGATTGTGCGCCGATCAGCTGCGGATAGCTTTGGATCAACCCCGCACCCGGATCACGCGCCAGCGCATCGGTCAGGCGATAGATCGCGCGCCCGGTCATCAGGCTGTCGGCATCCAGCACCAGCATCGCGTCCCACTCTGCGCCCCAGCGGCTGACCCAGTCCGAGATATTGCCAACCTTGCGGTCGGTATTCTGTTCGCGGCGGCGGTAATAGAGCTCTAGCCCCGGGGCCAGCGTGGTGCGCAATGCCTCGACGCTGGCCTGTTCCTGCGCTGCGATATCGGGGTCGCGCGTATCCGAGAGGATGAACATGGCATAGTGATGCTGCCCACCCCGCGTCTGAAGATCCTCAAGCATTGTGCGGGCATTGCCGAGCACGTTCCAAGGCACTTCGTTATAGATCGGTGTCAGCAGCGCCACGCGCAGCGGCTGCGCCTTTTGGTTCCGGTTGGGCGCGTCCTGACGCGCCAGCGACACCATGCCCAGCAGCACGGTGCAGACCGTGAAGGAAATCCAGAAGAAGTTGAACGAGATCAGCGTCAGCAGGATCGCTTCGACCAGATTGATCCCTTCCGCACCAAACCAATCGCTCATGACCCACAGCAGGCCAAGCGTTGCGGCCATGGCAGGCGAAAACGCCAGCGCGCGCCAGAACCCTGCCGAAGGGCCACGAGCGTTGGACGGCGCATCCGCGTCGCGAAACCGCGCCTGAAAACTCTGCGCCGGCATCGCCAGAGGTGCCTCTGGCGGCATGATATGCAGATCGCGGTTCATATGGTCCAACGGTAGAGCCAGACCTCAGAGGCTGGCTGTTTGTCTTTCAGAAGCTGCGCGCGCAGCTCAACATGGTTGCGCTCGCCAGGCTGGAAGGAAAACGCCAGCCGCAAACCGCCCGTATCGGGGTTGCGTTGCAAAACGCCATCCGAGGTTTCGGCATGAGGCGAATCCACAAAAATCGTCATCGCGTCAATGTCGTCAAACAGATCGCTGGCCTCGAAATCGATCACCGCCAGACGGCCTTCTCCAAAGGTGTTTTCCCCCATGGCCGAGTTGATCACGCGTGGCATCGGCGTGCGCTGAGGCTCTTCACCCCAGATCAGGCGATAGGACAGGTCAACCTGGCTGCCTGCGGCATAAGGCTCGGCTGGGCGCCAATAGGCAACGATATTGTCATAGATCTCCTGATCTGCCGGTATCTCGACCAGTGTGACCGTGCCTTTGCCCCAATCTTCATTTGGCTCTACCCAAAGACCGGGCCGCTTGTGGTAGTTGGCCTCAAGATCGGCGTAGTCCGAGAAGTCGCGCTTGCGCTGCATCAGGCCGAAGCCGCGCGGGTTCATATCCACGAAAGACGAGATTTGCAGGCGCGTAGGGTTGGCCAGTGGACGCCACAGAACCTCACCCGCGCCATTGCGGATCATCAGACCGTCGCTGTCATGTACGGCAGGGCGAAAGTCATCGAACCGGCTGTGATTTGTGTCGTCAAACAGGAACATCGAGGTGCCCGGCGCGATACCCACATGTGGCAGATCTTCGCGGGGGAAGAGGGTGGCTTCGACATCCATCACGCAATCCGCGCCCGCCGTGACGTTGAAACGATAGGCGCCGGACACAGAGGGGCTGTCCATCAACGCGTGCACAACCATATTGCGCTGGCCCGGTTTGGGACGCTCCAGCCAGAAGCGAATGAATTCGGGAAATTCCTCGCCATCCGGGTCCCCGGTTTTCAGCGCCAGCCCGCGGGCGGACAGGCCATAGACCTCGTGCAGCCCGATCGCGCGGAAATAGCTGGCCCCCTGCCAGACGCAGAATTCGTCAGTCTTGCCGGGGCGATGCATCTCGGTACGCAGGCGCAGACCCGAGAAGCCCAGAGTGTCATCGATCGGCAGCTTTGGCACGTCTTCGGATTTGTCGAACATCGCCAGATCGAAGACGACCGGCTTGATCATGCCGTCCTCGACCGTCGAAACCTTTACGGTGCGTGGGAAATACAGCCCAGGAGTAAAGAAATCGACGTTGAACGGCGTCTCGGTCTCATACCACAGCGCGCGGTCCAGACGGAACCGGATCGAGCGATATTGCTGATAGGTCAGGTCCTGCCATTCCTGTGGTACCATTTCGCGCTCGGCATAGGGGCGGCTGGCCAGATCCCTGGCCATTTCAATCACATCATTGCGATCAAACGGAACCACGCCACCTGTGGCATATGCTGAAGGGGCCAGCGCCAGCGCTGTTGAAGAGGCCAGAAACGCGCGACGGGTAAAATTCATTTCTTCGACCTCCAGGGTTGTGACTTGAACCAAGCTGCCAGATAGGCCACGCCGATGATCATCGCAAAGCCAATCATGTTGGCCGCAAAGACAGTGGCAATATCCCGCCCAGCCTGATCCAGAACGACGCCGATCAGGCGGGCAGCGGCCATAGAAAACACAAACACAGCAAGGGATTGCTGACCGACCTTGGTGATGACGGCCAACAGGGCCTGCCAGATACGGGCACCAACGCTGTGGCCTGTGGCGATCAGACGGTGACCCTTTTCGCCCGCTGCGACCCAGCCCAGATAGGCCAGCGCCAAGAAGTGCACATAGCGCAACAACCCAAATTCGGTCTTGCCGCGCAGCTCTTCGGTCAGCGGCCAGCCCTTGCGCAGCACCGCCCCCAAATCTGGGGCCGCATTGTTGATCCAGCTAAAGACTTTCCACGAGCCGAAAGGCGCAGACAGAATCAGGAATGCCACCGCGACCCAGATAAGGGTTTTTGATACAGGAGGGGCAGGGATCCAGCCGCGCATGAAGGCAAAGCCCGTGAAGAACAGCAACTGCCAGCCGAACGGGTTGAAAAACCACTGCCGCTCTGACCACGGCTCGGCCGGCAAGGCCAGCACACCGGTCTGCGCCACCAGCCATATCGCCACACACACGCCCGCCATCAGCCAGAAGCTGACACGATAGAGCGCCATGTAAAGCGGCATCAGCGCCAGCACCACAAGATACATCGGCAGGATGTCAAAGTAGTTGGGCACATAGGTCAGCGTGAAAATCCCGACCATCTGCGAGGCAGGGTCCTTGAAGAAATGCTGCAGGTTCAACGACGAGATATAGGTCTTTTCAAACGCACCGGTCTGATCCAGCGCGGCCATCGTCATGGCAACAAAGAAAAACAGGCAGATATGAGCCCAATAAACCTGCCAGATGCGGAATGCCACGCGTGCGGTCCCCATCCACCAGCCTTTTTTCAGAAAGGCTCCGCCAAAAGCGATTGCCGATGCCATGCCCGAGCAGAACACAAAGATCTCTGTCGCGTCGGAATAGCCAAACCGGGCCGGGATCCAGCGCGCCCAGGGGTCGTTCGGGATATGCGCAATCAGGATGATGAACATCGCGATGCCGCGATAGAAATCCAGCCGGGGATCACGCGTACGAGCAGGGGCCGCGGCGGTGGCCGCAGCGGGTGCAAAGTCAGAAGAGGGCGAAATTGTCGCCATTCGGTCTTGGTCCTTATTGGTCTTGTCGTTACTCAGCCGGAACGCTTTGTGCGTCGCGATTGTCGCGGGCCGCTTCGATCAATGCGCGACGGGCCAGCGCATAGTTATCCTCTCCGCCACAGCGTTTGGCGCGGCGGTCATCCAAAATCCGCTCTACATCATCCAGGCGTCCCGCACGCAAGCCGGAATCGATTGTAATCCGCTCGAAAACGTCCCGTTGGGCGTGACTGCCGCCTGCCAGCTGCATACCCGCGCGCGCGGTCGATAGGAAGTTGAACGCTTCGCCGTACAGCCCGTCACCAAAGGCTTCGAGCCCTTTTGCGGCAGCAACGCCCGGGTCTGACATGCGGATTGCCGTATCACCGTGATTGCGCTGCGCGTCCTTCTGGATACGGTTCAGCATCTTCCCAGTAGCATCGCCACGGTTGTCACCGGTCAGGGCCAACAGATAATGCAGATCGGCAAAGATCAGGCAACCGTCCTCGGTGCGCGCTGCACTCAGGTCTGCCAGCTCTTCCCACCGGTTACCGACATTCACGCCCTCAAGTTCCAGCCGCGACAGCAGCGAGGTGGCGTTCGAAATGTCCCGGTAGTCGTCAGTCTTGTCTTTGCGGATATGTTCATCATAGAGCGCCATCACCTGATCGACCTGACCCAGATCCAGATGCATCAGCGCCTTATGCCACCAGACGTGATAGCGGAAGTTGTTGCAATGCGCCCAAGCCTCTTCGCGCCCGGCCAGCCAGTCGAGACCAAGCTGCGCGTTGCCCGTCATTTCATGCACATGCGCCACCGCGTGAAGACCCCAGGCATCGTCCGAGACCATCCACAAAGCCTGACGGCCCGCGATCTCGGCCTTGTCATAGGCTCCGGTTTCTTCAAGTGCGAAGGAGTGGCAGCCCAAAAGGTAGCCGCGCCCGGCATGGCTGGGCTCATAGGCTGGCATCACCCGTTCAATCGAGCGGCGCATGCCCTCTGCGTCGCCCAACACGAAACGGGTCGCATGGCTGAGTTTCATGGCAAGCGTGTCTTCGGGATGCGCGTGCAGAATCTCTTCAAATTTCTGCACTGCCTGCGACGGTAAATCGGCCAGATAGAGCGTCAAAGCGTCAACATAAAGCTGTTCGCGTGCCGAAACGGGCTGCCTCTCAATTGCGGCCTTGGCGGACGTCAGCGCTTCGGCTGCGACCGGATACATCTCGCGTCGGCCCAGCAGGATCATGAAAAGGCCCTTTACCGCATGGCCGAGCGCGAAATCTGGCTCAAGCTCCAGCACCTTGCCCAGGTGCTGAGGGGTGACGGCGGCATGTGCCATGAACCCAAGCAGAACACCATCCCAGGCTTCGACTGCCGCCGGCTGGGTCAGGGTGTTCAGTTGTCCAAAAACGTCGTGTTTCATGCTTGGGTCCAATCTGGTTGCGGTATTTACACTGTTCGATGTAGCAGAGTGTGCATTGCCCACGTACCAGTATCGACCGTGCTCTCGAATTGGTGAAATGCCGTGTGCGCAAAACCCGGATTAAACCGCCGATTCAACGGCATGTTTCAGCAACTTGCCGCCGAATTGGGCAAGTGTTTCAGTCTTCGAAGGGGTTTTCGGCGTTCAGAACAGACGATGTGTCCGCGCCGCAGACCGGAGGGGCGCTGCGATATGTTACAGGTGTGCGTGACAATTTGAGCGGATTCCCGATCAGGTTGACTGTTCCGGGCTTTGCTTGCATGGCGATCTGCATCTGCCTGGCAGCAACCTGATCCGTTGAAAAAACCTGATCCAAGGTCTGCACCGGGCCCACCGGAACCTTGACCGCCTCAAGCCCCGAGATGACCGCCTGCGTCGTCAGGCTTTGAACCGCCGGGCGCAGGATCGCATTCAATGCATCCCGATGTTCAAGTCTGGACGGGTTGGTTGCAAATCTGGGATCCTCGGCCAGTTCGGGTTGGTCGAGAAAGGCGCAGAGCTTGCGAAACTGACTGTCATTGCCCACTGCCAGGATCACGTGCCCATCGGCTGTTTCATAGACGTCATAGGGAACGATGTTGGGGTGCCCATTGCCACGGCGCTGCGGAACGTTGCCGGATGTCAGATAGTTCACGCCTTCATTGATCAACCACGACACCTGTGTATCTACCAAAGCCAGATCGATTTGCTGTCCTTCGCCGGTTTGGTCGCGATGCCGCAGCGCGGCCAGAATTCCAACCGTCGCATACATCCCGCACATGACATCAGCGATGCCCACGCCCACTTTCATCGGCGCACCGTCGGGATCCCCGGTCAGCGACATGATCCCGCCATAGCCTTGGGCCATCAGATCATAGCCAGGTTTGCTGGCGTTCGGTCCCGTCTGCCCATAGCCCGAGATTGAACAATAGACGAGGCCGGGAAACTCAGCTGACAAAGTGGCATAGTCCAGCCCGAACTTGGCCAGCCCTCCGGGTTTGAAATTTTCGATCAGAATATCTGCATGAGACGCCAGCCGCCGGATCTCGACCTGACCTTCGGGCGATGAGATATCCAGCGCCACGGATTTCTTGTTGCGATTGGCCGACATGAAATAGGCGCTGAGATCCGAGGCGTTGCCCTCTGCATCTTTCACATAGGGCGGGCCCCATTGCCGTGTGTCGTCGCCACCCGTGGCCGGGTTTTCGATCTTGATCACAGTGGCGCCCAAGTCACCCAGCAATTGCGTGCAGGTCGGACCGGCCAGAATGCGGCTCAGGTCCAGAACTTTCACGCCTTTCAGCGGTCCTTCAGATGCGGCCATCATATGCTCCACGGTCAATTTCAGCCGCTATAACGGTGAACTTGTCCGCTTGCACGGCTTCATTCAAAGCTGCGCGCAATTCCGCACGGTTGCGCACCGTGTGACCGTTTCCACCAAAGGCGCGTCCCATCGCTGCAAAATCGTGGCGGTCGAAATCGACGCCGCGATTGCCCATCTGACGCTGACGTTGTTTCAGCTCGATCAGCGCAAGGCTCGCATCCACAAAAACCAGAAAGATCGGGTTATACCCCGGGTTCTGCGCCATCTCGGCGGCTGTCGACAGCTCACCGGCCACCATCAGGAACCCCGCATCCCCGGAAAAGCTGATAACCGGACGGTCTGGCGCGGCCAGTTTCAGCCCCATCGCCATCGGCACCGCACATCCCATCGTGCACAGAGCCGAGGATTGGATCAGCCCGCGTTCTTCATGGCAGTTCCACATCTGGCTTAACAGGATGCGGTGAGCGCCACTGTCAGCTGTGGCCAACGTGTCGGTGGGCAGGGCCGCGCGTGCCTCGGCGATCACTGCCGCAGGCCCCCAGTCTTCATCTGTCGGAAACGCCTGCGCCAGCGCGGCCTTGACCTGTTCAGGCTCACCAGCAGGCCATGTTTTCCGCGCGGGGTTGCCCTTGGCGATGGCTTCCAAAGTCTCACCCGTGTCTGCCACAAGGTTCAAACCGGCTTGATGCATATAGTGATCATTGACCACTGCAGAAATATCGATGACGCGCTTTTCCGCCGGATCCCAGATCTCGCGCCAGCCGGGGCGCATTTCAATGGGGTCATAGCCCAAACACAGGACCAGATCGGATTGCTCGACCAATGGCACCAGATGCTTATCGGCCAGTGGCGACAGGCCAGCTCCGCCAAGACACAGGGGATGATCTTCCGGCACCACACCTTTCGCCTTGTAGGTGGTCACAAAGGGAACGCCGAAATGTTCTACAAAAGCCTGAACCACGCTGCGCGAGTCGTCATAGAGCACATCCAGACCGATGATGGCGATGGGCCTCTCGGCCTCGGCCATCCAGCGGCGCGCCTTTTCCAGACACTCGCCACCGGGGCTGACCGGCGCCACTTTGGCCAACCGGCGGCGTTTGACGCCGGTGACGGGTGTATCTGCGACCGAGATGGGTACATCGATATGCACGGGGCCCGGGCGCGGCTGATTGGCCAGCGAGACGGCTTTGTCGGCAATGATATCGGCGCCCTTGGCGGTCAGTGTAAAGCTGCCTTTGGTGATCGAGTGATAGACCTGACCGTGATCCATGACCTGATGGGTATAGGTCAGCGCCTCATCCGCATCGACACAGCCGGTCAACACGATCATCGGCACCCGGTCTTGCAGCGCATTGGCGACAACGTTGATCCCGTTCATCGCGCCGGGCCCCAGGGTGGCGACCAAGATGGCGGGCGCGCCGTTGCGGTGATGTACCGCTTCGGCCATGAACCCGGCCGAGTTCTCGTGTTTGGTCAGATGAAAGGTGATCCCCGCCTTTTCCAACGCGTCCACAAGGGTCAAAACCTCACCGCCAGGCATCCCAAAGGCATGGCGGCAGCCCGCCTCATAAAGTCGTTGGGCCAAAAGATCCGCAGCGCGGGGCGAGGGGTCTTGCATCAAACATACTCCGAAATCACTTCTGACCTGCAAATTGCGGAGGTATGGCGCGGAAGCAAGTCGGTTCACGCCAGTGTGACTATTTGACTGCGTCTTCGGCGATGTTTTGAAACGTTTTGTCCAATTCGCGCGCGATTTCCTGCAATGGTGCGCCGCCTTCAAAGACGTAAGGCGCAAAGACAAAGCTTGGGGTTTTATAGGACAAGTTGGCCGAGCCATCCGGGTTTTCCGTCACATAAAACCGGATCGGTGCTTCGATCATGGCGCTGGTTGAGGTTTCCAGAACGCGCACAGCATAATCGTTGTTAAAGACGCCAATCACCCGATTGCCGGGGATCGTAATGCCACGTGCCGCCGCCGCTTTGGTCGGCCCGGCCTGCGTCACCACGATCAGCCCGTTTTCCTTCACCGCCGCTTTGGTTGCATCGACCAATTCGTCATAGCTCTTGTCTGTCGGGTAAACCGCCCAACCGTCTGGCGTGTTCTGCGCCATGGCGGGCAGAGTCCAAAGAAAGAGCAATAGGATAAGGCGTTTCATGGCATGTCTCCGGTCTCTCAACGCAGCCTATGTGCCAGAAATGCAGGTTTCATGCACACACAAAGCCGTGTGGTCCGTTTAGCCGTCGCGCTGTTTCAGCAGATAGATATCCATGATCCAGCCATGATCTGCGCGCGCCTTAGCGCGGGTGGTCAGGATCTCTTCGGCAACCCGGTCCAGAGGGCCCTTGATCAGCAACTCTTCTTTCATGCCAACATAGGCGCCCCACCAGATCTCGTATCGCTCCATATCAAGGCTTTGAAAAGAACACTCCCCGTCCAGCATGACGGCAACTTTCGAGGCCGATTTGGGCCATCCTTCGTCGCGAAGCCGGCGCCCGGTGGTCACCACATAAGGCGCGCCCAGATCGTTGATTGGAATTGCATGGGCTGCTGTCAAAGCCTGCAACGCGGTGATGCCGGGAATAACCTTGATCTTCGGGTTGTGCTTCAGACGCGCGGCAATCCGCAGTGAACTGTCATAGAGCGACGGATCGCCCCAGATCAGCAGGGCGATACGCCTTGCACCCGGATGCGCGTCCATCGCCTCTTGCCAGCGCAGGGCGATGGCATCATGCCATTCATCAACGCCGCGCAGATATCCGTCTTCGCTGCGGCGTTTCGGGACATCGAAATAGGCCAGTTTGGGCGCTGTGTCGGTCACCTCAGCGATGATGTCTTCGCGCAGCCCCGCCAGATCAGCTTTGTCCGCACCCTTGCGCGGGATCAGGATCACCTCGGCTGCGCGGATCGCCTGAACGCCCTGCAACGTGACGTGATCGGGATTGCCGGTTCCGATACCGATCAGGCTCAGCTCAATCATCGTCAAACGCTGCCAAAGGCCCATAGAGGATCAATGCCGGTGCTTTGCCAACCTCGGATTTCAACTGCTCGGCCAGTTCCCCAATCGTTGCCCGCTGCAAGGTCTGATCGGGGGTCGAGACCGACTCTGTCAAAAGCGCGGGTGTGTCCAGTGGCAGGCCGTTGCGATGCAGCGCTTCGACCAGCAGGGGGAATGTGCGTTTGCCCATGAACACGACGGTTGTCGCCAAAGGGTCGGCCAGCGCGGCCAGGTTCAGGTCATCGGGCAATGCGCCGCTCACGTCATGGCCCGTTACAAATTGCACGCGCCGCGCGGTCAGGCGGCGGGTCAGGGGAATGCCGGCTGCGGCAGCCGCAGCCACGGCGGACGGGACACCGGGGATGATCTCATAGTCGATCCCGGCGGCCCGCAGCGCCACCAACTCTTCCTCCAACCGGCCAAACATGCCGCCATCGCCCGATTTCAGGCGAACAACTTGCTGCCCGGTCTTGGCGTAGTCCACCAGCAACCGGCTCACATGGTCCTGCTTGGGCGAGGGGCGCCCGGCGCGCTTGCCCACACCAACCAGATCGGCATCGGCACGCGCATGGCTCAGGATCGGTCCGCTGCTCAGATCATCGAACAGAACCGCATCCGCCTTTTGCAGCCGGTCCACCGCTTTCAATGTCAACAGCTCTGGGTCTCCGGGGCCCGATCCGACGAAGGAAACAAACCCGCTCATGAAAGGGCCTCGGCGATCAGGTGAAAGAACGTGCCGGTGACAGGGCCACGCACAGAACCGGTTTGCGGTCCTTCCTCTCCCTCGGCGTCAAAGACCCGGGCCAGAGGCGCATCGGGTTGCTCGACGATTGAGGAATAGTGAAACTCATGCCCGCGCAGCGCCGAGCCGACGGCGAGGCCGGGCATCGGGGCCAGCAATTCAGCACGCCGGTACCCCAGGTTGAACTTGCGTTTCTGGTACGACGTCACCAATCCCAACAGGCCCGTCATCTGATGCTGCACGCCCTCCTTGTCGATCAGCGCCTGACCCAGAGCCATATAGCCTCCGCATTCCCCATGCACGGGTTTGGTTTCTGCATGTTTGCGCAGCCCGTTTTGAAAGTTTTGCGCGGCGGCCAAAGTGCCGGCGTGCAGTTCCGGGTAGCCACCCGGCAACCAGACCAGATCAGCGTCATCTGCGGGCGCTTCGTCCGCCAGCGGCGAGAAGGGCATAATCTCGGCCCCTGCCGCGCGCCATCCTTCCAGCAAATGTGGATATGTAAACGAAAACGCAGCATCCCGAGCCAAAGCGATGCGCTGTGCCGGAGGCGGCGGCAGCGCGGCTGACGATGGCCCAACAGGGCCTGAGGAAGCCGCCCGTTTGATCGCCTCCAGGTCCACATGCTCACGCAGGAACGCCGCATAGCCCACAATTGCGCTTTCCAGATCGGGGTGCTCAACCGCTTGAATCAGACCCAGATGCCGTTCGGGCAGCGTCAAATCTCCGCGCCGTGGCAGGACGCCCAGCACCGGCAGGCCCGCGCGCTCCATGCCCAGCCGCGTCAGCCGTTCATGGCGCGGGCTGGCGCAGCGGTTCAGGATCACGCCGGCAAACGGCAGATCGGGGTTATACATCTTGAACCCCAAACCCGTCGCGGCAGCCGATTGCGCTTGACCGCCCACGTCCAGCACCAGCACCACCGGCCAGCCCATGCGCAGCGCCGTCTCAGCGCTTGAACCGTGCCCCAGCTCACCGGGTTTGGCCACACCGTCAAACAATCCCATCGAGCCTTCGGAGACCACAATATCCGCGCCCTCAGACTGGGCCGAGATTGCACTCAGTAACCCGTCACTCATGGCCCAGCTGTCCAGATTGAACGAGGCCCGCCCCGCCGCCGCGCGGTGAAAGGCCGGATCGATGTAATCCGGTCCGCTTTTGAAGGGCTGCACGGTCAGCCCATCCTCGGCCAACGCGCGCAGCAGGCCCAGCATCACGGTGGTTTTGCCCGTGCCCGAGGACGGGGCCGAGATCAAAAGGCCAGGGGGGTTCGTTATTGGCTCACTCATTCTCGGGGCTCCAGCTCGACCACGGGCTGTCCGCACTTTGCGGGCGATATCTGCGGTCATAGTCCTTTGAATACAAGCAGCTTTCGTCGAACCCTTCCCCCGCCAAAACCGGGCCCACCAGAATCAGTGCCGTGCGCGAGATGCTGTCATCCAAAGCATCTTTCAACGTGGCGAGCGTCGCCCGAATGATCCGTTCATCGGGCCAACTGGCGCGGTAAACCACGGCCACCGGACAATCCTCGCCATAGGCCGGGCTCAGATCGGCGATCACCGCGTCCAGATTTCCGATTGACAGGTGAATGGCCAGAGTTGCCCCGGTGCGGGCAAAATTCGCAAGAGTTTCGCCCTCGGGCATGGATGACGCGCGCCCCGGTGTGCGCGTCAGCACCACCGATTGTGCCAGCCTCGGCAGTGTCAATTCCGTACCCAGCGCCGCAGCCGCAGCGGCAAAGGACGGCACGCCGGGGGTCACGCTGACCGGGATGCCCATGTGCTTGAGGCGCCGGATCTGTTCTCCCATCGCCGACCAGACCGACAGGTCGCCCGAATGCAGGCGCGCCACGTCCTGACCGGCCTGATGCGCGGTGTCGATCTCGGCCATAATCTGATCCAAATCCATCGGCGCGGTGTTCACGATCCTGGCACCGTCCGGGCAATGGCTCAGGATCTCTTCCGGCACCAGCGACCCGGCATAAAGGCAGACCGGACAAGACGCGATGATATCGCGCCCGCGCAAGGTCAGCAGGTCGGCGGCACCCGGTCCGGCACCGATGAAATGAACGGTCATGTCTGTCCTCCGATGGCAATGGCGCAAGTGGCCAGCCGGTCGTCTGAAATTTGTCTGGGGCCAAGCAGCCGCGCACCCGCTCCGGCAGCGGCAAGTGCGGATGCCTCTGCCACGCTGCCGGTTCCGTATGCGGCCCGGCTTTGGTTCGAGCTTGTAAGCGTCCGCTGCTGCGCCAGATCATGCTTCTCGATCAGGTGCAGCGGCAATGCAAGGCTGTCTGCAAAAGCGGCAAGCGCCGGATGGCCGTCCTTGTCCGTGACCGTCGCAAGCGCCGTCACGAGATGCCCATCCGTCGCTGCGCCATAGGCCGCGCGCAGGCTGTCGATGGTGGCACCCGATGAAAACCCAAGGCCAGCCACGATCATAGCGTGACGCTCCATTGCACGACCGGATAGGCCGATTTCCAGCCTCGACGTGGCCCCAGTGGGGCGGAGTGCGCAAGCTCGATGCGCAACAGCTCTCCGCCTATATCCGCCTGCCACTGCGCCAGCAGCGCTTCGCTTTCCAACGTCACGGCATTGGCCACCAGTCGCGTGCCTTTTGGCAAGGTATCGCGTAACCAGCCCAGCAACTCGGCGCTCAGGCCGCCACCGATAAAGACCACATCCGGCAAGGGTAAACCCGACAAAGCCTCGGGCGCGGTGCCATGCACTACGCTCAGCCGATCCTGCCCCAACGTGTTAGCGTTGCGACGGATTCGCTCGGCGCGATCTTCGCGCGGCTCGATTGTGGTGGCGGTCAAAGACGGATCGCACATCAGCCATTCAATGCTGATCGAACCGGTGCCGCCGCCGATATCCCACAGATGCTCGCCGCGCTGCGGGGCCAGGGCCGACAGAGTCAAAGCCCGGATGGGACGTTTGGTGATCTGGCCGTCGTTTTCGAAGATCTCATCCGGTCTGCCGGTGGCTTTGGGCAAGGCTCGGCCTTGTCCGGCAACCTCAAGACCGACGCAGACCGGGTGGTCGAAGGTGCCCAGCAACGCTTCGGTCAGCGAAACGGAATGCGCCCGTTCGCGTGGGCCGCCCAAGGCTTCCATCACGTGCAACTGTGTGTCGGCAAAGCCTGTTTCGGTCAGATACCGCGCCAGTTCAGCGACCGCCGCGCCATTGCGGAGCAAGATGATGGCGCGCAGCCCCGGGGACAGGTGCGGGCGCAACCGTGTCAGAGGCGCCGCGTGCAGGCCGAAGGTTTGCGTGGCTTCCAAGGGCCATCCCAAACGTGCAGCAGCCAGCGAAAAAGTGGACTGGCCGGGCAGGGCGGTCCACTCTCCGGCCTCAAAACTGCGCGCGATGACCGATCCTGCGCCAAACCAGAACGGATCGCCCGAGGCCAGAACCACGGTGGGCCGTCCGCGATATTGCTGCAACAAGGGCAACCCTTCGGCGAAGGGCACGGGCCAGGTGACCCGCTCGGCGCTGCTTTCGGGCAGCAATGACAGATGACGGGGCGGGCCCATGATGATCTCGGCCCGGTCCAGCACTTGACGGCTTGCGGGCGAAAGGCCATCAATCCCGTCTTCGCCCAACCCCAAAACGGTCAGCCACGGAGCGTCAGCCATGTCTACCCCCCTGATCCCAAATCTGTTGATCCTGGGTGGTTCGACCGAGGCCAACGCTTTGGCCAAAACCTTGTCCGAACAGGGTGTTGCAGCGACTTATTCCTACGCCGGACGCGTGGATACGCCCCGCCCGCAACCGCTTCCGACCCGTGTGGGCGGGTTTGGCGGCATCGACGGTCTGATCCGCTATCTGCGCGAGAACACTATCACTCATGTGGTGGATGCCACCCATCCCTTTGCCGCCCAGATGAGCCGGAACGCCATCGAGGCTTGCACTGCAACCCAAATCCCCTTGGCGGCGCTGACCCGCCCGCCATGGGTCGCCGGGCCCGGTGATACGTGGCAGCATGTTGCGGATGTCCCGGCTGCTGTGGCCGCCTTGGCAGGCGCGCCGCGCCGGGTGTTTCTGGCCACGGGTCGCTTGCATCTTGAGGCTTTTGCCGCGCAGCCCCAGCACCATTATCTGCTGCGGCTGGTCGATGAGCCCGACGGCGTGCCATTGCCTCAGGCCTACGTGGTTGTGGCGCGCGGTCCCTTTACCGAAGAAAGTGATCGCGCGCTGATGCAGCACCATGGGACGCAGCTTGTTGTTTCGAAAAACGCCGGGGGCACGGGGGCGCGGGCCAAGCTGGATGCTGCGCGGTCCTTGGGCCTGCCTGTACTGATGATTGACCGCCCAAGCCTGCCGCAGCGGGTCGAACTGTCGCATGTCTCGCAGGTTCTGGACTGGCTGGCTCATTCCTGACCCTTATCAGGGGTAAAGCGCGGAGTGTAGACAATCGGGGATCCAGCACGCTCAATCAAGCGTGTTCGGGACGAGCCGACAATCACCACCGTCTGCATATCCGCCATGTCCGCCGTGGCTTCGGCCAGGGTCGACACCCGGATCGCTTCGTCCGCGCGCGATACCGCGCGGGCAAACAGGATCAACCGGTCCGGCTCGCAGGTTTTGCGCAGGATTTCCATTGTTTTCTCAAAGCCTTCTGGGCGAGACTTCGAGCGGGGATTGTAGAAGGCCATCGCGAAATCAGCCTCGACCGCAAGGCGCAGGCGTTTTTCGATCAGTGCCCAGGGTTTGAGGTTGTCGCTGAGGTTGATGGCGCAGAAATCATGCCCCAAAGGCGCGCCCGCACGTGCCGCAGCCGCCAGCATCGCAGTAATTCCCGGCAGCACGTCAATCTGTAGGCCGCGCCAGGCTTTCGGACCATTCTCAACCGCTTCGAACACAGCTGCAGCCATCGCGAAGACACCGGGATCACCGGAGGAGACGACGACAACCCGTTTGCCCTTTGCTGCCATCTGCAACGCGTGCTGCGAGCGGTCGATCTCAACCCTGTTGTCGCTGGCGTGCAGGGCCAGCCCCAGGCGTTCAGCTATGCGGGCGACATAAGGGATATATCCGACAATGTCCGTAGCCTCAGCCAGCGCGGCAGTTACCTCGGGCGTAACAAGTGCTTCACTGCCCGGCCCGAGACCTGCGATCTTGACCCATCCGCTCATGGGCGTCGACCCTGACCATGGACCAGAATGATTGAGAAATAGGGTGTGAAATCCGGGCAATTCTCGGACAGTTTGCAAACCGTCTGGTTTGGCATTTGCGCGTATTCGACGATCCAGGCGCGCTCATACATTCCCGCGGTTTTCAGCGCGCGGACCACCTTGTCGATATTGCGCCCGATCTTCATCACCACCAACGCGTCGGTCTGCGCCATCTGCTGGGCCAGAACCTCTTCGGGCAGGGTGGCGGCCAGCACAGTCAGGATATCATCCCCCCAGGTGATCGGATCCCCTGTGGCCGTCCAGGCGCCGGACATGCCGGTAATGGCAGGAACTACCTCGACCTGAATATTTTCGCGTAAGCGATTGTAAAGATGCATGAAAGATCCATAGAAGAACGGATCCCCTTCACACAGAACCACCACATCCTCGCCACGTTCGGCCAAGGCCTTGAGGTGCTGCGCGCAATCTTCATAGAACTCGGACAGCAACGCATTGTATCTCGGATCGCTCAGAGGGATTTCCGTGGTGACCGGGTATTCCATCGGAAATTCAACCGCGTCAGTCGAGATCACGCCTTCGACGATCTTGCGGGCCTGACCGCTGCGTCCGGGTTTGCGGAAAAACGCGACATGGCGCGCGGTGCGCAACAATCGGTCTGCTCGAACGCTCATCAGGTCGGGATCGCCCGGGCCAAGGCCCACACCGTATATGGTACCACTGCTCATTCCGCGCGGCTCGCGATGGCGTTGATGGCGGCCACTGTGATCGCGCTGCCGCCCAAGCGCCCTTTGACGATGCACGAGGGCACGGGTTGAGCGGCCCAGAGCGCATCTTTGGATTCAACCGCGCCCACGAACCCAACAGGACAGCCGATAATGGCCGCCGGACGCGGGCAGTCCGGGTCTTCCAGCATGTTCAATAGATGAAACAGCGCGGTGGGCGCGTTGCCTATGGCCACCAACGCGCCCTCCAGATGCGGGCGCCAAAGTTCCAGCGCCGCGGCAGAGCGCGTGTTTTGCATCTCAGCGGCCAATGGGCGCACTCGCTCGTCATGCAGCGTACAGATCACCGCGTTGTCGGCGGGCAGGCGAAAGCGAGTCACGCCTTCGCTGACCATGCGCGCGTCACACAATATAGGTGCGCCGTTTTCCAAGGCTGTGCGGGCGGTCGGCACAAAACCGGCTGAGAAATGCACGAACTCCTCCAGTCCGACCATTCCCGCGGCATGGATCATACGAACAGCGACCTGCTCTTCATCCGCGTCAAACCGGGCCAGATCGGCCTCGGACCGGATGGTGGCAAAGCTCTGTTTATAGATCGCCGCGCCGTCGGTTTCGTATTCATAGGGCATCAAGTGAACTCCATGGTCATCAGAGTTTTTTCGGTCAGGCCGCGTTGCAGGGGCTCATCCCCTGCGCGGCCCTGTTTGACAAGATCAAAACGCCCGTTCTGTCCCACCAAGGTGATATCTGCCGGGGCTTTGCGCGCGCATCCCTTGACGCAGCCCGACACATGCAGGCTGCCGGGAACGCGCGTTGCCAGGGCGCGGGCGATCTCGCGTGTTGTCACTTGCGCTTGCGGGCAGAGCGGTGCACCGGCGCAGGCGTCGGTGCTCAGGATCGGATCAGTGCCATCTGTGACAAAGCCCGGAGCGGATATCGCCGCCCCGCCTTCCAACAGAAACAACCGCCACGGGGTGACCCGCAGGGCAGAGGCGTCGCTCGCCTCCATCAACTCTTTCAGCGCACGGGCGGGCAATTGACCAAAGGCGGCTCCAAAGAGCGGTCCCAGAGCGCTTTCGCCCGGTTGTAGTGGCCTCCCAATGGGCGCGGGGTGCACGCCTTGCCAGATATCTGGCAGGTCACGGCGTGCGACGACCTGCGCCATGCGGCGCACTTCATCGCTACTGTGTTCTGAGAACCACCGCGCCAGCGCGATAAGATCATCAATGGCATTGCTCTCATCAACCGGCTTCCCGGTTTCGGCACCGTCCGCGCGGAGGATCAAAATGTCGGTGCCGGTTTCCAGTCGGATATCTGCCGAATCCGATGCCAGCAAGCGCTGCGGGCCTGCGTCGATAGCAAAACCGAACTTGGCGGGCAGGGCAGGCAACTCGCCCAACCGGTCAATCAACTCTTGCGCCAGCCGCGCCGTGCGGTCATGCGCTTTATAAAGCGGTGTCACCAGCATGTTGCGGCGCATCTCGATGCCTGGTTCTGCGTCCAGCAAGCCAAGCTCAGCCAATTCAACCAATAGCGACCGGTGATCCTTCTCCTGAACTCCGCGCAGTTGAAGGTTTGCGCGGTTGGTCAGGTCAATGGTGCCATTGCCAAACCGCTCGGCCAACGCACACAGCCCCAAAACTTGCTGCGCCTCCAGCCGTGCCAACCGAGGTCGCACTCGGACGACCAAACCATCGCCAGACGTCATCGGGCGATGCGCGCCGGGGCACCAGCCCTGGACAATCGGCGCGCTCACCCCAAACCCTCCAGATCGGCCCGGATCGCATTGCGGCGAGTGTTCCAAAGACCGGCGTCCAGAAGGGCGCGAAACCGATCCTGCATGGACTGATGCGCCCGTGGGTTTGCGTCTTGCAGAAAGGCATCCACCTCGGCATTGCCCAACGTGGCATCGTGGTAGAGATCGAAGAGATGCGGCGCCACCGTTCCCGACAGATGCGCGAACGAGGCCATGTGATCCAGGGTCGCTGCGATCTCGGCCGCACCACGGAACCCGTGCCGCTGCATTCCGGCGATCCATCCGGGATTTGCGGCGCGCGCGTGGACGACGCGGCTGATCTCTTCAGGCAAGGTCCGCGCGCGCGGGGTCTCGGGCTTTGTGTTGTCCAGATGGTAAAGCTGCACCGTTCCACCGGTCAGCGTTTTGGCCGCTGCAAACCCGGCCTCGTGCGTTGCATAGTCGTTGGCCAGCAATAGATCGGTCTCGGTCAGGTCTTGCAGGTGTACAAAGCTGTCGGCCTGCGCCACACGCTGTGCGATGCCGTCTTTGTCTTGCGCGATATGATCGCCTTCCAACGCGAATGAACTGGCCTCCAGCCATGCTTCCCCGGCCTGAACGCGGGCCTCGTCCGTGTAGGTTTCAGACAGTTGGGTCATGTTGACACCATAGCTGCCAGGGGCTGGGCCATAGACCCGGGCCGAGGGCGCATGACCGGCATAGGGGTTCCAATCCGGTGCTTCATCGCGTGCAGCCAGCGCTTTGATGGCCTGCCCGAACAGGGCTGACAGCGTGGGGAACACGTCGCGAAACAGGCCCGAGACGCGCAAGGTCACGTCCAGACGCGGGCGGTTAAGGTCGGTAATTGGCAGAACTTCAATTCCCGAAACCCGTTCCGAGCCCGCATTCCAGACAGGTTTGACCCCAAGCAGGTGCAGCGCCATGGCGAATTCTTCGCCCGCCGTTCGCATCGTGGCCGAGCCCCACAGATCGACGATCAGCCCTTTGGGATAATCCCCTTCCTCTTGCAGATGCCGCCGAACCAGTTCTTCGGCCAGTTTGACGCCTTGAGCATAGGCCGCGCGTGTGGGCACCGAGCGCGGATCGGTGGTGTAAAGGTTGCGCCCGGTGGGCAAAACATCGGTACGCCCGCGATAGGGGGAGCCTGAAGGACCAGCCTCGATCCGTCGCCCGGCCAGTGCGTCGATCAGCGCGTTGCGTTCAGCATGTGCGGATGGGGCAGGGTCGAAATCTCCGGTGATTTCCGGGATACGACCATAGATATGCAGCCCATCCCCGAACTGGCTTTCCTTGATGTCGCAGACAAAGCGGTCGATGCGGGTGATCGCCTCAGCGGTGCTGGTGGCCTGATCCAGGCCCAGATCCTGTTCCACCCCGATGGCTTGCGCCTCATCCCGGATGTCCTCTTGCAGCCGATCGCGGCGCCTGGGGTCCAGCCCGTCCGCATTCGAGAATTCATCCAGCAGCGATTCCAGCCGCACCATGCGATCCGGCGTGCCGCTGTCTTTCAGCGCGGGTGGGATATGGCCCAGGGTCACGGCCCCGATCCGGCGTTTGGCTTGCGCGGCCTCGCCCGGGTCGTTGACGATGAACGGGTAGATCACCGGCAGGTCGCCGACAAGCGCTTCGGGCCAGCATTCAGTGCACAGGGCAACAGACTTGCCGGGCAGCCATTCCAGCGTGCCGTGGGCCCCGATATGGATCAGCGCTTCCGCGCCCAAGCCTTTGCGCAGCCACAGATAAAAGGCGACATAGCCATGTCGCGGTGTGCGCGAGAGGTCATGATATTCGTCATCGCGCAGCGCGGGCGTGCCCCGTTCGGGTTGCAGCGCGACAAGCGCCTTGCCCCGGCGCAGCGCAGTGAACTGGAACGCGCCATTGGCAAAGGCCGGATCGTCCTCGGGCGCGCCCCAAACGGTTTGCAGTTCTGCGCGCAGTTGTTCCGGCAAAGCGGCGAGAGCGGTCGCATAATCTGCAAGAGGCCAGGATATGCGTGTGTCCAGCAAGCATTCTGCAATCGGGGCAGCCGGGGCTGTATCGTATCCTGCCGTTTGCAGGTCGCTCAGCATCGCTTCGGCCGAGGCCAGCGCGTCCAGACCGACCGCATGGGCCATCTGCCAGTCTTTGCCCGGATAGGTCGAAAGCACCAGTGCCGGGACCTGATCGGATTTTGGCTTGTCTTGCAGGTTCAGCCAACCGCACAGACGGTCAATTACAGCCTCGATCCGCTCAAGATCAGGTCGGTGCGCAAAGCGTGAGTATTCCAACTGCGGGTCACGCTTGCCGGGTTCTTTGAACGACACGAGCCCTGCGTTGATCCGGCCATCGACCTCGGGCAACACAACATGCATCGCCAGATCTGCCGGTGACAACCCGCGTTCCGCCTCGGCCCAGGCTTTGCGGCGCGACGTGGCGAGGGCCACTTGAAACACCGGCACATTGGCCGCGTCCAGAGGCGACGTGCCCGATGCGCCTTTGCCCGAGAATGAGGTGGCGTTGATGATCGCCGACGGGCCTAGGGCCACAACTGTCTCGCGCAGCCAATCCGCCGCGTTTGGTGCCTTGAGCGACGGGGCGAAAAGCCCGACTGCCTCAATCCCGCGTGCGCGCAGGGCGCGGATCAACGCCGCAATTGGGGCAGTGTCGGCAGAGGTCAGGTAAGCACGATAAAACGTAACCAGCACGCGCCGCGCATCACCGGTAAATGCCGTGTCCGCCGAGATCACGCCCCGATCCGGGCACCAGACACCGCAGTCGGGGATGGTTTTGGCCCCCATCACCGGACCCGCATAAAGCCCAGCGGCAAGTGCCATCTGCGCCAGCGCTGCCTGTGCCGCAACTTCGCCGCCTGTGTCACACAGATGCGCCAAACGGCGCAGGGTCGAGACGGGCAGGGTGGAATAGTCATCCAGCCGCGTATCCTCGCGCCCATCCGCCGGTAAGACCGCCAGTGCAATGCCTTTCGCCTGTGCCAGCGCCAGTACTTGCTGTAGCCCGTAAGACCAATAGGGAACCCCGCCGATCAGGCGGATCAGTATGCCCTTGGCACCTTCCAGTGTCTGTTCCACATAGGTGTCGACCGACAGCGGATGTTTCAGAGCCGTCAGATTGGCCAGCCTCAGGGTTGGCATATCCCCGTCAGGCCCGCCGCCGCGATGCCAGCCTGCCGCGAAAGCGCCCAGGTCACTGTCCGAAAAGGACAGCACCACCAGATCCGCCGGGCTCTGGCCCAGATCGGTCGGGGTCTCTGTCTCTTCGAGCCCGTGGCTTTCGCGAAAGACGACATGCATGGCTTATTCGGCAGCCTCGTTTACAGGCGCAAGGATAGCACGGATCTCTGCTTCTTTGATGTCGTCATGCTCGGCGATCACCACAAGGCGCGAGCGGCGGTCTTCGCCCGGTTGCCACGGACGGTCATATTGATGACGCACGCGCGCACCGACGGCTTGCACCAGAAGACGCATCGGCTTGCCCTGCACAGCGGCATAGCCTTTGACGCGCAGAATGTTCAGCTCGGTGGCCAGACGTTCGATTTTCGCCACCAGATCAAGCGGGTCGCTTTGTTCTGGCAACTCGATGATGATGCTGTCGAAATCGTCATGCTCATGATCGTGGTGGCCGTCATGATGCGATGGGCGCGCGTCCATGTCATCTTCGGCCGCGGCCTCAAGCCCCAGTACAACGCGCACATCCACAACGCCTTCGGCAACTTCGACCACCGGCAGCGGGCGCGGAGCCTCGGCGGCGATCACCGCTTTGGCCTTGGCCACGCCTTCGGGACCGGCCAGATCGGGCTTGGTCAGCAGGATGATATCGGCACAGGAAATCTGATCTTCAAAGACCTCGGACAGGGGTGTTTCATGATCAATCGAGTCATCCGCCAGCCGCTGCGCATCGACGGCCGCCACATCTGTTGCAAAGCGACCCGCAGCGACCGCCTCGGCGTCGGCCAGGGCAATGACACCGTCCACAGTGATTTTCGAGCGGATATCGGGCCAGTCAAACGCCTTGAGTAGCGGTTTCGGCAGCGCCAGACCCGAGGTTTCGATCAGGATGTGATCGGGGCGCGGCTCTAGCGCCATCAACGCTTCGATCGTGGGGATGAAATCATCGGCCACGGTGCAACAGATGCAGCCATTGGCCAGTTCCATGATGTTCTCGGCAGGGCAATCAGGGATCGCGCAGGATTTCAGGACATCGCCATCAACACCGACATCGCCGAACTCATTGACGACGACGGCCAGGCGCTTGCCCTGAGGATTCAGCATCAGATGCTTGACCAATGTGGTTTTGCCAGACCCCAAAAATCCGGTGATCACGGTGACGGGAAGCTTTTCAAGCGTGCTCATTTCAGGGCTCCAATCGGGGGAATACGTGCCGCACAGTTCTTGCGGAAATGCTCAGGACGCTCACGCCATTTGACCAAACCGTCTTTGGTCTCCAGGTATTTCGTGGCGCCGTCGACGATGGTCTCGACATGGTCGGTCTCGTTCAGATGTTCATAGACGAATGTCCAGCGATCGGGCCCGCCGCGCAAAACGATGGAACAGCCTTCGTCGCAGTTCGACAGGCATTCAACGGCTTTCAACGTGATCCCTTCGGGCAGATCAGCTTGCGCCAGCGCCTTGTGCAGCAATGCGCCGGGCCGTTCCGCGTCGTCCTCTATGGGCAGGCCGCGCCGACAGGTGGTGCAGACCAACAACTCGACCGGTACTGCCTCGGTCATATCTCTCATCCCCCCAGATCCTTTTCGTGGGGGACGGGGTTTCATGTGGGTCACGTCAGACCCCACTCCGGAACACCCCGTCCGGTTTCAGTCTTTTGTGCTGGCAGGTCTCCCGGCTTGCGGATGTCAGAGGCTGGCCTCTGTCGGATGTCCCACCTTCCCGGCCTAGGCCAGTGGCTTTGGGCACCCTCTCCGGTCACGGTCGCGGGGGCGGCTGCGTTTGACGGACGATCCGCTGACGCATTCCCTTTTCATCTGCTGTCGCAGACACCAACATATGGCTCATGAGGCACAGTTGACCCCGTTGTCAAGCGCGTTGCGCTAACAACAAGGCCAAGAGCTGAAAAGCGACTTGTGCGGGTCGCTGAGCGGCATGACGGGCTTTGCGCGCTGTGTTCGCCTGACCAAAACTGCAAACAGGGGAGCAGAGCTGAATGAAAGTAGGTTTTATCGGGCTGGGAAATGTGGGCGGCAAGCTGTCAGGATCGCTGCTGCGCAATAGCATTGATCTGACCGTGCATGATCTGAACGAAGATCTCGTGGCCGAGTTTGTTGCCAAAGGTGCAAAAGCCGCGGAAAGCCCAGCGCAACTGATGCGCGATTGCGACGCGGTGATCACCTGCCTGCCATCGCCTGCGGCCTCGGACGCGGTGATGCAAGAGATGCTGCCCGAAGTGGGGCCCGGCAAAATCTGGATGGAAATGTCGACCACTGACGAAGCCGAAGCCAAACGCTTGGGCGCACTGGTGATCGAACGGGGCGGCGCGGCTGTCGATTGCCCGGTTTCGGGTGGCTGTCACCGCGCGGCAACCGGCAATATCTCGATCTTTGCTGGCTGTGACCGCGAGACATTCGAGCGGATCCTGCCGTTTCTGACCACAATGGGACGCCGGGTGCTGCACACGGGCGATCTGGGCTCGGCCTCGGTGCTGAAAGTGCTGACCAATTATCTGGCAACCGCCAACCTCATCACATGTGCCGAGGCATTGGTCACTGCGAAGGCTGCTGGAATGGATCTGGGCACGACCTATGAGGCCATCAAAATCTCATCGGGCACGTCCTTTGTGCACGAAACCGAAAGCCAGGTGATCCTCAACGGCTCGCGCGATATCTCCTTCACCATGGATCTGGTGAAAAAGGACATCGGCCTGTTTCAGGATGTGGCGGATCGCGCGGGTGTGCCGCTTGAGATCAACCCTGTCATGATCAAGATCTTCGACGACGGTATCGCGCGATTTGGCGAACGCGAATTGTCGCCCAATATCATCAAACGCCTCGAGGAAGCCACCGGACTGGATATCCGCGCGGCAGGTTTTCCAGCCGAGATGGAAGACGATGAGCCAGAAGAGCCCGGTTACGAAGTGATCCCGCAAAACCGAACGCTTAGCCAGTAAACACTTGGCCACCAAACCCAACCGATCTGCGTGAAGCTGCGTTGGCGTATTTGAAAGGCTAGAACCGACCACGCTTGTAAGGATCAGCAAGGTCACCATGGTCACAAAGGAATGCTGCCTGAAACAAAGGCGGCATAAACGTGGAGTCCACCCGTTCGAAACCTGATCACGCAAACAGAACAGGGGCTAAAATACCATATTAGCCAAATTGTTATCCTGAGCCGTTTCTTAAAGGCTGATTAGCTTGCATACAGGCAATGAAAGCACTTTTGAGGTTCGCGTGATTTCCAAGCGTATCGACTATTTCAGTTTGGCGCTCTGCGCATTCGGGCTTGTTGGGCTCTGCGTTGGTGTTCTTTTGCCATTCACGCAGGCGTCGATTCCACCATTGATCGACTACCCCAACCATTTGGCCCGAATACATGTACTAAAGTCGCTTGCCGTTTCTTCAGAGTTCGAAGGCATATACGAGGCCGCTTGGGGGCCCATCCCGAACTTGGCCATGGATGCGATCACGGTCTTTGGACTTCCATTTCTGAACAGCGAAGCTGCGGGGTTTGTGTTTCTGCTTCTTGCGGTAGCGGTTTTTGTCGGAGGGTCTTTGACGTTAAACGCGACCCTTTTCGGACGCCTGCACATTGGGCTTGCTCTTCCGTTTTTGACGGCCCTGAACATCGTCTTTGCGTGGGGTTTTTTGAACTTCTACTTTTCCGTAGGTCTCATGCTGTTTTCCGTCAGCGTGCTGATCCAGGCACAAAGACGCGAAGCTCCGTTGTTGTATCTTGCACACTCGGTTTTGCTGGTCGCGCTCTATTTTTCACATATTTTCGGATACCTGTTTTGCCTCGCAATTTCATTTGCGTATCTGGTTAACGTAAACGCGTCACGCTTGCGTTCGCCTCTGGCGATCAAGAGTTTTGTGCGTTTTGCGTTCTGCGTGATTCCGTCGCTCGCGATCTTTGCCTTCAATCACTTTCTCTCGGACGCGGGTCTTGAGCCGATGCCTATGGGATCATGGTGGGGTGATCTGCACAACAAGGCGATGGCGTTCCTTGGGATCGGTCTGTTTCAAGGGGACGCGCCCGATTGGGCAGTCTGCATATTCGTGCTTGTGTTGTATCTGTGGCTCGGGCTTACAGGGCGCGTCAGTATCGCGCCAAGTATGCGTTTGGCACTGGGTGGGCTTTTTGTGGGGACAATCGGATTGCCTGCAGTTCTATTTGGTGTGTTCCTTGATGCGCGGGTCGGTTTGATATTCATGGCACTGCTTGTTGCCTCAAGCTGCTTTGAGGTGAAAAATACACGGATCAACACCGCCTTGGTCGCCCTGGCCGTGTGCCTTTCGCTTTTCAAAGGAATCTCAATCGCAGCCAACTGGAACGCGTTTTCGGAAAACGTAGACGAGCTGAAATCGGCAGTCGCGCAAATCACACCAAGGTCGAAGGTTATTGGTGCCTTTGACTTGCCAGGAAGCCGCCCCGAGCTGACCTATTCGACCCAATGGCGTATGGCCACCGGAGCGCGCAACATGCACCAGCCATCCGGTTTCCTTTCGTTTCGCAACATTGACAGTCTCGCGGTGATATTTGGCAATGCATTTGTACCGACGCTGTTCACCTATCCTTCGACACAACCAATAAGAACCGAACGGGATTTACTGCACCTGGACCCGATACGCCCCTCACGGGCTTTGACAACAGCGCTCCTGTTCGGTGTCCTGGATGAAGAGCACAGGCAAAACATTTTGGGGGTCGCTGAGGGGCGGAACGAGAGGATCTACTATGCGGAATGGCCGCAAGACTTTGACTATCTCATTGTCTTCGGCGCGCCCAAAACCGAACAGGCAGAGAACCTGCAGGTTATTGAAAACGGATCGTTCTTCAAAATTTACCGCATCAAAGCGCCTTCATAAGCGAATTGACCTCTCACAGAACGTGCCAACACCGCACGCAAGCCATCAGCCTGCAGCCCAGGTCAAGACGCACCGCAGCGTTTTGGCCTTTGGGCGAAGGCCAGAATGAGAACGAACCGGTCAAATCAACAGCTTTGGAATTCAAAGCTAAGCGGAAGCTGTCGGACGCAATTTCCCGACTTCGCAGCTTGCAACACGCGACTGGTGAAGATGGGGGAAGGAGGCCGTTTTTTATCCACTTCAATGAGGCGGGCGCGGACACCCTGCAAGGTTTTCGTGAGCAATGCCGAGGTTGGGAATCCGGGGCATCGGGATTGTTCAAAAGCCACATCGGCAAAATGCCTGGTCTTGTTGTTCGGGTGGCCAACGTTCTTGCCCACTTGGATTGGGCGGCATCCGAAGGCACACCCTATCCCTCAGAGATTGACGAAACCCATCGAAGGTGAGTACTTCGACGCAGAGGGCAAACAGATACCCACTGAAAAAGGCCCGCCGAAGAACTTCAGTGAAATCCTGGACAGCGCAAACATTGGTAGCTCGGTGTCAGATGAACGCGTTCCTATGAAGCGAGGAAAGGATGAAGATTATTTTGACTTTCAGGCTCGTATGGAGGCAACGGGGCGTGAGGTTGGGCGAAGGGCTGGGGCGGATATAACGCTGATGTTTGGCTTCAATTGGCTATGAAGCAAGCGCGCTACATAGGGGAACACTCTGGCAACAATCCTTGCAAGAATTGAGGTATTATGATACCCTTATCGCAAAGGAACGGGTACTGAAGGGGGGCAGCTTTTAAACGAAGTGGCGGCTCAACTGCTTAAGCCTTCTATTCGCTTTTGACATACTCCGGATAAAGCAAGTCTTGCAGCTCCGGCGTTAAATCATCGAAATCAAGATCATGCTTCAGCATGAATTGATCACGTCTCGAGTTCTGGGAAAACAAAGCCAGAATGTCGGCCTCAGTGGCCGTTGAGTTGCCCTCTTTTTGCTCGTCAACTGACCAATCAGATTTCCAACCTGAATCCCTTAGATCATTTGCGGTGATAGCAGCTGACTCCGAGACGCCGACCATCACGTAGACTTCGCGTTCTAGAGCTTGATCGCCATCAGGGAGATTAATCTGAACGGTTATGCAATGGCCGCTACGGGCTCGGTGCAGACGTTCGCCCGAAAATCGCGAGCGACTGCTTTGCGGACAAAGCCGTCATTCGCCTCACCTGCAATCTGGTCAGATCCGAATGTCAGCAAGTCGCAGAGACCGGACTTTGCAAAGTCTCGCTACGGCATCAAAACGGACGCTTATAGCTGTCTCGGATGTTGCGGGATAGATTCCCAAAAGCGGTCATTGATCTTTTGTACGGCCTCCCAAGCCGACTTCGCGTTTGGATCGCAGAACGACAGCGTCTTCTCAACTTGTAGAGTTCTAAGCCAGGCAGGCTCGATTTCTCTGTTGCCCTCCACCGCATCAAGGCTTGTATCGTGCGTACTCGAAGTCCATATACACAAGGCTTACGTTTTTCTTTTTCGACCTGCTGTCTCCCCAATTCGGCGTTCAGTCTTTCGATTCAGACCGACCACGCCGAGTCGCCGCAATGATGCGGGCGGCAAGTATTAGGAGACCTCCACCATGGCAAATGGCACAGTAAAATGGTTCAACTCGACCAAAGGTTTTGGCTTTATCGAACCTGAAGATGGCAAGCGCGATGTGTTCGTGCATATCTCAGCAATCGAACGTTCCGGCCTTAGTGAATTGAAAGACGGTCAGAAGGTTACTTTTGACGTCGAAGCTGGCCGTGACGGACGCGAAAGCGCCGCCAATCTGGCGCTCGCCTGACCTTTTTTAAGGGCACCCTTTTCGGGTGCCCTATTGAACAATGGGCTACAATAAGCCATTGGAGAACAAGTAACTTGCAACCTAAAGACTGGACGCGGGTGCTCGCGCAATACCGTGTTGCCGATGCGAAGCGCAGTGTTTTTGAACTTGCGATCACAGTTGCTCCCTTATTTGCGCTATGGGCCCTAGCGTGGTTTGCGTTATCTTTTAGTGTCTGGATCGCAATACTACTGGCCATCCTGAATGCCGCGTTTCTGGTCCGTATCTTCATCATTATGCATGATTGCGGTCATGGATCTTTCTTTAGAAGTCGCACTGTTTGCAATTGGACCGGTCGGGTTCTAGGTGTTCTTGCCCTGACACCCTATGACGTTTGGCGGCAAAGCCATGCGATTCACCACGCTTCAACCGGTAACCTTGATCGGCGTGGTATGGGTGACATCCCTACATTGACCACTGAAGAATACCTGAAGCGGAAGTGGTTCGGGCGTGCCGCTTATCGTCTGACCCGGAACCCCGTCTTCCTGTTCGGTGTTGCGCCGATCTATACGTTCTTTATTCAAAACCGTTTACCTCTTGGTTTCATGCGTTCGGGCTGGCTGTACTGGGCAAGTGCGATGGGAACAAACGCTGCAATTGCAGGGATATTGGCCCTAGTTTTTTGGGCCGGAGGCATTGAGGTATTATCGTATGTTTTCCTACCAACCATGATTGTCGCATCATCGATTGGTATTTGGCTATTCTATATTCAACACCAGTTTGAACACACGACTTG